>NZ_JDWI01000002.1:0-311561 GCF_012932765.1 Rhizobium sp. 57MFTsu3.2
CCTACCATCCTTGGACGAACGGCCAGGCCGAGCGGATGAATCGAACCATCAAGGACGCCACCGTCAAGGTCTACCATTATGACGACCTGGAAAGTCTCAAGGCCCATGTCCTGGCCTTCGTCACTGCTTACAACTTCGCCAAACACCTCAAGGCGCTCCGATGGCGAACGCCCTATCAAGCAATCTGCAACGCCTGGACAAGGGACCCGTCAATCTTCAAAATCAATCCGCACCATCTCATTCCGGGACCACACACCTAGAGGTTTTGACCGACCCGCCATGCAACATCACGAGATCGCAGCAGATCAATGTTCCGCTTGCGAAGCGATCCCGCCTCTCGCCGGTCTCCTCTCTCCGTAAACAACCAATGATTCCGCCCTCCGACAAAGGTCCACCTTGCAAAACGGCCGCGAAACAGGTATCTCACGCTCGGTGACACAACCTACAGGAGGCGTGCAATGGCAGAACTCATCATTTCGCACGCCGCCGCCGGTTGAGATTTCGCCTGCTTCTGTAGGCTCTAAGAGCTGTCCCTTTTCAAGCTGAGATCTTAGTCGGACTGGCGGTTCGGAGTTGTCGAAGAGACAAGCTCTACCAATCATCTCCGATGCTTGAAGAAGGCGCGGTTGGAACGCCGCGATCCATCATGAGAAAAATTAGAACGACGGGCGTCGATGAAAAGACACTCGGAACGGCACAACCACGCTTAGCGGTTGGCCTAGTGGCTTCGATCTTCGATCTGATCACGAGGTTTTTTGGCCTGAAGCGACGCGTCAACAAAGTGACAATGCTATCCAGCTGGCTCAAGAATGATATTGGAAGCCTGTGATACAGACTTCGAGCGACCTCGGGGGGAGCCCTGAGGTCGTTTATGCTGTGCGAGTGCGCGATCGGGAAGCTTCGCAGATCGCTTGGCTGCTGGGCTTTCAAAGCCAAGCTCGTTTGGTCATGCTTGCTGTTGTTAAATGGGCAAAGGCTCGTCAGAATTTCGGCGGGCCCGCGTGGCAAGCCTGTGCTCGCACTTTCCGAGTAGCGACCGGTGCCATGCGCCAGCCGCTTTGACGCGATACTGGATTAGCAGATGCAGGGATTTCGGCTGCAGTTTGGCATCCAACCGCAAGCAATTGGCATCAGCAAGCAAGCCATTCATTTTTGCTTATCCCATTTATCCATTGCCCAAGACTAAGGCGCAAGACGGAAGTTCGTCGACGGTCAGACCTAACCAAAGAAACCGACTGAGATTTGGAATCCAGAGGGAGCCCGGAAACCAGCCGCTGACATGGATCGATGTCCCGTCGTTAGGATTGGAATAATGAAACCCACTAGTGAACCAAACAGAGCGTTGGAGTCCGGATATGCGCCAGGAGGCGACGCACAGGTCATCGCTCACATCGCCAAAACGAGATTCGGCGGCTTCGCAGCCATGTTCGAGCACCATGGATGGCCAGAACGCGGCTCCGATATGATGCGCAAGGTTCAAACACGTGTCGCGGAGACTTACGGGACCGTCAAAGCTTTCGAAGAGCATTTTAAAGGGAGACATGAACCGTGAAAAAGCAGTCGCAATAGTTCAGGCTGTCACCGCCTTCGGTACCGGCTCTCATGCGGATAAGCTGATTGGGGGGCGGATGCCTTGAGCGGTCAATTGGCCGCAAAGGGCGCCCCAAACAATTCAGAATTCAGGTCAACGAAAAAATGAAAAAATTTGCTGCAATCATCCTTGCGGTCGCTGCATTGACCGCGAGTACCGCCAACGCGTCCGACCTTCGGATTATCGACGGGGACACTTTTGAACTGCAAAACGGTGAGACGATCCGGATTACCGATCTAGACACGCCGGAGACATGGAAGCCGCATTGCGACAATGAGCTGGACGTTGGAATGCAGGCGGCCGACCGGTTGCGAGATCTGCTGGATAGCGGCCCCGTCATCATTCGCCGTAATGGCACCGACCGCTTCGGCCGGACTCTGGCACGGGTCTATGTCGGCAAAACGAACGTTGCGACCCAACTTGTGTCCGAAGGACTCGGCCTGAAATACCAGAAAGGCGGAGCGGCGAAGCTAGCGCGCCTTCAGCATTGGTGCGGACCAACCGCCCAACTGGACTACTGACCACCCTTGGAGAAATAGAAGTGCCGATAAACAGGAAGGCCCGCCGTGATCGAGAAAGCGGCTATCGGGTCAACTATATCCAATTGTACTTCGCATACGGCATCGAAGCCGGGATTATCATTGCGTCGTTCTTCGCCGCATATGAATTTGCGGGGCGTTACGTATCAAATGACGCCACGCTTTACGCCTTGGCTATCATCGGCGCCGCCTCGATGGCGCTTGCGGAAACGGCACGTATCCAAACGGCGAAGGCCATTTGCACGCATACGCAGATCTGGAAGAAGGTCATTGCTTGGTTTGGCGTCGTGTGCTGCATCTTCATAACGACCAAAGCCATGTCGCAGGTGACGGAACAAATCTATTCCCCGCGTTTGATCGGCGTTGTTCGTGCGACTGATGAGCTCGCTCGGGCTAAGGGGCAGCTTGCAACGCTGGTCGCCGACAAGGAAGCCAAGGCGGCAATCATGAAACCTCTGGCTGACGATGTAGCTCGCCTTGATAAGCAGGTTGGAGAGTTGGGAGCGACTATCCAAAGCATTGGCGCGGCTCCAAAGGCTTACACCGTCAAGGAAAATTATGTGGGGACTTGCCGGAACAAGAAGGGGCAAACCCGCCAATGCACCAAGACCCGCTCGAAGCTGGTTCAACCTGAATACGCCGGAACGTCGGTAATTGGGCAGATTGGCAATGTGCAGGAGCAACGCGCCGGGGCCGCCAAGGCACGCGACGAAGCTGCCAAGGTCGTTGCCGACAGCAATGTTCTGATCGCTAATCAACAAATGAAGGTTACCGAATTGGAGAGTGTTCGCCGAGAGGCCGTTCTTCAATCGCAATTGCATTCTTTTACGGCGATGGTCTTCGGCAAAGATCCAACGGCGGTTACCGACGATGAAGTCCATTGGTTCTTGCGGTTTTTCGTCCTGGTCACGGCAGCGGGCATTGCTGTTGCCTCCACAATTCTGGTCGTGACAGCATACCACCCGATACCTAAGGCGCTGCCACCGAAGCCAGCAAAGAGGGTACGAAAAGAAGTCGTCATGTCTCCGACGCTAGAAAACCACGTTCGGCGCATTGCCACCATGAGTAACAACAACGTCACGCCAATTCGGGAAACGAAGCCATGACCGCTAGTAGCAACGAGAACGATATTCGGCTGACTGAAACCGTCATTCAGGAGTCGCAAGCCAATACATCGGCTTTGAAGTCTGCAACGCTCCGCAACTATCTTTTCGGCGCATCCGCATTGGTTCTCTGCGTCGGGATTGCCTTCGCCCTCGCGATCAAGGCGGAGAACGAGAAGGCGGACCCCGAACTGCTGAAAGCCGCCATGGCTGAAGCATTCAGGAACATGCCGCCAATCGAAGTCAAAGGCAGCGTAACGCTTGCCGACGGCGCGAAAGTGGTACTAGCCGATGGGGGCAAGGTCGGCATGGCCGAAGACGCGACGGTAAAGCTTGCTGAAGGCGGGACGGTCGAGCTTGACGGCATCCCTGCGCAAGTCCCGCAAGCACTGCCGCAAAAGACCGCTGACGGGGATTCCATCGAACGGAGCCTGACGGTCTTTTCGGAAGTCGAAGCAGTCGGGGGAAACGTCATAACCGGATGGGTCTTCAACGACGGCAAGGCCGGGCAAAAGCCGACCGAGCAGTTCTGCTATCAGAGTACGGGAAACAGCCAACTGGTGACGACCAATATGGTCCACCTTGCCAGGGAAGGGGTAGCGATCCCCGCACAACGAAGCAGGATCAAAAACTTCGACGCGCTATTTGCCAAATGCGTGTGGTGGAAACCGGGAGCGGTATAACCAGATAACATGCTCAAAGCTGCCCTGCGCTCGCGCGCAGGGGTATTGGTTTGTGATGACGCCGCACGGCGGCCCTTGTGGCCTGAGTTTCGACAATCTTCTGAGGCTCCAATTCGGATCCCTCTTGCATCTATGGCAAAGTGATCCAAGGGGCTGAACGCATCGTCAAGATCAGCCGCCGAGTACAAATCGAGAAAATGCCAGAGAGTTTCGAGCATCCTCGTCCATTTTCGTTTCGTCTGCGCCGTCGGTGAGGTCGCGCCAGACCCTGATATCAGATCCGATCGTTCCACCGGTCTTTACGAACGGCTCCATGACCACAGCGCCGGTATAGTTGATCTCGCGAAGTGCCAGGCCGACCTCGTGCCAAGGAATTCTTCCTTTACCGGGCACTCGACGGTTGCTTTCACCCGTATGGAAATGTCCGAGCAGCGGGCCGGCGGTGCGGATCGCCTCGCCGAAGCTGTCCTCCTCGATGTTCATGTGGAAGGTATCGAGCATCACTTTAACATTCGGCTTCCCGACATCCTTCACGAATGCGACACCCTCTGCGGCGGTGTTGAGAACGTGGTTCTCGAAGCGGTTCAGGACTTCGATGCAGAGGTTAATTCCCAAGTTGGCGGCGAAATCCGCAATGCCGTGAATACCCTCGACTCCGCGAGCCCGGTCGCCCTCCTTGTCGACTGGCTTCGAGTAGTCCACCGGCCAATAGGAATGCAGCGCGCCGCCGATCGTCTTGATGTCAAGCTTTGCGACGTTTGTAAGCGTTTGCTCGAAGAATGCTTTTCCCGCCTGGCGCACCGCAATGTCCGGTGATGAAAGGTTCTTGGATTTCGAAGGACCGATCCCGGCCGTGAGGACGATGTTATTGTCCGTGGCGGTCCGTCTGATTTCTGCCAGTTCGGCGTCGCTGTATTCATTGATATGGTGTGCAGCTACCTCGATGACGTCGAAGCCGAGTTTGGCTACCTTCTCGACGTAGGGGCCGAATTTTGCGCTCCACTCGTGTTCCCAGTAAGAGTAGTAAATTCCGTGTTTCATAGGAGTCTCCAATGTAGTAGATCCCGCCGAATGTCCCTGGCGGGGTTGGCAGTGGCCGACCGCAGCTACCTCCGGTCGGCCTTCGCGGATCAGTTGTTCTCGATGCGGAGGTCCGGCTCGGCGCTTCCCGCTACGATCGCAAGTCCGTTCGGCAGATCGTTCTCTTCGACCTTCCGATTGATCTCCTTCGGATCGAGGCCGTAGCTCCGCCAGCGGTTCTGAAGTCTCTGCCGCAGGTGATCCTCGTCCACGTCGACGAATACGGTGAAGTCGAAAATCTCCTTCAACTTGTCCCAGGGCGGCTGGCGCGCCAGCAGGTAGTTGCCTTCGCAGACAATGATGTTCGTCGACCGGGGAATTAGATTGCCGCCAGCCCGCGCGATCTCGATAGAGCGGTCGAATACCGGAACGGCAACGACGTCGTCCTCGTTGGCCTTCAAGCGCTTGAGCATGTGACGCAGACCATGGGCATCGAAGGTGTCGATTGCCCCCTTGTAAGGCCGGCGCCCCATCTGCTCCAGGACGACATCGTCATAGTGGTATCCGTCCATCGGAAACAGGGCTGCGTTGAGGTGATGATCCTTGTTGATAATCTCCACGGCGCGCTCCGCGAGCGTGGATTTCCCTGAACCGGGTGCGCCCGCTACGGCTATCAGAACTCTCCGACCGTTGCTTTCGTGGAAGCGTTGGGCCGCGATCTTCGCGATCTTCCGCGCGTTTCCTTCAATCTTGCTCAAGGATTTCCTCCCATTGCCACTTCGCACTTTCCGCTACCAACGCCGTTGGGGCGCTGACCATTGCGAAGTCATGCCAGTTGGTATTGTGCGGCTTTGTTGCGCAGGAAAGAGAGGCCATTGCCCATGACTTCCTCCTCGTCACGCGCAACCGGCCGCCAGGTCGATATGTCGCCAGCCATCTCCGGCGGCATACTGACGAAGCTCTCCAGGGTAAGCGCGCCCTTGAAGCCGATCGCCGACAAAGCGGCGAAGATCGGATCCCAAGGCACGTTGCCTGCACCGGGGGTCCCGCGATCGCTTTCCGAAAGATGCATGTATTTGAGGTGATCGCGCGCGGCCAGGATGCCGTTTGCGGCCCCCTTCTCCTCGATGTTCATGTGGAACGTGTCGAGATGGACGAACACGTTGTCCAAACCGATGCGTTCGACCAAAGCCACGGCTTGTTCGGCCGAGTTGACCAGATGGTTTTCGTACCTGTTCACGGCTTCAACGCCGAACTGGATGCCCTGGGATTTGGCATGCTTCGCGGCCGCCTCGAGCGCACGCGTGACGTTGTCGTACTCCGCCTGTGTCGGAGGAGCTCCAGTGCGTTCGTTGGTACCGCCGTAGGTGACGCCCGTGAGTGCCTCGGCGCCCATCTCGGCCGCCTTGTCTATCGCCACCTTCAGGTGCCGGATGGCGGCGTCCGGCCTTGCCGAGGCCCATGCCGCTTCCGGCAGCACGAGCGAGCATGCTGCACGCAGGCCATGTTTTTCCAAAAGGTCGCGAGTATGCTTGGCATCGACCGACGGCGCGTCAGCGAGTGGAATCTCGATAAATTCCATCTTGTACTTGGTAGCACCGGCAATGGCCCGCTCCGCGCCTGCGCGGTCCCAGTTCATAGTCCACATGCTCGCATGAATTCCAAAACCTTGCACGGTCATCCCTTCTTTCTGCGTGATGCGATGTACGTTGAAACGATAGTTCTTGCGGCCATGACGACGATCATCAGTACGCCCCAGAGCGCCGTTGCCAGATGCTGGTTTGCACCCATCAGGTTCAGACCCGACGAAAGGAGCTGGAGCACGATGAGAGCGACAAAGACCGGCAATACGCGACCGAAACCGCCGAACGGGTCGATGCCGCCGAGAAACGCGGCGAGCACGGTGATCAGCAGATAGGACTCGCCGTGGCCGACGCGGACCGAATTGAAGCGGGCGAGCATTATCACACCTGCGACGGCGCACATCAGACCCGACAGCGTGTAGACCAGCACCAGTATGCGACGCGTATTCAGGCCGGAGTATCGAGCCGCCTCGATGTTTGAGCCGATCATCAGCAGGCCGAAGCCGAGCTTGAAGCGCGTCAGCAGAAGCTGCCAGATCCCGACGCAGGCTATGAAAATCAAGAGCGGAATAGGAAGTCCGAAGATCGACCCGTGTCCGATAGGAGCGATGAAGCTCGGAAATCCGGACACGTCGCCGCCTCGGGTGAGGAACTCGCCAAGCCCGCGCAAGAAGATCATCATCGACAGCGTGACAAGGATCGGGTGGGCCCGCGTGGAGGCAATGGCAGCGCCGGTCATGAGGCCCGCGGCGCCGCCCGTCGCCAGCGCAGCAAGGACGCCCAGCAGGAATGCAGCCGGCGAGGCATCTACGCCGCCGTACGATTGCATGACCCAGGCGGCGGCCAGTCCAGATAGGTTTGCGGTGAACGTCACCGAGAGGTTGATCCCGCCGGTCAAAAGTGGCAGCAGCATCGCGAGCGTCAGAAGCCCGAGTTCGGGAAGCTGGAATGCCACCGATCCGAAGGTTGCCGACGAAATGAAGTTGTTGGCGGCCAGTCCGAAGATCACCATCACTGCTAAGAATGCGATCGCCGGGCCGGTCATATCCGCGCCGAAGGTGGCGTTGAACTTTTGAGCGATGGCTTTCATGAGTGCGAGCTCCCCCTTTTGGCGTTGCTTTTCGCGAGGAATGGCAGAAGTTTGTCGATGCGCGCGGAAGAGAGCGTGATGGCAATGAGGATGATTGCGCCGACGATCATCTTGAACGCGAAGGGCGACACGCCCATCAGGTTGAGCCCGTTTTGCGTGATCGAAACCATCAAGACGCCGAGGACGCAGCCAATAACGGATCCCTTACCACCACCCAGCCGCGCACCACCGAGAACCGTGGCGGCGAGGACGTCGAGTTCGCGACCATAAAGCGCATTCGGAACAACTTCCTCGGCGTAGTGAGCCTGCATCAGGCCGGCGATGCCAGCCATCAGGCCAAGCCATCCAAACGAGATGTAGTGCATGGCGCCGATGTTGATTCCGAAGCGACGTGCTCCTTCAGGATTGTCGCCGAAAGCGTAAAGCTGGCGGCCGATCGTCGTCCTCGAGATCATAAACCAGGTCGCAAAGCAGCAGAGGATCATCACCACCACCGGAAGTGTGAGTTCGACCCACGATCCATCGGCCATCTCGTGTTCAAAGAACACGACGCGCGTCGTCAGCCATTCCGGCAGATCGTAGATCGACACGCCCTTGGTGAAGAACATCAGGAGTCCGAAGAAGATGTTGAAGGTCGAGATCGTCGCTACGATCGAGATGATGTGAAGCCGGTAGACCAATGCGGCATTGATCAGCCCGAGGCCGATCCCAACCGCCCCCGCGATGATGAAGCCTTCCGCCCAGTTGCCGCCACCCAGCGCGCCAAGCGCCAGCGCGGTGAGGTATTGGACCACAGATGCGGCAACGGCGAAGGAGATGTCGATCCCGCCAGAAATCAAGACGACTAGAAGTCCGACGGCAAAGATGATGTTGACGGCCGAGACGTTCAGCACATCAAAAGCGTTCGAGATCGTAAGAAAACGCTCCGTGCCAAAAGACAGCCCGATGCAAAGCACGACCATGACCGCCAGAAGTGTGAATTCGGTTGTGTGTCCAAGGATCAGCCTACGCATAGACGGCAGACTCCAGTTCGCTGAGCGACAACTGTCGCGGATCATAGGTCGCGTGGATCTTGCCCTCGACCATGTGAATGATGCGGTCCGCATTGAAGTAGACCTCGGGCGGCTCGTCGGAGATCAGAATGATCGCCAGCCCCTGAGCCGCAAGCTTGCGCACAATGTCGAAGATGCCCGCTCGCGCGCCGACGTCGACGCCTACGGTTGGGGCGTCCAGGATGAGAATCTTCGGGCCGATCGCGAGCCACTTGGCGATCGCCACGCGTTGTTGGTTGCCGCCTGACAAAGTCCGGATGGGGTCGTCTGGCGTTCCAATCTTGACGCCGAGCGCCGAGATCCAATGGCTGACAACGCTCGCTTTCTTGGCCGGCGAGATCATTCCGCCGGACAGCAGTTTATCAAGCGATGCCATAACAAGGTTGTCGGCGATCGACTGTGGCTGATTGAGGCCAAGCGACAAGCGGTCTTCCGAAAGGTAGGCAACACCAGCACGAATGGCGTCTCGATTGGAACCGAACCTGACCCGCTCACCTTCGATGGTGACCTCGCCCGCCTGTGGGCGGTGCATCCCGAAGAGCGTAAGAGCTAGTTCGGTGCGCCCTGCTCCGAGAAGGCCGGTGATCCCGAGCGTCTCTCCTCGGCGAAGATCGAACGAAATATCCTCGAACTCGCCGGCTCGCGTCAGTCCCCGCACGGAGAGCACGACCGCCTCGTTGTCGTGATCGGTAGCGATAACGGAACTGTCGAAGTTCCTGCCGGTCATCAGTTCGGTTACTCGTGACTGCGTCATCCCCTCGACTGGGAAGACACCAACGAGGGCCCCGTCGCGGAGCACGGTCATTCGGTCGGATATTTCGAGGACTTCCGCAAGACGGTGCGACACGAAGACCACCGCCACTCCTGAAGCGGAAAGGTTGCGGACGATGTCAATGAGATAGTCGGTTTCCGATTGGGTCAGCGACGCCGTCGGCTCATCCATGAAGACGAGCCGGGCTTCGCCCACAAGGGCGCGCGCTATCGCAACGATCTGGCGCTGCGCGATCGGCAACTCCTTGAGTGGGAGATGAATGTCGATGCTCACCCCAAGGCGAGCGAGTGCCTTTTCAGCCGCGTCCTCGATGGCACGCTTGTCGACAAGCCCATATTTGCCGTTGACCGCGTACTGGAAGCCTATGTTTTCGGCGACGCTCATTTCGCCGAACAGCGCCAAGTCTTGCCAGATCACCTGAATCCCGAGCGATTGCGCCAGAGTGGGTGTCATGGCCGAGATCGGGTTGCCGTCGAAATAAAATTCAGCACCGTCCTGTGGTTTGTAGACGCCGGTAATCACCTTGATGAGCGTGCTCTTGCCGCATCCGTTCTCGCCAGCGAGACAGTGGACTTCTCCGGGGTTGACCTCGAAGGACACACCCTTCAGCGCGCGTACGCCGCCAAAGGTGACCTTGATGTTCTTGAGTGAAAGCAGCGGTTCGACGCTCATGGAGTATCCTCCTGTTCAACCGCTGCTTCAGCGGTCGGCCCCAGGTTTTGCATTGTCCGTAAGGAGGTCGCGGGGAATATGTCCCCGCGACCTCAGGGCGTGGGTCCCGGGAGGATTAAAGGCCCATGCCAACGAGCTTGTCGATGCTGTCCTTGTTGATGGCCAGCAGTTGGTCGACGATGATGGTGTTGCCCTCGGGATTGATCTTTCCAAGGCCCTCAATGTCGTCGCCAGCCTTCGGCGTCTCGCCCTTGGAAATTCGGTCGGCAAGCGTCACGAAGACCTCGCCAGCCTGCTTCGGGTTCCACATGAAGCCGCCCGTCAAAGCACCTGATTTGATGAGCTTTGCTCCCTGCCCTGGAGAGAACGGACCGATGACGAATACCTTTCCGTCCTTGCGGCGCTCTTCCACTGCGCGACCTGCGCCAATTGGACCCTGCGAACCGAATGCCAGGAAGCCCGTGAGATCGGCATTGGCCGCCATAAGGTCGAGAGCGGTCGAGCGACTCTTGTCGACGTCTTCGGCAACACCATAGCGGTCGCCCACCAGCTTCATGTCGGGATAGTTGGCCTTGATATAGGCGATCGCCGCGTCGGCCCAAGCGTTGTGCAGCGGAACGGTCAAGGATCCGACGAACACCGCATAGGAGCCCTTGCCGCCCATCTTCTCGGCAAGGAGCTTGCCATGTGCTTCGCCGAAGCCCTTGGCCGAAGCGAGTTCAAAATCCCAGTCGGCACCGACCTGCTTGGGCGATTCATGCGTGATGACCTTGATGCCGGCCTCCTGCGCCTTCTTGAGAACCGGCTCCAGTACCTTCGCGTCATTCGGCACCACGCCGATATAATCAACCTTCTGCGCGATCAGATCTTCGATGGCGCGGACCTGGAGTGCCGGGTCTGCACTGGTCGGCCCAACCATAAAGCCTTCGACGCCGAGCTTGGCACTTTGTTCCTTGATCCCAGCTTCCATGGCATTGAACCACGGGATGCCGCCGATTTTGACGACGACGCCGATCTTCGGACCAGCGAAGGCGGTGGATGCCAGAAGTACAAGCGACAGACCAAGCGTCGCGGCGAGTATTTTTCTCATTGGATCTTTCCTCCTCCAATAGTGCTGACAAGCAAGATCCGTTCACAGGAACGGTAGCGCTCCCGCGTTGAACGTTTCGGCTCCGACCATCGGAACCTCCTCCCTGTCACCTCCTCTAAGTGACTTGCCATCGCGCACAATCGCTCTTGCAATTGAGCACCATCGATGGTGCAATAACATTAACACGGAACGGACTTTCGTCAAGAGGACCATTGATCTAGAGAAACGGAGCGGTGGAGGAGTCTGCGGATGACGGAAAAAGAGCAAAAGAAAGCAACAATTTACGATCTTTCGGTGATCTCGGGCGTAACCGCCTCGACTGTAGCCTCCGTCCTCAATGGCACGTGGCGGAAGCGGCGGATATCGGAAGAAACAGCCGAAAAGATCCTGTCGCTCGCAAAAGCGCACCGTTACACCGCCAATCGCCAGGCTCGGGCGTTGAGAAGTTCCCGCTCGGGACTGGCCGGACTGCTCTTGCCTGTTTACGACACCCGCTTCTTTTCCTCGATGGCTCAGACCTTCGAGGCGCAGGCACGCAAGCGCGGATTACTGCCGGTGGTCGTCTCCGGCCGGCGCGATCCTGAGGAAGAACGGCGCACCGTAGAGTCGTTGATCGCGTATTCGATTGATTCGCTATTTATCGCAGGCGCCACTGATCCGGACGGCGTCCATCAGGTGTGCGCCCGTGCGGGATTGCCGCACGTGAATATCGACCTTCCCGGCAAGTACGCACCGTCGGTGATCTCGGACAACCGACGGGGTGCAGAAGCGCTGACCTCGGCAATTATCCGCCACGCTGAAGGAATGGGGCCACTCGGTGCTGAGGACGTATTCATGTTTGGCGGTCGCGACGACCATGCCAGCCGCGATCGCATCCTGGGCTTTCATGCGGTGAAGCGATCTATTTTTGGAGTGGATACCGAGGGCGATATCGAGACCACGGGATACTCGCCGGGCATGACACAGCTTGCCTTCGAGCGGTTCTTCGAACGCCATGGCAGGCTGCCGCGCTGCTTCTTCATTAACTCGTCCATAAATTTCGAGGGGTTGCTGCGCTTCATGAGCCGCCACGACGGGGTAGCATTCGAAGATATCGTGGTCGGATGTTTCGACTATGACCCGTTTGGTTCATTTTTGCCGTTTCCGGTCTATATGATCAGGCCGAACACAGCTGATATGCTCGAAAGAGGCTTCGAGCTTTTAGAAGAGCAGGACACGACCCCACAGCTCGTGATGATCGAGCCACAGCTGGTTCCGCCGCGAACTGCGTTGGAAGGGCCGCTCGACGCTTTGAAGGATCCGATTGCGGTACATGACCTCGCGCGTCGATGACGTGGTGAAACGTCTCGATCCGTGGAGGTGGGAAATCGCCACGCTTTGCGGATGGGTGCCGCCTTCAAAGGCCACGTTTGGTGCGAAGCCGCCGTTCGAGGAATGCAGACATGGGCCGTGGCTGGCTTGCGACAATTGCCGCCATGGGGGCTAATGCACTGAGATGAACGACCTCGCTACCAGGCGATGCAACGTCTCGCACGGTGCCCATAACAGAAAGCATTTGAACAAACGAATACCCTAGCATGTGGTAAGACCTGTACGAATTGCGGTCGCAATCGGTTCTTTGTGGCGTCTTGTTGATCTCGCCGGCTAGTGTGCTGCAGCGAGATTTTCTGCACCAATTGAAACGGGAGGAGAGTAAATTGCGTCGTTCAGGGTGGGCGATTCTCGCTGTTCTACTCGCAATCCTCATAGCGATAGCCGTTACATGGGCATCACTTGCATTGTGGTATCGCCTTCCCGTTTCGGAGTTGGCCAGAGGCTTTGCCGCCGGGCTATTCGCTCTTTTTGGGTTGTTCACAATCACGAGATTGTTTGGCCCGTGGCGTTTCAAAGCCGTCGTTATATTCGCAGCGACGTTCGCACTTGTCCTGGTCTGGTGGCATACGATCAAGCCCCTGAAGAATGCATCCTGGGCACCCGATGTCGCTCGACAGGTCACAGGCGAATTCAACGGCGACCTGCTGACACTGACAAATGTGCGGGATTTCGAGTGGCATGGCAGTACTGACTTCCTCGAGCGATGGACGACGCGCACCTACGATATGAGCAAGCTTCGGACGATCGACCTGTTCATGTCCTATTGGGCCGGGCCAGAGATTGCCCACGTGATTTTTAGCTTTGGTTTTGAAGGTGGCGAGCAGCTTGCGTGGTCGATCGAAGTCCGTCGCCGGGTTGGAGGGGCATTCTCGCCCGTCGCCGATTTGTTCAAAAGCAATCCTTTGGTGATCATCGCAGCAGACGAGCGGGATGTCGTGGGCGTCCGTTCGAACGTCCGTCGCGAAGATGTGCAAATCTACCGCCTGAAAGCATCCCCGGAACAGGCACGTGCGCTCCTGCGCGAGTATGTTGCCGACGCCAATGCCCTTGCCGCGACGCCGGCTTTCTACAACTCGCTTACGAGCAATTGCACGACGACGGTCGTCAAGATGATGCGCGTGGTTGGAGGCACCGTTCCCTTCGACTGGCGTCTCATCGTCAATGGCTATCTCCCGGACTACGCCTACGATCATGGGGCGTTGGATATGTCAGTGTCGCTCGCCGAACTCAGGACCGCCGCTCATATTGACCAGCGGGCGCGGGTCGACGCATTGTCGCCGCACTTCTCAAAGTCGATACGCGTCGGCGTACCTTCGCCACCGCCGGCGGATCCGCAATAAGCGAGAGACGTGCCATTGTTTCGATCGCGCCTGGAAGCTGCCGAAACCTCGAAAGGAGGAATAGCTTCACGTCGCGGTGACGCAGGTTGGCCAGCGAGACAACACTCCTGGCTTGGGAAGAATGCTTGAGGCCGTGACCTCCCAAGTTACAGGCTAGCGGTCAGCGTTGGAAGGTAAGATGGATGGTTCCGCTCGGCGCCGTTTCAGCTTTGACGTCGTAGCCAGTCTCCAGACCGCGTAGATCGTCCCATAAGCGTACGCCGCGACCGAGCAGGATCGGCGCAATTGCAACATGAAGGCGATCGACAAAACCTGCTCTCAGAAAGTCACGAACAACAGTCGGCCCACCGCCGATCCGCACATCCTTGCCGCTCGCCGCCGCAACAGCCTGCTGGAGCGCATCAACCGGAGTGGTATTGATGAAATGGAAAGTGGTACCACCGGCCATCTCTATGGAGGGGCGAGGCTTGTGTGTGAGAACGAAGACCGGAACTCGGAAGGGCGGCTCCTCGCCCCACCAGCCACGCCAGTTCGGATCGTCGGGGAAGTTGTGGAGCCCGAACATGCCGGCGCCCATGATCTCGGCGCCCACGTTGGCGAAATATTCCTTCGCGTAGTCGTCATCGACGCCGATGGTCCCGGCTCCGCTGGTATCCTTGAGCACGCGCTCACGGAAAGTTCGCGTCGCCACATATGCGCCGACCAGGCGCGGCCAGTCCTCCCCGAACGGGACTTCTGGCGTTTGATCCGTCGTGGTTGCAAAACCATCGAGCGAGATCATGAGATCGACACGAACTGCCATGGGAGCTCTCCTTGCGAGTGGTTGCACCCTAGCCGCCCCAAGCCAGGGCATCGATACTAAGGCAGATGCCTTTATAATTGATCATTATACTAAGGCAAGTGCCTTATTGTCCTTGACCACCACTCCGATGCGTCATAACAATTCGCATGCCCTATCATTCGACCCCACTCGACCTTGCCTTTCATGCTCTCAGCGATCCGACGCGTCGCGCGGTCGTATCACGGCTGGCTGATGGCGAGGTGCCGGTCAGCGTTCTGGCCGAGCCATTCGACATGGCGCTGCCCTCCTTCGCCCAGCACCTCAAGGTACTGGAAGATTGCGGACTGATCGCCAGCGAGAAGCGCGGGCGCAGCCGCTGGTGCCGGTTGGTACAGGCCCGCTTCGACGAGGCGGCGGACTGGATGATAGCGGAACGCAGGCGCTGGACCGAGCGGTTGGATCGTCTGGAGGTCTATCTGGACAAAGCGGGAGAGGATGATTGATGAAGACCATGGCAACCCTGTTTGACACCTGGTCGCTTGATCGGGAAATTGTGCTGGTGAAGCTGCTAAATCACTCGCGTGACAAGGTCTTTGCTGCCTGGATGGACCCCGCGGCGCTTGCCGAATGGTACGGTCCGGCCGGCCTCAGGATCGAGAGCCATGAGGCCGATATCCGTGAGGGTGGGCTCTGGCGGTTCGACATGGTGGGCGTGTTCGAGGGCCAGGAGCAGCGCTTCCCGAATCTGATGCGCTTTCTGGAGATCGTGCCGAACGAGCGGATCGTGATGGACTATGGCACACCCGACCCGGACGATCCCGACCGCTTCCGCGTCACGGTGACTTTCGATGAGCAGGCCGACGGCAAAACAGTGCTGACCTTGCGCCAGCTCCACCCCAGCCCCGTACGGCGTCGGATCGTCATCGGTTTTGGCGCAGTCGAATACGGACTGCAAACCCTGGATGGCCTGGCAGCCTGGCTCGACCGCTGAGCGTTTGGCCAATTTGTGCCTCAGTCGCAATTGACTGAGGCTGCTACAAGCTTTGCCCGGAGACAATGACCGCAATGGGCCCGGAAGCGGACATCAGCCGCGGAGGGCCTGTTTGACGGGAGATTCCCTCACGTCAATCCTTGGCTAGTGCACGCGCATCTTCGCCGCGGTTACTGCTTCCAGAAACTTTGCACGCGCTACTTCGGCGTCGACGCGACCGGCAAGGGCACCTCGGCAGGCATTTCGCGCCTGGAGGAAGGACACCGTTTCATAGTCCTCCCAGCTATCTTTCAGAAACAGGACGGCATCGAAGGCGCTCGATACGAATTCGCTACCTCGCGAGCCCACCGAGATTTGAACGGGCTTCTCCCACTTGACGATTGACATGACGATCTCCCCACTGGCTCTAGCGACGGGCAAACGTGCAATTCGTGGAAGAGTTCCATGACCCCTGGCGCGGTCACGGATGCTGCCTCTGCGCGGGCGCGGACAGCCGACGAGAAGTGTCGCCGACCGCCCACGCCTCGTGTGCTACCCAGCCCCATCCAATGATCAGCAGATACTAGCCTGTTCCCGGTCTTCTCCCTACGTGGTCCAGGTAGCAGTGGTGCAAAAGGAGAGAGTCTCCTGTCTGTTGAATTGGTTAGGCTGTGGTTATCCTGTTGATAGGCGGTGTATTGTCTGCTGCTACCCAAAACTGCCCACGCGTCGGTTGTCGGGATGGAGCTGCGGGAGGGACGCCTTAGGGCGTGCCAGGTAGCAAGTTCTGGCGCCCGTCCAGAGTGTGCTTCTGGCCCGTGAGCAGTCATCCGGCGTTGCTGCCTTTGCATTCAACTGTCGTCGTCAAACATGCTGACGCAGGAGCGAAAGGCTGTTTTACGCCACGCCGGCGGTTCGCCCCTTTTGTGGGACCGAATATCTTGGTTGTTCGTTGCTAGAATACCGCGTGGCTTCGCCAGAGAACATACAGGCTGACGCAAAATATCAACCACCTGAAGACCTGCGCGAGGACGTTCCTGTAGTTCGCCAGTCGCGTGGCGGCAATCGTGCCGATGATACCGCCACCGATGCCACCTAGAATGAAATAGCCCGCAGTAAGCCAATCGACAAAGCCCGACGCGGCATAGTTCACGGCCGTCGCCAATCCGAAGGTCCCGACCGCGAGCAGCGAGGTTCCAATCGCGTTTATGAGAGGCATGCCGGTCGCGACGAGGAGACCGGGCACAATAAGGAAACCGCCCCCTATTCCGAAAAGGCCGGAACATCCGCCGGCAAAAAGCGCAATCAGGCTTGTCTTCCCGTGTGTCCGTATCGTCAGCGACTGCGCGGTAACATCCGCCCTGCTCCTCGTCCTTCGCATCATGAAACTGACGAGCATCATCAGGAGGCCGAACATGAAGAGCAGGTTTTGGCCGTCGATGAGCTTCCCCAGACTGGAACCCAGGTAGGCACCGAGACATCCGGCGATCGCAAAGATCAAGGCGCATCGCCACCAGACATGACCCTTCACCGCATGGCCGGCCAGGTTGAGATACGCACTGGCCGAAACAGCGAGAGCCCCTGTGCCAATCGCGGTGTGCACATCGCGCATCCCGACAACATACACCAGCAGCGGCGTGGCGAGGATTGATCCGCCTCCCCCAATCAAACCGAGAATACAGCCGATCAATGATCCTGAGCCGAGAGCAAGCATAAGCTGCAGGAGACTGCCATCCACGTTGTTACGCGCCCCACGCCGATCCGGACAATGCATCGAGGGGAATTTTTAGATAACGACGGCCGTTCTCCTCGATCGGAGGCAGTTCCCCTCCCCGTATATTCACCTGCAGCGCGTGCAAGATAAGCTTCGGCATGGGCAGGATCCTGTCGCGGGCTTCCCGCAAGCCGATGAAGTCACTTCGCGATTGGCCGGCGACATGCGGGTTCTTCCTACGCTGCTCTGCAACCGAGCTTTCCCAAAGTGCCTGACGTCCTTGGGGCATGTAGTCATGGCCGGTGAACAGGCGTGTCTCCTCCGGCAGGCTCAGGATGTCCTGGATTGACTGCCACAGGCTGGCTGCGCTGCCGCCCGGAAAATCAGCGCGGGCGGAGCCGCTATCGGGCATGAACAGTGTATCATGGATGAAGGCTGCGTCGCCCACGACGTAGGTAATCGACGCCAGGGTATGGCCGGGCGAATGCATGACGCGGACCTCGAGCTCGCCGATGTTGAATGTGTCACCATCACGAAAGAGCCGATCCCATTGCGAACCGTCGCATGCGAAATCATCCCAGTTGTAGATATCTTTCCAGATCTGCTGCACTGCGGTCACATGCTCACCGATCGCCGTCGGCGCTCCGGTTTTTGCCTTGAGATAACTGGCTGCCGAAAAGTGGTCCGCATGAGGATGAGTGTCCAAGATCCACTCAAGCTTCAGGTCGTTGCCCTCGATGTAATCGAGGATGATGGTCGCATTGATCGAAGCGGTCGTGCCGGACTTCTCATCGAAATCCAGCACCGGGTCGATGATGGCGCAGTTTCGCGTTTTGGGGCACGAGACGACATACTGGATACTGCCAGTGCGTGGGTCGTAAAATCCGGCGACCTCAGGCTTTTGCATGGGGGCTGCCCTCTGGTGCTGCTCCACGCGCAAAGAAGATCGCCCGGCTCGGATCGACGTCGTAATCCTTTTCGAAGGTCGTCGCGTCAGTTGCGATTGTTGCCACTGAATCGAGAATGAACTGCACCTTCTCGTCCGGTAGCAGCACACTAAAGTTCAGCCGGACAAAGCCGGGCTTCTTTAGTTCATCTCCCGAGAGAATGGCCTGTCTGATCTCCTCGGACTGCTGTTCATCGATCGACAGCAGTCGGTGGACATAAGGCCCTGCACAAGCGCAGCCACCGCGCGCCTGGATTCCGAAGCGGTCACTGAGCATTCGCGTCACCAGTTGCTGGTGGACGTAGCCGCCCTTCCCGTTCCTCACTCTGAAGGAGAAGATCGGCAGCCGATCGGCATTGGACAGACCGAGCAACTCCAGTTGCGGGACGTCCTTCCAGGCTTGGAGTGCACGTCGTGCAAGCTCGCGATTGCGCATCGTCATCGCATCAGCCCCGATCGCATCCTTGACGATGAATGCGAGGGCCGCACGGATATCACCGACCACATTCGGCGTACCGGCTTCTTCGCGCGATTCGAGACTGTCGCTATAATCATGCGTCTGCGGCGAGACGAACTTCACCGTGCCACCACCCGGCCAGGTCGGTTTCTTCGTCGAAAGCCCGTCGCGCCGAAGGATCAGGATTCCGGAGGCACCTGGGCCACCGATGAACTTGTGCGGCGAAACAACGATCGCGTCGATTTCCGCATCGGCGGCAGGTGACATGGAAATCGGCACATAGGGACCGGCCCCCGCATAGTCCCAGATCATCTTTGCGCCAGCAGCCTTGACCATCGCAGTAATCGCCGCGACGTCGCTGGTGATGCCGGTGATGTTTGATGCAGCGGACAGCGCGCACACCACCAAATCGGCGTTACCGTGCTTGAGCGCATCTGTCAGCAGCGACAGGTCAGGTCCGCCCGATGGACTCTCGGCGATCTCGACAACCTCGGCACCACTTTCCCGCCAGGGCAGGATGTTCGAGTGATGCTCGTAAGGGCCGACAACAATGCGAACGTGCTTACCAGCCGAAACCGCCTCGGCAATGCCATAGAGCTTGACGAGGCGATTGATGCCCGACGTCGCGCCTGAGCCCGTGAAAATCACTGCATGTTGCTCACTCGCCCCGCAGAATTCCCCGATCATCGCGCGTGCTTCCCGGCGCATACGGGTCATGAACCCTCCGCAGTAGGAAGCCTCCGTGTGACTGTTGGCATAGTAGGGAAGGATGTCTTCCAGGATGAAACGCTCGATTTGGTGGAGCGCGCGACCGGATGCAACGTAGTCTGCATAGACCAGTTCCTTCGCCCCGTACGGCCCGTCGATCGTCGCATGCGATCCGACCAGTCCTTCCCGGAGGTCGTCCACGAGGCGGTTGCGTTTCAAACTTCGGCGAAATCTGGAAATTGGGGATTCAGTCTGTCGCGCCGCCGGTTGTGCAAAGTCCACGATCGTTCTCCTTCGCCTCGGGGCGTTGACACCGATCGTATCCTCCTTCAGGCTCAAAAAGGTCACCTAATTTTCGCTAATTTCTGCAAAAGACCTATCAGATGAACGAAGAAACTACAAAAATTGACGATTTTGATATGAAGATACTGAGTGCGATGCAGCACGATGCCAATCTCTCGCAGCGCGATCTCGCGGAGAAGATCGGCTTGTCTCAAAATGCCTGCTGGCGGCGACTGCAACGTCTTCATTCCATCGGCCTGATCAAAGGCGCACACTGCGATATCGATCTCCAGGCGCTGGGGTTAGACCTCACCGTTTTCGTGATGATCCGGACGCGCCACCATTCGAAGGAATGGAGCGAAGGATTCCGCGCGCATGTCGAGGGCCTGCCGGAGGTGATCGACTTTTATCGGATCGGCGGGGATTGGGACTATCTGATCAAGGTCATCACCAAAGGCATGTCCGGCTACGACGCATTTTATCAGAAACTGATCACGAACTTCGACCTTGCAACGGTGACAGGCTTCTTTTCCATGGAAGCGATCATCAACAATCGGCCGGTCGAGTTGAGAAAACTGACCTCCAAGGCCCCGGGATCCACCCCGCCGAAAGCGACCCCGACGCGTGACCGCCTCTAGTGCCTCAGCAACGGACTGACTTCTTCCGCCGGTGTTGCTTTCGCACCGCAAACATTCCCGTGGAGGAAGAAAACGATCAACATTGTCGTCTGCAAAAGGAACTCCATTTTGCGGGGCAAGGCAGCGACGCAGGCTCAACCTGCTTCTCCTTCGACGCCGACCGCCTTGCAGAAAGCGGCAGGAAGGTGCCGCCCAACCTCCCAGCCCGTCCCGGGTCTCGCCAAACTCACTCGCACACCCTGGGCTGTCTCGCCCGCCGCGGCTAGGGACAAGGCGTTGCCAGGACGGCGGCGTCCGCCAGCCGTCGGTTGGACGTCCGGCGGTGAGCGAAGTTGAAACGGCACCGAAGGAGAGCCTATGCAGGCGAAGCGATTACCCCTTCGATTCGACGAGGATCACCAGAGACTCCGGCACCACCCCGTCAAAGGCCATCGCATCGGCGGCGGCCTTGCTCTGCATCGCCGCCTGCAAACCATCCATATCCGCAACGTCCATCATCAACGCCACGCGAGTCGGATCCTGAGGATCAACAAACGTTCGGATGTTGGTAACCCCGAGCGGACCAAAAAACTCCTCCCGCTTTGGTGAGGTGAGCCAGTGTTTCGCGCCCCTTGTGATGTTGTGATAGCCAATAATCGTCGGCATGGCATCCTCCCTGCGACGACGACGTCGGCCGGATCAAGGGCCGCGCTCCATCGCGCAAAGCTACTGTGCCCTGTTTTTGCAGGGTTGTGAATTGGTGACGGTGAGATGACGAGTTCACGTCACAGAGTTCGTGATGAAAGCCACACGCAGGATCAGTCGTCTGGTGGCGAATGAAAGCCAGATGGCAGGAAGGATCCAGCCGGGGGGACTTCGATATCCTTCCGAGACGAAGCGGATGGTCGGCGAACGCTGAACGCGGCGGCAATCGCCCTAAATCCGATCGGGCGATAGGCAGGATCGTCGCCCGGTTCGCCAAGGTCCTTCGATTTCGGATCTTTCAACGCACTGTCCTCCCGACCCCGCAACGACAAGGTCAGATAATACCAGCCTTTCTCTATGCCCGCCACGGAAGAGGCCCCCTTGCCAACCGCGGTCTGGCGCGCGAATTTGCAGCTCTGAACAAAGCGCCAGAGGTCGGAACCAGGAGCTGGATTGGCGCGTCTTCAACTTTTGCTTCTTGCTGCCAGAGATTTGCTTCTAGCCGCCAGCCATCTTGCTGGTGCTGTTTCGACTATCCATTTGTCGATGCAACGGTGGGGAAGCGCTTTGGGACCTTCCGATCTCTTAAGGAGGAAAGTAGATGACTAGTCTAGCGTCGAGCCGCGTGTACCGCAAAAGTCGAGTTACATGGTGACTTCGATCTTTGCTCCTTCGGATCCTATATGCCGCTCCCCGGGTCTACCGGAACAGCAATTGCATGGTCTCTAATATAATTTGCGGTTGGGAGGCTGGGTGTAATGAACTGGCACAGATCCGATAATTTCGCTCCACTGATCCTCGTGTTCCATGGTCAACAAAAATACAGGCAGATCCGTTCGCTTCGGCAAATGGCTGAAGTTCTTATTGCCGCCTGGCCCTCCTTTGACGGTGAGGAATACCTGACGGCTGCGAAAATTTGCCTGGATGCGCACCTTGGCACCTGCTCGGTGAACGAGGCGCGGATCGCGTTGATTCGTGCTGCCGCAGAAGCAAATATTCCGGTCATCGCCGTCGTGCCAGCAATCTGCGACGAGCAGTCTTCAATTGTGGAAGGCGGCGCTTCGTTAGTGAAAGGGGTTCATTCCGCATAAGTCTGAACCACGATCGGCTTGGCCCCGACGGTACGCTCCGTTGCTCTGCACGCTATCACTGCAGGTCATAAATCGCCGGACAAGCCTACGGAATCTTCCGGTAAATCCAAAGCTGGGCCGGAGGGATATTTCGTACCATGAACGCCAAATGGCGCACCTCGTAGCCGGCGGGAAGTGCCACGACCGGAGACAATAGGCCGTAGGTTATTTGAACAACCGGTCTCCCGACGGGAACGCGTTCCAACAGATCGAGGACGAGTGCCAGCCTCCGATCCACAGGCAGGTGCAAAAGCGGGATGGCGGAGATGACGCAATCAAACTTGGCGGCTCGTTTCTCACCCAACGTTAGGTCGAGTGCAAAAGCGTCGCCGCATCGAATATCGACCTGTGGGAAAAGACTTCGCAGATGCTGACAGAACTCTGGCGAGTACTCGATGGAGGTAAGGTTTTGTGGTGCGATACCGCGTGCCAGAATTGCTTTGGTAATCACGCCTGTGCCTGGACCGAGTTCAAGTACGGGTAGCCCAGAACCGGGATGCACAACGCTAGCCATCTTTCGAGCTGTCACGGTGGAGGTCGGCGCAATTGCACCGACAGAAGTTCGATCACGTTTCCAACCCTTTAAGAAAGCAATTTCATCCCTGAACTTAAGTCCGACACGCTTCCGCACACTCATTGAACTGTCCCTTCATTCGTTACGAAGCCTCATCACGAGCTGTCAGCTGCGAGGCCAAAATGCGCTTGTGAAAATCTTTAGGAGGCGCCGGACACGAGCAGTGGCACGGAGAGGGGCTTCGCGTTGTCGTCAAGAATTTCGAACCGGTAACGATTGTCTTCATCGAACGATACCGAGTAGGTCAGCCTGTCGACGACGTTGTTTTGGGCGTCAAAGGTGAGAACCGTGGGCTTAAGTTCCGTGATCTCGTGCTCGGCGAGATAGATCGAATTGCAGATGATAATCTGGTCCCCGGGCTGGCATGTGCGGGCGGCGGCACCGTTTAGGACACAGCATCTGGATCCGCGCACACCTAAAATGACGTATGTGGAGATGCGGGCGCCGGAGTTCTTGTTCCAGATTTCCACAAACTCCATCGGAAGGATTCCGGCCTCTTCGCAGTGAGCGGGGTCGAGTGTGATCGATCCGTGGTAATTGAGATTTGCCTCAGTCACATGGATCCCATGGAGCTTCCCGGCCACCAATTTTCGCATTTTGCCCCTTCGCTATCGGTCTTGCCCGCTCCGACCGCTGTCGGCTGTCCGGCACTGTAAAGCAGCCGTCGGAAATTGGAGGCTCGCGTCGGAGACTCAAGAAATAACTTCCAACCAGCTAATTAAGTTGGTGCTATCGGATTGGAGGCGGCGTTAACAGGCCAGAATATGTCGTTTGGGTACGGTTGGGCAATTATTGCGGATGCCAACGCGCCTAGCCGGCGGGCGCCAGTTTGCTCGCCGCTCCAGCAGGCAGCATTTGCTCGGTCGCGGTGGAGAGCGGCGGGTTTTCCAGCATGAGTTCCGTTCCGAGTGGGGTGATTCCGAAAGCAGGCTCTATGAGGCGAGCGGAGTATTAGCTGCGTGTGATCGCGACTGCCCTCTCCTGCGTGCTGTGGGCCGTGATCCACCGCTCCGCCGCATCCCGACATCGAAACGATGAAAGCTCCATTCGAGCTCTCGACCTAGCGGCTGCTTTTGACAGACCAGATTGCAATACCCATCAAAGCAAGTCCGGACATTTGAACGAGTGAAAGCGAATGGCCGTAAATCTTCCAATCGATCACAAAAGCCGTCATGGGATATACAAACTGCAGTGCGGCAGTTCGACCGGTGCTTAGGCGAGCAAACCCGGCAAACATTACGACATAGGCAAGACCCGTATGGATTGCGCCTAGCCCTGCTAGCCAGGCTATTGTGTCCCAATGGCTGGGCCACCCGTATAGAACTGGCCACCAAAATGTAAGGAAAGCGCCAACTAGACACTGCCACCAAGCGAGGGCGAATGAGCTTACGGATCTCATCACTTTCGTCAGTAATGGAACCCAGGCGTAGACAAACGAGCCCGACAGGCTCATCAGCAATCCATAGAAATACTCTTGATGCCGCGCGCCCGTACCCATCACGTCGGTCGTCAGCACCAATCCCGCGAATGCCAAGAGCGCCGCGCCCACCTGCTTTCGGGACACCTTTTCCCGAAGAAGCCACACACCGAGCGCCATCGTCCAGAATGGCTGGATGTGGAATACGACAGTGGAAACGCCGATTGACGTACGTGGAATCGCGGCGAAATGGAGCGCCCAGCTAATAATCATCAGTACGCCCGTCGCGACAGCGCCGAGTAGGTCCCGTGCCTGCAGCCTGATTTCAGCCAACCGCCCACTCAACACGCCCCAGGAAAGCAGAGCAAGAAACCCAAAAAGGCATCGGAACGCTACCGTAGTGATCGGGTCTTGGTTCGCCTGGAGCACGAAGATGCCGACCGTCCCAAGGATCAGCCCGCCGAGCACCATAAGGATCGTGCCCTGGCGTTCCCGCGCGTCGCCCGGGACGGCCAAACCGGCAGATGTTGCAAGTGATGTGAGACCCCGTGTGTTCATGGGAAAATAATGGCGCTGGATCGATATCCAGAAAAGCGAATATCTGTTACAAGTAGCATTCGATAATCGAATGGTTGGTGAGATGAACGATCTCCAGATTGATTGGCTTAGAACCTTCGTGGCAGTTGTTGACACTGGCTCCATCACGGCGGCATCCCGTCAAGTTTCCCGTTCCCAGTCGGCAGTCAGTATGCAACTCAAGAAGCTTGAGGAATGCGTAGGAAGTTCCTTGCTAAACCGGGGGCCACGCCACCTGTCTCTGACGCCTCCCGGCTTCGATTTACTCGCTTACGCCCGACAACTGATCGAATTGCACGGCCGCGCCCAGATCGCGATGCGCGGATCAACGGTTTCTGGGAAGGTCGCCGTCGGTGTCCCTGACGACTACGTCGCGAGTTACTTCGCGCCAATTTTGCGGACCTTCGCCAACCGTTTCGCCGAAGTAGAAATATCAGTCGTTTGCGAGCCGTCGAGTTCGCTATTGCCAAGGATCGACCGTGGTGATCTGGATTTGGCACTCGTGACACGCGACATGGCGACCCGAGGGGAACCAAATCGCGGCATATTCCTTTTCTACGAACCCTTGGTGTGGGTTGCGTCAGACCAACATGAGGCGTGGCGGAAAAACCCACTGCCCTTGGCATTGCACGAACTGGGAAACCGCTTCCGTGGCGAAGTTCTGGCAGGCATCGCGGCACTTGGGCGGGACTACCGTGTAGTCTATAGCTCACATAACCTAACGGGACAGTTGGCGGTAGTAGAGGCAGGTTTGGCCGTTGCCGCGCTCGCACGATCCAGCGTTCCCAGCCATTTCAAGTTACTGGATACTCGCCATGGTCTGCCGGAGCTGCCTAAAATGGAGGTAGCCTTGGTTCGCAGCAAAGACTCTAAGCGCTCTGCGGCGGTCGACGCTATGCACAGCGAGGTCCTTCAAGTGTTGAATTTCCAGCCTTGATTTTCCGTGTCCGTTGGCAGTATGGCGCCGGGATGACGCCCCCGAGAGGTGCTGTGGCTCGATGGCGGCATTTTCCGATATGGCTGGATTGTTTAGCCACAACTTGATCGAAGGACCATCGATAACCATGACATGATGGACCCCCTTGCCCGTTGACCAAAGCCTCAAGAAGCGTGTGAGCCATGGTCGTTTTCCGGGGCAACTTTTGTGATGACCGGTGACCACCCGGTCACCGCCAGGTCAGAGGACCGATTGCCTCCCAGCGATTGCCACGCCTTATTGAAAACGGCGTTCAAAATCACAATCTCAAAGTGATGATTGGAGCCTGACGGATGCTATACCTAACTCTCGCCCTCACCTTTTGCATTTTAACCAGCACATACTTCGTCGGACGTTTCTACGCCGCAAAGACCCGGTTGGTTGAAAAGGCAATTGAGGAAACGATTGAGCGTAAGCTGTCGACATCCCCAATAAGCGCCGAGCTGCACCGCCTGCGGGAAGAGAACGGAGTGATGCGCAACCTGCTGATCGACATGGTGGAAAACGAGGCTTCGCTAGCCGACGCAACCACAATGTCAGAGGTGGAAAGGACACGCGCGGCAAACGCTCGAACACTCCGGCGCCGGGAGGTTTTTGGTGAGGCGATACTCGTGCTTCAGCAGACCAATGGGGGGCGACCCCCAGCAGACATCCGACTGAACGGGCCCAGAGGCAGGCCTGGGGTGAACGTCATCCATCCGCCAATCTAGGGTGGCTCTCACTTGGAAGCCAATCGTCATACCGCGGAAGATGGGCGATAAACTGTCAGGCCTATCAGCCCGTCCAGGCGTATACGTCCGCTGGCTCTGCTACCCCCTTAAGCACGAATGAACCAACATTCCTAAACCCTTTCGGTACCTGTGCTGCGAATGGCCTTGATGCCAGAAGGCTGTAGCCGACCGTATCTGCAACTTTCTCGATCCGGGCCGCTTCGTTGACCGCGCGGCCGATCGCCGTGAAATCGAGGCGGCGGGAGGCACCTATGTTGCCGTAGAAAACCTCGCCAACGTGCAGAGCGATATCGACCAACAGCTGCGGCTCCTCTTCATCGTTGCGCCTTGCATTCAGCAATTGATTGGCTTTCATGGCCATCCGAGCCGACGACAAAGCACGGCCACAAGCCTCGGAGGGATCGTCGATGTCAGCAGGGAAAATCGCCAGCAGGCTGTCACCCATAAATTTGAGGATCTCGCCACCATTCTCCTCCACCGGCCCGGCGATCGCCTCGAAGTGTTCGTTCAGCCAGCCGACGATCCTCTCCGGTGGCCACCGCTCGTTCAAGGACGTGAAGTCTTTTAGATCGGCAAGCAGGATTGCTGCGTATATCGAGGCGCCATCTCCACGACGGGTCTGTCCGCTGAGAATGCGGCCACTGGTTCGCGTCCCGGTGTAGACGGCAAGCATGTCGGTCGCAACGCGGGTGGTTGCAACTCGGCAGCAAGTCAGTGCCAATGCGGGCATCAAGCGTTCGACGTCTGCAATTTGCTGTTCTGAAAATCCGCCGGGTCCATCGACTGCTATCGAGAAGCCCACGCCACCAAGGGCAGTCTCTCCAGGAAACTCCGCAAGCTTGATCAAGTACTCAGTCGCGCCGAGCTGTGCCAATTCGTCGAACAACGGAAAGCTATTTGTTCCGTTCGCCGGCAGGCTCCACCGGCCGTAGAGAAGGTTATTCGACAGCAGATGGAAGATCGGTGAGCGCTCGAACATCTCCTGTCCCGCGTCATCATGCCCTTGGATGTCAACGGACATGACCGAGTGTGGCGACCACGCTACCGAAAATCCCTTCTGCATCGGGTCGATGGATGGCATTGCAATCGAGGCGCGGACAATCGGAAAACCTAAAGCGACCAATCTTGGCCCAAGTCCCTCCATGATCTGCTCGACGCTCCGGCTGGATAGGCCCTCCCCGATGATCCAGTCGATCAGCTCCTGCAAACCCTCCACGAAAAATCCTCCATCATCGCGCATCCACCATAGGCTGGCACTGGATGCCCGGTCGAGAAGGCAAACGAAATCCAAAAGAAAAAAAGGAGGCTTTCCGACGAGGCGGGCGGTCGTAGAAGCTACCCTTCGAAAGTTCTCCGCGCTTGCGGGCCCTTGGTTTACAGTCGTGGAAGGCCAGAACCAGGTTTCCTCGCCTATTGCTGCTGCCTCATAGGGATGCGCGTCTCTTCGCG
The DNA here is from genome assembly GCF_012932765.1 of Rhizobium sp. 57MFTsu3.2. NCBI lineage: Bacteria > Pseudomonadati > Pseudomonadota > Alphaproteobacteria > Hyphomicrobiales > Rhizobiaceae > Rhizobium > Rhizobium sp. 57MFTsu3.2. The sequence continues at coordinate 27,943 of NZ_JDWI01000002.1, forward strand.
AGATTGATTGGTGGGTCGCGCGGTTTGCGAATGGCTGCGCGGTCGGCCAAAGCAAAAAGGCCGACGCGTCTGTCGCGTCGGCCCCAGTCTGCCGGTTAAGCCGTCGTGAACGGTACGGCTACGAAGGTCGTGTTATTGCCGCGCTGAATCAGCAGCAGCACTGACTTCTTCTTGGCCTTCGCAACATCCGCAACTGCGTTCTTGGCGCCACTGGCATTCTGAATTGTCTTGTCGTTGACCGACAGAATGACGTCACCGGCTTTCAGCCCCGCCGAGGCTGCCGGTTTGTCAGGCGATACGTTGGCAACGACGGCACCTTGGACGTCCTGTGAGAGGTCCAGCCGCTCACGAACTTCCGGCGTCAGGTCGACAAGTGCGACACCAATCCGCGGACCGGCTGGGATTGCCTGTTCGGAGCCTTTGGGAGTAGCAAGCTTAGCCATTCCGTCGTCGCTGCTGCCGATCTCGACCGTGAGGTCGACGCTCTTGCCAAAACGCCAAACCGTAACGGTTTTCTTGTCACCAGGGGTAAGATCCGCCACGAACTGCGACAGGTCCTTTGGTGTCGACACCGGCTTTTCGCCAACCGCCGTAATGGCATCGCCCTGCTTGATACCGGCGCGAGCGGCGGGCGAGTCTTTCGAGACGTTTGCAACAAGCGCACCAGCCGGATTTGCGAGATCGATCGCGTCGGCAACTTCCTGCGTCACCGGCTGGATCTGGACACCGAGGTAGCCGTGATCGACGGAACCGGCGTTCTGAGAATTTGCGACAACCACCTTTGCCTGGTCGGCCGGAATGGCGGATGCGGCAAATGCAGATGACGTTTCGAGGGAGATGGAGGCCGCGCCGATCATAATGGCCACGCCCAGAAGAGCCGCAGATCTGCGGCGATTGACAATGCTTGTCACGATTTCAGTCCTATTAAATTGCTTCACCGCGTAAAGCCTCTCAGTGAAGCTCAACACTTGGCGAGGATATGAAGCCAGCCAATTATGTTTTCAAATTAAAAGTATATTACAATTTCATTGCCAATAAGTAATGTACAAAAATAGTTTATTACTTGATGGCAAGCTTTTGCAACTGGAGCGATGTATTAGCCTTTAGGAAGCTGGCGCTGCATCGTCCGCCCTGGTCGCAAGGGTTTCGCCACAAGGGGGCGGGCACCTCCAAGACGCTGCGGTCGCCGTTCACCGCGCACGGCCAAGGGCGAAATGACCTCCCGCTGCCTCCTTGTCCTGATCCGCGCTGCACGAGTTTCGCCGAATTCACGGAACCGGGACTTCCAGTCCAGTTTTGATGCGATCCATCGCGACAAACGTCCGGAAACGTTTGACGTTGTTGTTTCCGAAAAAGAGCCGCCGGGTCAGGGATTCATATTCCTTCATGGATGGTACGACGATGAGGAGGATAAAATCCGCTTCGCCCGTCACATAGTAACACTGCTGGATTTCGGGGGTCGCCGCGAATTCCCGCTTGGCGCTTTCGATTTGTTCTGCGGTCTCGCTGATCACCTCCACTTCGACGAAGATTGTGATCGGATGCCCCAGCGCTGCGGGATCGACGATCGCGACATTCGCCTTGATCACACCGGCTTCCGTCATCTTCTTGATCCGGCGTTGAACGGCTGGAGCCGACAGATTGACCGCTTCGCCGATCATTCTCTGCGGCGTGAGGTTGTCCTTCTGGAGGAGGGCGAGGATTTTGCGGTCGAAGTCATCCAAAATGATCTTCTGCGGCAGCGCACCCATACTTCTTCGCTCCCCTGGACGAAACAAACTTGCAAATCAGACCCCAATATTCAGCGCACGATGCGGAGGCAATGCAATATATTTTCCCCTCGAACCCGAGCGAGGCCCCCATGTTTCTCATAAATTCGAATAGCGCCTACAAGTCTCCGCTGGACCCACGGGACGCGGAAGCTCTCGGCCCGGTGGCTGCCGCGGAGGTCGAGAGGTTCCTGTCGCACCGCCAAAACAACGCGAAGACGCCCTTGGTGTCCCTCGGCGGCCTTGCTCGCAAACTCGGGGTGTCGAGCATCCATATGAAGGACGAAGGCTTCCGGCTCGGCCTTGGCAGCTTCAAGGCGCTTGGCGGTGCCTACGCGGTGATGCGTCTTGTGCTCGAGGAGGCAAGCAAACGCCTTTCCAGGCAAGTCGATGTAACTGAACTTGGTTCACCGGAGGTCCTGGCCGTGGCAAAAACCATGACGGTTGCCTGTGCCACCGACGGCAACCACGGACGTTCCGTGGCCCAGGGGGCGCAGATCGTCGGCGCACGTGCCGTGATTTTCGTTCACTCGGGCGTCAGCGACCAACGGGTGGCGGCCATCGCAGGATTTGGCGCCGACGTGTGCCGCGCCGAGGGAACCTACGACGACTCTGTCAAGGAAGCGTCCAGGGTTGCGATCGAGCGTGGCTGGACAATCGTGTCGGATACGTCCTGGCCTGGCTATGAGCGCATTCCAAGCCTTGTAATGCAGGGCTACACCGCGATATTCCGCGAGGCACTCAGGGATTTGCAGGACCCGCCGACCCATGTTTTCGTGCAGTCAGGGGTTGGCGGCATCGCTGCTGCGGCAGCCGGCTATCTCGCGCTTGTCATGGGGGACACACGCCCGATCTTCACAGTTGTTGATCCCGAACGTGCAGCATGCATCGTCGAGAGCGCCAAGGCCGGGCATCCGGTGACGGTTGACCACGGTGAGCCGACAATCATGGCCATGCTCGAATGCTACCAGCCGTCCCTGGTAGCCTGGCGCATCCTTTCGCGTGTGGCAGACGCGTTCATGACCGTAGACGAACACGACGCAGTCACCGTCATGAAGAGGCTGGCCCACCCGGTCGGGGGAGACCCCGCCGTCGTGGCGGGCGAAAGCGGTGGCGTTGGCCTGGCCGGATTGATCAGGGCCATCGGTGATCGGCAGATCAAGGCTCATTTGCGGCTTGGAGATCAATCGCGCGTCCTCGTGATCAACACCGAAGGAGCGACCGATCCGCTCAAGTATGAGGCGATCGTCGGGGAAGCACCCGGATCGGTTTTGGCGAAAAACGCAGGGGCGGCGGCATGACTGGATCATCGGTAAATGAGGAACGCTTGCTCGGACGTCTGCGTGAACTTGGCTCCATCGGCAGAGACAAGGATGGCCGCCTTGTCAGGCTTGCGGCGTCCGACGCGGACAAGCACGGCCGGGATCGCTTGATCGCCTGGATGCAGGAAGCCGGGCTCGATGTCGCAGTCGATCGCATCGGCAACATCTTCGGCATCTGGGCGCCGATACAGGCCGACGATACAGCAAAACCGCTGATGCTGGGGTCTCATATCGATACTGTGATCAATGCAGGGGTGTTTGACGGCTGTTACGGTGTCCTTTCGGGACTGGAAGTCGTAGAAACTCTGAAATCAGAGGGCTTCAATCCAAACCGACCTATCGCGATTGCTGCATTTACCAACGAAGAAGGCGTGCGCTATGCGCCTGACATGATGGGGTCGCTGGTCCATGTCGGCGGACTTGATGTTGATGAAGCGCTTGCCACCGTGGGCACCGACGGATCTGTCCTTGGTGAGGAGCTTGCCAGGATTGGCTATGCCGGACCACAAGAGCCCGGCTTCCTGCAACCGCACGCCTATATCGAACTCCACATTGAACAAGGGCCGATCCTCGAGCGCGAGGAGACCCCGGTTGGGGCCGTCGAGAACTTGCAGGGCATTTCCTGGCAGCGAGTAACCATCGAAGGAGAAGCCAACCATGCAGGCACGACACCCATTTCCCTGCGCCGCGATGCCGGCTTGGCAGCAGCGCGCGTCATCACCTTTCTGCGCGACCGGGCGAAGGCCTCTAACACCCCTACGGTCGCCACAGTCGGGTGCATGGAGTTCGAGCCAAACGCAATCAACGTGATCCCCTCGAAGGCGACATTCACGGTTGACCTTCGCGATCCCGATGAGGAGAAACTGTTGGTGGAAGAAGCTGCCTTGGCAACGTACCTCGATACGGTTGCGGACGATGAGCAGGTCACAATCACCACGAAACGTCTGGCAAGATTTCAGCCGGTGACTTTCGACAGCGGCATTGTGGCGGCGGTCGTGGAGGCTGCGACGGCCCGCGGATTGAAATCGAAAAGGATGACATCAGGTGCAGGGCACGATGCTCAGATGATCGCCAGGATCGCACCCTCGGGGATGATTTTCGTACCCAGTATCGGCGGCATCAGCCATAACCCCAAGGAATTCACACCCAACACCGATCTGGTCGCAGGAGCCAATGTGTTGCTTGACGTGGTCCGCAATCTCACCGCACCGGAGAACTGATCTGATGACCGACATTGAGACGCTCCATGCCGAAATGCGTGAGTGGCGGCGACACCTCCATGCCAATCCAGAATTCGGTTTTGCGGAGCAAGCCACGGCTGCGTTTGTCGCCGACAAACTTAGAACATTTGGCCTCGATGAGGTCGCCGAAGGCGTCGGTGGTACCGGGGTTGTCGGAACCCTCAAGCGAGGGACCGGCAACCGCGCCATCGCCTTGCGAGCCGACATGGACGCCCTGCGCATTACCGAGCAGGGTGACATGCAACATAAATCCCGCAACTGCGGGCTCATGCACGCCTGTGGTCACGACGGTCACACCGCTATGCTCCTCGGAGCCGCGAAGATGCTTGCCGCAGAAGGCGGTTTCGACGGGACGGTCCGCTTCATTTTCCAGCCGGCCGAGGAATGGGGCAAAGGCGCACTCGCGATGATGTCCGATGGTCTTTTCGAGAAATATCCGTTTGATGAAATCTATGGCATCCACAATATGCCGGGTCTTCCTGTTGGCTATTTCGAGACAAAACCCGAAGAATTCATGTCGGCGGAGGACAATTTCGAGATCACGCTCAAGGGCGTCGGGGGACACGCCGCCCGACCGCACTGGGGCAGCGAAGTCCTGGTCGCCGCCTGCGCCATCGTCACCAATCTGCAGACGATCGTCGCGCGGCGCATCGACCCAGCCGACATCGGCGTCGTATCCGTCACTGAGCTCATCACCGACGGCACCAGGAATGCCCTGCCCGGCATGGCACGCATTCTCGGTGATGCCCGCAGCTTCCGCAGGGAGATCAGCGAGCGCATCGAGCAGCAGATGCGGATTATCGCGCAAGGCACTGCGCTTGCCTATAATGTCGAGGCCGATGTCCGTTACACGCGTGAATTCGTTCCACTCATGAACGACACCGCCTTGGCTGCCGAAGCCATGGCCGTGGCGGTGGAATTATATGGCGCGTCGAACGCAAGGGTCGCATCAAAGCCGATGACGGGATCAGAAGATTTCGCGCAGTTCCTCAGCCGGGTGCCTGGGTGCTTCGTCTTCCTCGGCAATGGCGAGACATCGGCTCCGCTCCACAATCCGAATTATGACTTCAATGACAACGGCCTTGTCCATGGCATGCGATTTCATGCAGCAATAGCGCGTCGACGCCTAGCAAATTGACCAAAGCGACGGCAGTTGCAGGCAAATTTTCGCCGTCCAGGATCTAGCGCCTTGCCACAGAAGACGATGATGGCAACATGCGACGAAGTGACGTTGGTCCGCCGGTCTTTCCGGGCCCAACGCGGGCGACCTCAATCCGAAAAATCGAGCCAAGTGCCCTGCGGTCGTTCTCTGCCTGGACCGAGAAAGGGTCGGTGAAAAGTGGGTTTTGTACCATGTGCGAGGAACGATGAACCCAGCGCGCAATTTCCCGCCCGTTCAAGTCGGCTCGCTTCCCTTTCTCACCAATTCGTCACCGAGCCATCCCGGCGTTTCAGATGAGGCGCCTCCCAGAATTCAAAGCTCTGCCTGGCAATCAACTCCTCGTTCACTTCGACCCCCAGGCCGGGCGCATCGGAAACTGGATAGCAGGCAGCCTCAAGCCGTGGCTGGACCGGAAAGAAGTCAGAATTGTCAAAACCCAGATGCGTCTCCGCGGAGCTCGCCCGCGTTTCCAACCAGGCAAAATTCGCAACAGCGGCGCAGAAGTGGATCGTGGCAGCCGTGCATACCGGGCCGAGTGGATTGTGAGGCATCATGTCGACATAGTGAGCCTCGCTCCAGCCGGCGACCTTCATCGATTCAGTCAGACCGCCGACATTACAGACATCAAGGCGATTGAACTGGTGAATGTCGCGCTCGATGAAGGGCAGGAACTGCCACTTCGACGAGAACTCCTCGCCGATCGCAAACGGAACATCGGTCATTCGACGCAGCGCCTCGTAGGCGCCCGGTGTCTCGTCGCGGATCGGCTCCTCGAGGAAGTCGAGTGTGCCCTTCGGCATCTTCTGGCAGAAGCTTGCGGCTTCAGCGACCGTCAGGCGGTGGTGATAGTCGATGCCCAGCACGATTTCCTCGCCCAGTGTTTCCCGAGCTTTGACGCACCATTTCGCTGTCATCGCGATATGTTCGCGGGGCTCGTAAATCTCCTTGTGCTCGTGACCCGAGGGCGAAAGTCGCATGGCCCTCCATCCATGCTCGACCAGCATCTGTGCCTGCTCGATCATCGCTGGCCCCGGCTCCGCGAAGGTCGTCGCAAAGGTCGGTATCCGGTCGCGCTGCTTGCCGCCGAGCAACTCGTAGACGGGCACGCCAAGCGCTTTGCCCTTGATGTCGTGGAGCGCGATGTCGATCGCCGAGATCGCGGCCTGCAATACGCGACCGCCCTCGAAATACTGGCTGCGATACATCTCCTGCCAGAGCGCCCCGATCTTGAACGGGTCGCGGCCACGCAAGAATTCCGCATAATGTTCCAGCGCACCGACGACCGCCTTCTCGCGGCCGGAGAGTCCACTTTCGCCCCAGCCGAAAATCCCGTCATCGGTCTCGACCTTCACCAGAAGCTGGTTGCGAATGCCAACCTTGACGGCGTAGCTCTTGATTGCTGTGATCTTCATGTCCGTTCTCCGGTTACCAGTGCCAGAGCGTGCCGTCTTCGAGACGGTTCACAGGCAGATAGGCGCGCTGATATGGATATTTCTCGGCAAGCTTTTCATCGATATCGACACCGTGGCCGATCGCATCGCCCGGATGGAGATAACCGTCATCCAGGCTCCAGGCACTCGGAAACACCTCAAGGATTTCCGGCAGGTAGCCCGAATATTCCTGGATGCCGAAATTCGGCACCCAGAGGTCGAGATGCAGGTTGGCGCCGAGGCAGATCGGCGACATGTCCATTGCGCCGTGGCAGGCAGTGCGGACATTGTAGACGCTGGCGAAATCCATGATGCGCCTTTGGGCGGTCACACCGCCGGCGTGTACCGTGGTCGTCCTGATGTAGTCGATCAGCTGCTCTTCCATCAACAGCCGCGCGTCCCAGATCGTGTTGAAGACTTCACCCACGGCAAGCGGTGTCGTGGTGTGTTTGCGGATCAGACGGAAGCCCTCCTGATACTCGGCCGCCACCGTGTCTTCCAACCAGAAGAGCCGTGCAAATTCGAGGTCTTTACCCAACCGCGCCGCTTCGATCGGCGTGAGGCGGTGGTGGCTGTCATGCAGGAGCTCAATATCCCAGCCATGCGCCTCGCGGACCGCCTTGAAGAGTTCGGGAACATAGCGCAGATATTTCGACGTCGACCATGTTTCCTCGTGAGGAATGGCATCGTCTGCAGCGTTGTTGGTGACCGACTTCTTGCCGGTGCCATAGACGTCAGGCAGACCGGGAATTCCGACCTGAACGCGGATCGCCTTGTAGCCCTGCTTAATTCGCTTGCCGACCGCTTCGACCGCTTCGCCAATATCAGTGCCCTGCGCGTGTGTGTAGCACAGCACCTTCTCGCGGCTGGCGCCGCCCAGCAGCTGGTAAAGCGGCATGTTGGCGGCTTTCGCCTTGATGTCCCAAAGTGCGGTATCGATACCGGCGATCGCCGCCATCGTCACAGGACCGCGGCGCCAATAGGCTCCCTTGTAGAAATACTGCCAGATATCCTCGATGCGGCTTGGATCGCGGCCGATGAGCAATGGTGCAAGATGATCCTGAAGATAGGCTACGACGGCCTTTTCACGACCGTTCAGAGTGGCGTCGCCGACCCCTGTCAGCCCCTCGTCGGTGAAGATCTTGACGGTGACGAAATTGCGTCCGGGCGAGCAAACAATGATTTTGACATCGGTAATTTTCATGACTTATCCGTTGGCTGAAACTGTACGTGCGGGGTCGTAGCGGAACCGGTTGTGAATGCGCCGGTTGCGCGGGTCGGGATGAGGAATGGCGGAGAGCAGCGCGCGGGTATAGTCATGCGCCGGATTGTTGACGACCTGATCGGTGTCGCCCGCCTCGACGATCTTGCCGCGATACATCACAGCAACGCGGTCGCACATGTAGCGGATAACCGACATATCGTGCGAGATGAAGACGTAGGAGAGACCGAGCTCGTCCTGCAACTTCATCATGAGGTCAAGCATCTGTGAGCGCAACGACACATCGAGTGCCGAGGTTGCTTCATCGGCAACGATCAGCCGCGGCTTGAGCGCAATCGCCCGCGCAATACCGATACGCTGTCGCTGACCGCCGGAAAAAGCATGCGGGTAGCGTTCACGCCAGGCCGGTTCGAGGCCGACCTGCTGCATAAGTTCCGAGACCCGATCATCGAGGGATCTGCCCTTCACGCCAGCGAGCTTCAGCGGCTCGGCAATGATCTGGCCGACCGTCTTGCGTGGGCTGAGCGATCCGACCGGGTCCTGGAAGATCATCCGGATATCGTGGCGAACATCCTTCAATGTCGTTTTGTCGGCCGAGCAAAGATCGACCGTGCTGCCGTCAGCGCGGCGGTAATTCATAGCGCCGGCTTGCGGATCGTAAATGCGCAGCAAGCAACGTCCCATTGTCGTCTTGCCCGAGCCGGACTCACCGACGATGCCGAGGGTTTCACCGGCACGAACGATCAGCGACACGTCGTCCACTGCCTTCAGGCCGGATGGGAAAGTCAGCGACAGGTTCTTGACCGCGAGTAGCGGCGGCGCGCCAACGGGGATTTCGGATCGTGTCAGCCGAACTTCCGCCTTCTTCTCCAACTTGACGACCGAACCGATCAGGCGGCGCGTGTAGTCGTCCTTTGGTGCGTGGAAAATCTGCTCCACGGAGCCACGCTCCATCACCTTGCCCCGATACATCACCAAGACTTCGTCGGCGATTTCGGCAACGACACCCATGTCGTGGGTAATGAAGAGCACAGCCATGCCGTGGCTGTGCTGCAGTCGTTTGATCAGATCGAGAATTTCGGCCTGGGTGGTGACGTCGAGTGCTGTCGTCGGCTCATCGGCGATCAGAACCTGGGGATTGCAGGCGAGCGCCATGGCGATCATGACCCGCTGGCGCATGCCTCCGGAGAATTCGAAAGTGTAGCGGTCGATTGCGGTTTCAGGGCGCGGTATTTCGACCTGGCGCAGCAGCTCGAGAACGCGGTCGCGCTGCGCCTTGCCGCGAATGCCGAAATGTATGCGCAGCGCTTCGCCGATCTGCGCGCCGATACGATGGACGGGCGACAGTGAACTCATCGGCTCCTGGAAAATCATGGCGATCTCCTTGCCGCGAACGCCGCGAATTTCCTTGCCGCGCGGGTCGAGCTTGGCGAGATCGACCGATGAGCCGTCTCCCCGCGTCAATACGATCGAACCATCCTCGATACGACCGGGTTTATCGACGATCTGCAGGATGGAGCGCGCCGTAACCGATTTCCCGGATCCGGATTCGCCGACAACACAGAGTGTCTTTCCGCGCTTCAGCTCGAAGGACACGTCGTCGACCGCCTTGAACAGACCCGTGCGCGTCGGGAAGTAGGTTTTCAGGTTGTCGACCTTGAGGAGTGTATCGTTGTTCATGGTCATGACACCGACTCGTAGGGATCTGCGGCATCGCGGAGGCCGTCGCCGAGGAAGTTGAGGGAAAGCACCGAGATGACAATTGCGGCAGCCGGCGTGAACAGGAGCCAGGGCGCTTGAGCGACCGCGCGGATGTTCTGCGCCTCCTGAAGGAGCACGCCCCAGGAAATGATCGGCGGCTGTAGACCGACGCCGAGAAACGAGAGTGCGGTTTCAGCCAGGATCATCGAGGGGATCGCCAGGGTCAGCGTGGCGATGATGTGGCTCATGAAGGACGGCACCAGATGGTGGAAGATGATGCCGAGCTCGCTCATGCCGTCGAGACGTGCGGCAATCACAAAGTCCTCATTGCGCAGAGAGAGAAACTTGCCACGCACCTCCCGCGCCAGGCTCGTCCAGCCAATCAGCGAAACGATCAGGGTGATGACGAAATACGTCCTGAGCGGTGGCCAGCCAACGGGGATTGCTGCCGCTAGCCCCATCCATAGCGGGATCGTCGGGATCGAGCGCAACAGCTCGATGAAACGCTGGATGGCGATATCGGCCCAGCCCCCGAAAAATCCGGATATGCCGCCGATCGTGACGCCAAGGATGAGGCTCATGAAGACCCCGACAAGGCCGATCGAGAGGGAGATCTGGGCACCATGGACCACGCGCGAGAAGATGTCTCGTCCGAGGCGATCTGCGCCAAAGATGTACATGCTGTCTCCCGGCATCGGGTTGGTGAGGCCAAAGAGCTTGGTCCTCATAGGGATGAAGCCGAGGAGAGTGTATGGTTGCGCCGCAGGTACGAAAAAGCCGACCGGGATCGGCTTGGCGGGATCCGGGGTGAACTCACGCCGCATGGATTCTGTGTTCAACGTCATCTTCAGCTGATTGACGTGTGGGCGCAATGAGCCGTCCAGCAGAAGCGATATGCCCTGTGGAGGGGCGTAGGTGAAACGCGCATTGGTCGCGTTGGGATCGAACGGTGCGATGAAATCCGCGAAGGCAGCGACGAGATACATGAACACGATGACGACAAGGCTTGCCAGAGCGATCTTGTGCTTCTTGAATTTCAGCCAGAAGAGCCGCCATTGGCCGGCAACGGCAATATCACTGCGGTGAAGGTCGATCGATGTGCCGGTCTCCGGCGGGAGCTGAGTGATGTCTGTCATTGGAACCGGATCCGCGGGTCGGTGATGGCGAGCAGGATGTCGGAAATCAGCGTGCCGATAATGGTGAGCACCGAAATCAACAGGATGAGCGAGCCAGCGAGATACATGTCTTGTGCAAGCAAGGCGCGCAGCAGCAGCGGTCCCGTCGTCGGCAAGCTCATGACAACCGAGACAATGATCTCACCCGAAATAACGGCGGGCAGGATCCAGCCGAGCGTCGAGATCAGCGGATTGAGTGCAAGGCGCACCGGGTAGCGAATGAGAAGCTCGAATTCGGACATGCCCTTGGCGCGGGCCGTCGTTACATAGGGCTTGGACAATTCGTCGAGCAGGTTGGCGCGCATGATGCGAACGAGTGCTGCAAGCGAGCCGAGGCCGATGACGAGCACGGGCAGCCAGACGTGTTTGGCAAAATCGCCAAGCTTGGCAAAACTCCAGGCCGCGTCGACGAAAGCGGGCGAAAACAGGCCGCCGACACTTTGGCCGAAATAGGCCGACATGACATACATCGCCGAAAGCGCCATCAGGAAGTCAGGCACGGCGAGAAAGAAGAAGGCAAGAAAGGTCGCCGAATAGTCGGAGATCGAATACTGGCGCACGGCCGACAGAATGCCGATCGGAATGGCGATCGCCCATACGAAGCAGAGCGTCAGGAAGGACAGGAGGAGCGAGAAGCCAAGGCGGCCCCAGATCAATTCGGTGACCGGCTTGCCGAGCTCGAATGAAATCCCGAAATCGCCATGCATGAGGATCCCGGCCATCCATTTGTAATATTGGAAATACATCGGTTGATCGAGACCGTAGCGCTCACGCATGGCGGCAACCGTGCCCTCTTCGACCGCCCCACCCTGGCTTGCCCAGTCGGCCATCAGAGTCGTGAGATAATCACCGGGCGGGAGTTGGATGATGATGAAGGCGATGATGGAAACGGCAAGGAGTGTCGGTATCGCGAACACCAGCCGTTTGGCGATATAACGGAGCATGATTTCTGACCGCTCGATAGGATCGAAGGGGCGGACCGGGGGGAAGTTTCCCCGCCGGCCCGGAGGAGTTTAGTTAGCCGGCTTGTCGAAGTACCACTGGGTCAGCGTCGGGGCCGGATGCCAGAGATTGCCGGTGATCGGAATGCCGTTGACGACATTCTTCAGGTTCTTCGACACCATCATGTATTTCGGCATGGGGCGCGAAATGCCGATGTTGAGGAAGTTGTCAGCGGAAAGATTGAGGAATTCCTTCATCTTCTCGCGACGATCGTTGTCGCCTACGGCAGCGTTGACCTTGTCGTAGGCTGCCATGAGAGCCTTGATCTCGGCTGGAGGTTCCTCGCCCGTGGCGTGGTTCGAGTACCATTCGCTCCACTTCATCGCGAAGAAGATGTCTGCCTTCTGGAACGGCATGTAACAACGCGGGTCGGTATAGACTTCAGACAGACCGCCAACGCAGTTCCAGATATAGGCGTCCTGCTCGTTTGCTGCCCACATGGTGTTCAAGCGAGCGCGATCCGTGGTCCGCAGCTGGATGTCGATCCCGACGTCCTTGGCGTATTTCTGCACCATCTGCATCACGTCGGGATAGGAGAGCCCGAAAACGTCCGCCACCATGAAGTTGATGGTGAAGCGCTTGCCGCTGTCGTCGAGGCGGAAACCTTCTGCGTCTTTCTTCGGCATGATCTTGTCGAGCATGTCGTTGGCAAGCTTCGGATCAAATTCCGTGTATTGCTTGGCTTCACGCTCGTTGAAAAGCTCGTGCTCGGGCTGCGTCGCCACCTGCGCCGGGGCGCCCTGGCCGACATAGACGAGATCGATAATCTCCTGTCGGTTGATTGCGTGGCTGAGCGCGATGCGGAAATCCTTGTTCTGGAAAAGCTTGCGCTTGGTGTCGTCGGTCGAGTTGAGATTGAGCAGGATGACGGCATCATTCGCCGGCAGGTCCTTCACGTCGACAAAGCGATAATTGCCGCTTTCCTGGCCATCGAAGAGCACCGACTTGAAGGTCGAATTATTGATGTGGCGGAACGCGAAATCGAACTCGCCCGAGGTCATCTTCAGCGCCATCAGCTGTGGGTCGTCGAGCTTTGCCCAGGTGACGCCGTCGATATAAGGCAGCTGGTTGCCCTCAGGATCCACCTTCCAATAGTAGGGATTGCGGGTCGCGACGACGCGTTCGCTGTCGGCATAGGGTACCGTCAGGATCCACGGGTTCATCGTTGGCAGCTGGAGGTTTTGCCAGTAAGGCGGCTGGAAGGTCAGGGAGACCTTCGAGTTGAACAGCGCCACCCAATCGCCTGCAGCCGGATTGGCTTTCAGCAGAGCGGGGATGCCGTCCTTGTTATACTTCTCGTGGAACTGGCTGAGGTAGTGCTTGGGGTAGATAACCGGCAGATGACCCTGGCCGTAGGCGAGCTGCTGCAGGAACAGGCCATAGGGGCTGTCGAATTTGAATTCGACTGTCAGGTCGTCGATCTTGCGCACTTTTACCGGTTTGCCCGCGACCGTAAAGGTCGGGTTCTTGGCCGGCGAAAGCGCGTCGTTCATGAACACGTCTTCGTACCAGAACATGATGTCGTCGGCCGTGAAAGGCTGGCCGTCGCTCCACTTCAGCCCCTTGCGAAGCTTGAAGGTATAGGTGGTGGCATCATCCGATGCGGTGAATTCCTCCGCCAGCGAAGGTATCACCTTCTGCCAGGCCGGATCCCAACGAACGAGCAGTTCATTGGCGATGGTGCGGGTCAGATTGTACTGGTCGCCATTGGCGAGAATGGTGGTGCGCAGCGTGCCACCGTATTTGCCTATTCCATCAACCATAGCTTCGACGAAGGGATGCTCAGGAAGGCGATCGGCGACGGCTGGCAGCTTGCCGGCCTTCACTTGCTCGTCGAGCATTGGCGCCTGTTTGAAATCCACCGCAAAGGCAGGAGCAATCGCTCCCAAGAGCGCCGCACTCAACAACCCCGTCGATAGGACGAGGCCACGCAGCTGTTGCTGGTAACCCATTCTTTTCCTCCTGATAACCGGCCCTCTCCGCCGACTGAAAACGAAAGCCAGGTCGGCAATCGCGTGGAGCGAAAACTTTCAGATCGTACATTATATGTCAATCGGAATGTACAAACAATTTGAAGAGGTATTGGCAAACCGGGGGAAAGTGTATTAAAAGCAATCTTATGACCACGATAACGCGAATGCCCCAGACAATGCCTGACGGTGACGAGTTGACCGAGGAAAATGGCGCGTCCATCTACGAGCGCCTGCGCGATGACATCATCCATGGCCGCGTCAAGGCTAACGAGCGCCTGAAGGTCGCCGAGCTTGCCGCGCGTATGGGCACCTCCACCAATCCGGTGCGAGAAGCATTGCAGCAGCTGCGCGGCGAGGGTTTCGTGGTCATGATGCCCAATCGCGGCGCCCGAGTGCGGCCGATTGACGAGGAGTTCGTCAGAGATATCTGCGAAATAGAGGTCTTGATCGAGCCGGCGCTGACGCGTTGGTTTGTCGGGGTTGCGACGCGAGCAGATGTCGATGAACTGGAGCGCATTCAGGCCGAGATCGAGGCCCTGAATTTTTCGGATGAGCTGAAACACTCAAATCTGGACATGCAGTTTCATCGGCTGATGTACGACCGGCACTACAACAGGCACGCTGTCGATCTCTGGATTCGCCATCGTCAGATTTTATGGGCGATAAGTCGCGGCTTTCCCACCTCCCTAAGCCGCCAGTCGAACGTTCTTGAGGAGCATCGCGAGCTCATCGGATGCATCAAGGAGCAGGATGCGGACGGGGCGGCGAACGCTATTGCCAAACATGTTGGTGGATCAGGGCGGCACATCATCGAGCGCATGCGGCTCAACAAGCAGCGGTCGTGATTTAGCCGAAGCTCGCGCAATCGCGCCGGGGCCGTCATGGTTGTTGCGCCTTTCGATGATGAGAAATGGCCCTCTCAGCAATTGCGATCGGGGCGCTGACCTTGTCCACGCGCCGATCGTTCGTTGGCTTGAGGCTGGCCATGGCTGTGGCTCATGACGCGAGGTGCCTTCGGCAATACAGGGCAAGTCCTTGATGCACGCGTGATCACGAGATAACGTATACGTCATCGAAAACATTCCTGAAGTCCAATGTCATCGAATTCCGACCGGGTAGACGTTGCCCATCGCACTCTCCGACGGGCCATAATCGAACAGGCGCTGAAAGCCGGAACCAGGCTGCCAGAAGACGAGATTGGCAGGCACTTCGCAATGAGCAGAACCTTGGTTCGCGCCGTGCTGGCGAAACTGCAGGCCCAGGGGCTCGTCGACACCTACCACAAGCGAACTGCCACGGTTGCCCAGCCGAGCCTCGACGAGGCGCGCAATGCCTTTGCTGTTCGGCGCGCGCTTGAACGGGAGGTGATGAAGGCGGTGATCGCGCGCTGGAGCCCGGTAGTCGAGAAGATCCTCTCCGATCACGTGCAGGAAGAAGAGGCCGCCCATGCCAAGGGGGATGTGCGCCTCTCGACCCGGCTAGCCGGCGAATTCCACCTCAAGCTTGCGGAACTCTCGGGCAATGCGCTGCTCGAACGATATCTCTCCGAACTCGTATCCCGCTGTTCGCTGATCCTGGCCATGTACAGCCGGCCGCACTCAAGCGAGTGCGCCATCAGCGAACATTCCGGTCTGATCGGCGCGCTCAAGAAGGGCGATATTGCTGCGGCTGAGCATTTGATGGACGACCATCTGTCATCGGTTGAAAGCAGGGCCCTGATCGAGGACGATACCGCGGCGGAACTGGATCTCGGCTCGATCCTGTCGCGCTTTTCCGCCCGTGGCAGCGGTTAGGCTGCCGCTTTTTCAATCATGTATACATGATTATGCATCTTATGTAGACATTCGAGAACCGGAGACGACACGCTTGTACGTGATGGTGTCGGCGGCTTTCCTCGAACGAATCCAAATATCTAGCCACTCTGTGCTGCCAGGAGTCCTTTTCTGATACAATCTGGCACCATTGTTGCATACATGATTACCCATATCATGTAGCCAAGAACCGTGTGGGTATGTCAAGATGACCACGAGCAATCCGGACCTGCCCGAGCCTGGTCGCCGCCGAAGGCCGCAGAAGCTGCGATCACCAGCGGCAAACTGAAGCCGTTTGCCGGCGAGACCAAGGACCAGAAAGGCACGGGTAAAGTGACCAAGGGCCGGGAACTGGCGGATGCCGATATCAGGGGCATGACCTGGCTGATCGAAGGCGTGCAGGGCGCCTCCCCGATCCCGCCGGCGAGGTTATTGATGATACAACAAAGAAATCAAGGGAGATCCCGGTGACCGAAACACTTTTTACAAACGCCAAGCTCGCCGACGGCACGCTCAACGACATTCTGGTCTCCAACGGCCGCATCTCTACCATCGCTGCTGCTGGGTCGAGCTCCGGCTCTGCGCGCACGCTCGATATTGCCGGTGCGCTTCTCGTCCCGGGCTTCGTTGAGGGCCACATCCATCTGGACACGAGCTTCTACGGCGACAAATGGATCCCGCATAAACCTTGCACCAACGGGTTTGACGTGCTTGAGCGCGTCGCCTTCCAGGCCGAGAACCTGGCAGCCGCCGCACCGATGGACGAGCGTGCCCGCAGCCAGCTCGACCTCTGCATTTCGAACGGCGCGCTGCAGATGCGCAGCCATGTCATGGTCGATGGCTCGGTCGGGCTGAAATCGCTCGAAACCATCCTGGCCGTCCGCGAAGAATACAAGGACATCATCGACATTCAGCTCGTGGCCTTCCCGCAGAGCGGTATCCTGAAGAGCCCCGGCACGCGCGACCTGATGGACGAGGCGATTGGCATGGGAGCCGATCTGGTCGGCGGGCTCGATCCGCTGTCCTTCGATCGTGATATCAAGGGGCATCTCGACGTGGTCTTTGGAATTGCCGAAAAACGGGGTGTCGATGTCGACATACATCTCCACGATACCGGCACGATGGGCGCCATGACGATCGAGGAGATCTGCGCGCGGACCGCAGCACTCGGCATGCAGGGGCACGTCGCCGTCAGCCACGCCTACGGGCTTGGGGACCTCGCCCCGGATGCCGCAAAGAAGATCGCCGCCGTCATTGCAGAAAGCGGCGTCTCGATCATGACCAACGCTCCAGGAAATCACAATTTCCCGCCGGTCGCATTGCTGCGGGCCGCCGGCGTCAATGTTTTTTCAGGAAATGACAATATCCGCGATTCGTGGTGGCCCTTCGGCGATGGCGACATGCTCCGTCGGGCAGAGATCATCGCCTATCGCTCCGGCTTCTATACCGATACCGAGCTCTCCGCCGCTTTCGATGTGGTTACGACAGGAGGCGCCAAGGCGCTCAATCTTGAAGGCTATGGCATCGCCGTCGGCGCCAAGGCTGATTTCGTGACACTCGCCGCCGACCATATTCCGGAGGCAGTCGTCGCCGTCCCCAAGCCGCGACGCGTCTTCAAGCAGGGACGGTTGGTGGCCGATAACGGCGCAGTGGTCCGCTGATGCAATTTTCAAGCAGGCAGACCAAAACGGGCAGCGCGCGATCGCGTGATGGCATGGTGACAACACCGCATTGGCTGGCCAGCGAAGCCGGTGCCCGGGTGCTTTCACGCGGCGGGAATGCGATCGAGGCGCTGGTCGCGGCTGGAGCAGCACTTTCGGTCGTCTACCCGCATTTCTGTGGCCTCGGTGGAGACGCCGTCTGGATGGTCTCCGACGAGGCCGGCGATGCACGGACGTTCCTCGGCATAGGCCAGGCGGCAGATATTGCCGTCCCCCGCAACACGATCCCATTGCGCGGCGCTGCCTCGACCTTGACCACCGCCGGCCTGGTCGACAGCTGGGACAAGGTGCTCGGCTATTCCGCAACCGCTTGGGGTGGCAGCGAGAGCCTGTCGGGATTGCTGGACGATGCGATCGCCCTGGCCGGAAACGGTTATGCCGTGAGCGCGTCGCAGGCATTCTGGTTCGATTTTCGCGCCGCCGAATCCGACGCGTGGCCGGGCTTTCGCGACCTTTTCAGGCAGGACGGCATCCAGTGCCAGCCGGCCCTTGCGAGGAGCCTTGAAGCGATCGCCAGCAACGGCGCCCGCGAATTCTACGAGGGGGCGCTCGCCGGCCGCATCGCAAGCGGTCTTGCTGCCGCCGGCTCGCCGCTTACTGCTGCCGATCTTGCAGCGACAAACACCCAGGTCGTTGCGCCCCTGCGACTATCCTATGGTGAAACAGTGCTTTTGGCGCCGCCACCCCCGACCCAGGGCGTGACCACACTCGCTATCATGGGCGTGCTCTCTCATCTGTTACCGGCAGACAAGGCGGTCGACAGTGCATCCTATTATCACCTGCTGGTAGAGGCGGTGAAACAGGCATTTCGCGACCGGCATCTGATTGCTGATCCGGCATTCGGTGACGATGCCTCCGGGGCACTTCTTAATCCCGATCGACTTTCCGGGAAGGCCGCCGCAATTGACCCCACCCGTGCTGCCGCCTGGGCGCATCCCTATCGGCAGGGCGACACGTCCTTGCTGGCCGCTGTCGATTCCAGGGGGCGGGCAGCCTCCATGCTTCAAAGTATCTATTTCGATTGGGGCAGCGGCGTCCTTGCCGGCGATACAGGCATTCTCTGGCAGAACCGCGGCGCCGCCTTCAGCATTGATCCCATAAGCCCGAACCGCTACGGGCCTGGAAAGCGTCCATTCTACACCCTCAATCCCGGCCTGGCGCTGAAGGGCGGCCGCCCGCATCTGGTTTATGGCACGCAAGGTGCCGACGGTCAGCCGCAGACGCTGGCACTGCTGTTGAGCCTCCTCATCGACCATGGCCTTGATCCCCTGGCGGCCCTTTCAAGGCCACGCTTCCTGCTCGGCCGTACCTTTTCCGATAGCCGCGACAACCTGAAGATCGAGGAGAATATTGGCAGTGACGTGATCGCGGCGCTTGCCTTGATGGGCCATGAGGTCACGACGATCGCTCCGCTCAGTCCGCTCGGCGGTCAGGCAGGTATCATCCGCATCAGTGGTGACGGGATGTTGGAAGCAGCTCACGACCCTCGCAGTGACGGCGGGGCGATCGGCCTATGAGCACTGCAAGCGACAGTCCGCTCGACCTGCTTATCCGCAATGTCCGGGTGAAGGAGCATGGCGGACTCGTCGATATCGCTGTTCGCGGCAACCGGATCGTGGCGATCGAGCCCGGGTTTCGTTGCGAGGCCGTCGAGGACTTCGAAGGCGATGGCGCTTTTGCGTTTGGTGGTTTCGTCGACACGCATGTCCATCTGGACAAGGCCTGCATCCTCGATCGTTGCTCGATCTGCGAGGGAACACTTGCTGAAGCGGTGCGACAGACCTCCAGCGCCAAGGCAGACTTCACCGAGGCGGACGTCTATGATCGCGCCGCCCAGGTCGTCGAAAAGGCGATCTCGCACGGCACTGTACGGATGCGAACCTTCGTCGAGATCGATCCGCGCGCAGGCTTTCGCTCCTTCGAGGCAATCAAGCGCGTCAAAGCGGAATACGCTTTTGCGATTGATATTGAAATCTGCGCGTTCGCGCAGGACGGTCTCACGAACGAGCCGCAGATGCTGGACATGCTCGACCGGGCGCTCTCAGAAGGGGCCGATCTCGTCGGTGGCTGCCCCTACACTGATCCCGATCCAGTCAGGCATGTGGACCTGATCTTCTCCCTCGCTGTCAGGCACGGCGTCGCAGTGGATTTTCATCTCGATTTCCATCTGGATCCCGGCCAGAGCGATTTGCCGGCTGTTATTGCGGCCACAGAGCGCCATGGCTGGCAAGACCGGGTCGCAATCGGCCACGTCACCAATCTTTCGGCCATGCCGCTGGCCGATGTCATTCATATCGCCGACAAACTTGCTGCAGCGGGCATCGCGCTTACCGTTCTTCCGGCGACAGATCTTTTCCTCATTGGCCGCGGGCACGACCGGCTGGTGCCGCGGGGCGTCGCACCGGCGCACGTCATCGCGCGGCGCGGCGTCGTTACCTCAATCGCCACCAACAACGTCATGAATCCTTTCACTCCCTATGGCGACGCCTCGCTGATCCGCATGGCAAATCTCTATGCCAATATCGCACAGCTTTCGCGGGACGAGGACGTGCACTCGGTCTTTGAAATGGTAGGACAATCGGCGGCGAGGCAGCTCGGCGTTCCGCACGGCCTTTGGGTCGACGGTGACGCGACCATCGTGCTTGTCGATGCGGTCGGCCCGATGGCGGCTGTGCGCGAGGTCGGCCGTGTCCTCGCCGGCTGGAAGAATGGCCACATGAGTTTCAACAATGGTCGAGCTCGGATCCGCAGACGTTCACTTGTGTGAACGCGGTACCAATGCCGACCGTGTAACCGTCTTGTGCCTGTGTGGCTCTGAGCCTGCTGGCCTGCAAACAAATCAGACGGAGGGTTCAAGGGGACGCCGTTCCGGCGCCAATGTGCCAGCCATTGAATCACAGTGCAATTGACGCTATCTAACGTCAGTATCAATGGCATGTATGGGAGTTTTGGATATCATGGGTCTTGCTCGGTATGCAGACGGCGGCCTGTTCTCGCCCCGCAAGATCGCGCAAGCATTGCGCACGACCAGCGAGGAAATCGCGCTGACCGCTGGACTTGGCAAGGATGCCATCCAGCGTAAGGATCGCATTCGTTCCGACAAGACGCAGCGGCGACTACGCGAGGTCACAGAAGTCATCAACAAGGTCGAGCCCCGGTTCGGTTCGGCTCTGATGGCTTATGCCTGGTATCGCTCGGAGCCCTTGTCGGGATTTTCCGGTTTGACGGCAATGCAACTGGTGCGTGACGGACGCGCGAACGACGTCCTTGACTACATCGATGCAGTCGATGCGGGCGTTCACGCCTGACTTGCCGATGCACTTTAAGGGCACCCTTTATCGCGCGCTCAACCCGATCTACGCGCAAGACGCGTTGTCCGGGCGTGGAGCGGAACTCTATCGCGGACGGTTCAACCGAAAAGGAACCCCGGCGCTCTATACGTCTCTTTCGGTAATTGCCGCGCTACGCGAGGCCAATCAGGTCGGCAGCTTGCAGCCGACCACGCTGGTATCTTACGACGCTGACATTGAGCGTGTTTTCGACTGCCGGGACGAGGTTGCTCTGCGAAGCGAAGGAATGGACGCCAGCATGCTTGCTGATCCGGCATGGCGCGATCAAATGAGGAAACACGGGGAGGCATTGACGCAGGCGTTCGCCCGCGCACTCAGCCAGGCGGGTTTTCACGGATTGCTAGTGAGGAGTTTTGCGCACGGGGCAACTGACAATGATCTCAACCTTGTCCTCTGGCAATGGAGCGCCGCGTTACCCAGTCGGGTGACGCTCATCGACGACGAACATCGTCTGTCGCCTTAGCTAGGCTCAGCTGATCGCAATCGCATTGGTGTATGACTTGAACGTCGCAACGTTCGATCGGGCTCAATAGCGGATCCGCCGCCAACCGGCTTCAGGTCTTCTGTCGGCCATAGAGCAAAAGCATGCTCACGATCACTACGCCGTAGATCAGCTGGCGACCCGCTTCTTCAATTTGCATTACCGAGAGGATCGACTGCAGTAGGGTAATAAGGATCACGCCTGCCACCGTACCGAGGTAGGTCCCTTTTCCACCAAGTACATGGGTTCCACCAAGGACCACGGCCGCGATTGACGGCAGAAGGTAGGCGTCGCCCATCGACTGTGAGGCTTTTGACGCATAACCGGCCAGCAAGACTCCACCAAGTGCGCTGAGCGAACCCGAGATGACAAAGGCGATCATAGTAACACGCCGGGTATCGATGCCCGACATATAGGCCGCCCGTTCGCGGTTTCCGATCGCATAGAGCGATCGACCGAAGGTCGTTCTGGTCAACAGGAAAACCGCCAGTATGCCAACGGCAAGCCAGACAAGAACGCCGTTGGGGACAGAGGGGATGGTGTATCCGGTCGCGAGAAATCGCATCGCCCGAGAGGCAGAATCCTGCGGCGAGAACCCGCCCGTGTAGACGACCATCAGTCCCTGCACGACGGCGTTGGTCGCGAGCGTGATGATCATAGAGGGAATGCGCAGATAGGCGACGGCAAGTCCGTTGACCAGACCAATCGCTGCCCCGCATGCAATTCCGAATGGAATTGCCAGGAGTGATCCGCCTGCGCCGTAAGCCGTCGCAGCACAGGCCATCATCGCGCCAGCGGTCACTGTCCACGGAACGGAAAGATCAATCTGCCCAAGCAGGATTACCATCATCATCCCCGTCGCGATCACGCCGAGGAAGGAGGCCACCTTCAACTGTTGCAGGAGGTAATCGGGCGAGAGAAAATTCGAAGAATAGATCGATCCGCCAAGCAGCAGGAGCAGGATGCAACCGAAGGCGATCGCCACCGCGGGATCTCTTCCCCGCAGCCGACGAGGAATTATTGAATGCCGCATGCCGAAAGCATCTTCGCTCATTGGAACCATTCCAGTCGATTGCGTACACGGGCCAGCCCGATCGAGCCAATGCCGATCGCCAGCATCAACACGATGCCCTGGAACAGAGGCTGCCAGAGTGGGTCGAGATCAAAGACGAAAAGAAGATCGCCGATCGTGCGGAAGGCAAGCGCCCCGAACACGGCGCCGACGGCACTGCCCTTTCCCCCCGCTAGAGACACGCCTCCAAGGACAACTGCGGCAATCGAGTAGAGCGTGTAAGCATTGCCGCTCGCAAAGGCCGCCTCGCCTGTATAAGAAAAGAAGGTGAGATAAAGTCCGCCAATGGCCGACAAGAGCCCCGCAAGGGCATAGGCCAGAAGCTTAGCCCGCTTGAGCGGCATGCCGGACATATAGGCAGCATACTCCGAAGACCCGGCGGCGTAGGCTGCGCGCCCATAAACCGACCTGCTGAACGGGATCCAGACCAAAAGTATCGTGGCAGCGAGAACGATCAGGCTAGTGGGCAACACCCCGAACATCTTGGAGGTGAAGACGTCAGCAAGTGTCTCGTTAACAGAGCCGCCCGGCGTTGGGCGCAAAAGTAGCGCAAGCCCGAAAAAGATAGCACTGGTGGCGATTGTCGTTACGATCGGCTGCAGTCTGCCGAAGATGATGATCAGACCGTTCAAGGTGCCGCAGGCCAGACCCGCCGCCAGCACGGCGACGATGCCGAAGCCCGTCTGCAGCGGTGTGCCGACGACAAGCCAGGATGCGAGACAGTTGCACAGAACCAGAACCATCCCGGCCGAAAGGTCTATGCCCGCCGTGATCACCACGAGACATTGCGCCATCGCGACGAAGGCGAGGAGCGTTGCCTTGTTGGACGCTGTCTGCACAACGTTTGGTGTGAAGCCCGCTGGATGGTTGGAAACATAGATGACGAACATCACCACAAAGAGGGCCGCGGCAAGAAGCGTTCCTTTATGAAGCTCGTACCGGAATCGCCATTCACCGACCTTTCCCGTGTTCACAGTGTTGGCCCCCGCTCCACCTGTTTGGCAGCGATGTTCAACGCACTGCCAATCAACGCGCGTTCGTTGATATTGTCACCTTCAAGCATGCTGGCGATCGTTCCGTCGTACATCACAAGGACTCGATCACAGCAACCAATCAGTTCGTCGTAGTCGGTGGAATAGAAGATTATTGCCGCGCCACCGTCCGCAAGGTTTCGCAGCAGCTGGTAGATCTCCTGTTTGGTCCCGACGTCGATGCCGCGTGTGGGATCGTTCAACAGTATGATCCGGGGCCGGTTCATCAGCCATTTGGCAATGACAACCTTCTGCTGGTTTCCACCGGACAGATTGCTGACCGGCATGTCGATGTTCGCCGCCTTGATGGCAAGGAGCTTCAAGAGTTCGCCAACGCAAGCGGCCTCCGCGCCGCGATCGATGACACCTTTCCGCGAAACGCTGCCAAGGGCCGCTATCGAAAGATTCTCCCGCACTGTCATGGGCAGCATCAATCCCTCGGTCTTTCGATCTTCCGGGATGAGAGCAATGGAGGCTGCCTGCGACTTCGCCTCCTTGGGACTGGTCAATCGCACACTGCGACCATCGATCCTCACGTCGCCCCTGACGTCGCGAAGCACGCCGAAAAGCGCCAGCAGGAGCTCACGTTGACCCTGCCCGTCCAGGCCGCCCACACCCACAATTTCGCCCGGGCGCGCATCGAACGTAATGTCAGTCAGACGATCCCCCCAGCACAAGCCAGAGCAGGAAAGGACGGGCGGCCTCGAAATCTCGACGCCCGGCTTGGCTGGAAACACACTTTTGTATTCCCGACCGATCATCAGCTCAACAACCTGCTGATCGGTCTTTGTCCCGGCTTTGTAGGATTCGATGCTACGCCCGTTCCGGAACACGGTACAGTCGTCGGCGAGTTCTGCAATTTCATGCATGCGATGCGAAATATAGACGAGCGCCAATCCCTCCGATCGCAGTCGCTTCAGGACACTGAAGACCTTGTCGACATCTGACTTGCTCAAGGCGGAGGTCGCCTCGTCCAGGATCATCAGCCGAGGGCTGCGCGCGAGAGCCTTGGCAATCTCGACCATTTGCCGACGGGAAAGCGGAAGGTCCTTGACCAGCGATGACGGATGAATGTCGAAGGCGCCGGCGCGCGTAAGCGCCTCCTCGGCGATCCGTCGCTGGGCGCCGCGGTCGATCATCCCGAAACGCGTGGGCGGATTGCTGATGACGATGTTGTCGGCGACCGAAAGGTCGGGAATGAGCGACAGCTCTTGAAAGACCGAAACGATCCCTGCCGCATTCGCCATCGCAGGCGACGAGAAAGATACCGCCTTGCCATCCAGCAGCATTCGGCCGTCGTCGGGTGCCGTCACCCCGGCCATGATTTTGATCAGCGTCGATTTTCCTGCACCGTTCTCGCCGAGGACGGCATGGATCGCGCCGGGTCGAATTGCAATATCGGCTTCGTTGAGGGCTATGACGCCGCCGTAGCGTTTCGATATGCCTTCCATGCGCAACAGTGGTTCTGACAAGATCACCCTCCCATCGGGTGCATTTCGCCTGTGACTGCGAGCACGCATGCCCGCAGTCAATCCCATGAGCACTTGCTGCTATTGGTTTTCCTTGGTCTGCCCCATGATTTCTTGCGCCGTGAAATTGATGCCGCAAGTTGGGAAGGAGTTGCCGACGAAAAAGTTGTCGGACTGGTCAGGGTAATAGTCCTGATCCTTCTTCAAGTCGGGATGCGACACGAGTGCCGTCGGCAACTTGACGGCTTGCGGGACCACTTGGCCCTCAAGAGCTGCGATGGCAGTCTTTATGGCGACAGCAACCTGAGCTGGCCCTGTCCCGGCCGACGAGCAAACTAGCCCCTCGCCCGCATGAGCGGCGCAAAGCTTTCGGAAGCCATTTTCGGTCTCGCCGCCGAACGGAACGAAGGGGTGCTTCGCGTCGATCATCGCCTGAACGACACCGGTGTCGCCACCCTGGGCGGTAATCCCGTCAAAGGGTCCATTTGTCGCTATAGCATCTGCTGTCGCCTTCTGGGCAACGCCGTCATCCCATTTGCCGACGACTTCGGTCACGTCGAACTTCTTGCCGGAGGCTGCCAGTGTTTCCTTGATGCCATTATGGCGGTCGGTATCAACGGACGTGCCAGCGACACCCCTGACTTCCAAAATCTTGCCGCCGTTCGGCAGGTGTTTGACAAGCCACTCGGCCCAGGTGACACCAAGGCCCTTCTGATCGACGTTGACGTTGATCGCGTCTTTCGTGTCCAGGGTGTTGTCGAATGCTACGAGCACGACGCCAGCTTCCTTGGCTCTCTTGATCACGGGGCCAAAGGCTGTCGGGTTTTGGGCATTGACAACGATCGCATCATAGCCGGCGTCGATGAAGTTGTTGATCGCTGAAATCTGCGCCGGCACGTCCTCTCCGGTTGAGACTACCTTGAACTCCTTCAACTTCGCCTTGACGTCCGGTTGCGCCGCATACGCCTTTGCAGTCTGGACCATCTGGATGCGCCATGTGTTGGCAATGTAGCCGTTGGCGAGCGCGATGCGGTAAGGACCTTCCTTTTTCGGATACTGCAGAAACTGAGTATCGGAAGCCCAAGGCGTCATGCAGCCTGGATCAGCTGCTGGTCCGTTCACAACTTTCGGTTCTGCATATGCAGCGCCGCACAACAGCGCAAGGATCGGTGCGGAAACTGCCGCAACGCGCGCAGAATTCGCTTTCACGTTTTTAAGCATGGATGTCCTCCTCCAGAGGCGGACGCAGCCGCCCTCCAATATCCTCAACCTCCAGTATTGTCATTGGTACGCTTGGTCCGAAAAGGCTCCACCCTGCCCTTTGCGGAACGATCGAAACGTTAACATACGTGACAGCGCTGTCAAATTCTATTTGATAGCGCTGTCAATTGTGGAGTATCACTTTGTTCTGCTTGTTTCTCGCTGCTCTGTGACCTTTTGTATTTGGACAATGCTTTTATGCGCCGAATAACTCTCGACGATGTTGCTAGCCTGGCGGGTGTCAGCCCGATCACGGTTTCGCGCGTGCTCCGCAAGCCGGCAACGGTCTCGGAAACCTTGCGGCTACGCGTTATCGAGGCCGTCGAAAAGTTGGGCTATGTGCCGAATGTGGCGGCAAGCAGACTTGCCTCATCGCGCACCCACACGATCGGCGTGATCGTGCCGACGCTCTATAATGTCATCTTTGCGGAATACCTGTTTGCGCTGCACGAAGTTCTAATCGCTGCAGGTTTCCAGGTCGTCGTGGTCAACAGCAGGTACTCGGAAGTGGAGGAGGAGAATGCGATCAAGGCGCTCCTTGGTCAGCGGGTGGAAGCGATCATCATTGCAGGTATTCACCATACGGCACTGTCACGCCAGCTTTTGGTCCAGGCGCGACTTCCGGTTGTGCAAACTTTCGAATTGTCCGACGATCCAATAGATCTCAACATCGGCATGTCACAGGAGCATGCGGGCCACGTTGCAACCCGCCATCTCATTGATCGCGGGTTCCGACGGATTGCGTTCCTGACAGGCAATCTCGACCATCGCGCCCAGTCACGCTTTGACGGGTATCACAATGCGATGCAGGAAGTTGGCCTGAAAAGTCTGGAAATGATTGCGCATAGACCGCGCCACAGTTCGGTGGCGCTCGGATCCGAGCTCTTTGGCGAGATGGATGACCGCGGCGATCTGCCAGAGGCGATATTTTGTACGGACGACAACCTGGCTCTTGGCGCAATGCAGGAGTGCAGGAAGCGGCGCATCCGCGTGCCGGACGATATTTCGATTATGGGTTTTCACGACCTCGAATTCTCAGCCTGCGCAGCACCGTCCCTTTCCTCGATCGCCACCCGCCGTTACGAAACCGGCAGGCTTGCTGCCGAGAAGGTTCTCCTGGCGCTCGATGCAGCAACAAAATCCGGACCCGAACAAATCGACATGGGATTCGCGCTTGTCGTGCGCGAAAGCACTTCTAGCGAACTTGTCTTTGCGAACCGGACGAGCAATTCGAGTGCCGGCGCGATCAGGCCGACAAACGAGGGCGAGCAGCCCGACGATTGAGTCGATACAACATCTTTAACGCCGTCTCCGGTTTTGCAGCAGTCAGCCCGTTATAAGGTTTTGGCAGAACCTTATAACGGCAATCCAAGCGGACGTGCCAACGAGAGGCCGCGGCACGGGATACGGAACGTCAACGATGAAAGAGATCGACATCAGCTATCGAACCATGTTCGCTGAGCTTACTCAGCGAACGCTCGACGCGCAATTTGCGGCAGATTTCCCATTCCCGAGAGATATGCCGTCCACAAACTGATCGTATCCTCTCGAAGGCTCACGGACACGCTAGGACGCGTGAAAGCGGACAAGGACCTGTTGCAGGCCGCCTTGCTGTTTGAAGCCCTCGTGGAAACGCGACATGGCGACGAGTTGGCCGATGCTTGGGGGGAGGCTTGGGAGCGAGGAGATGCTTGGAAAGAGGGCATCATCAAAGGTCTATCAAGGCTGCCCAAGAATGGGGTGAAAGCCCTCGAAAAGACTCTTGGCTCCGATGTGGTCGAAGCCCTGATGTCAAGGTGATCCATCCATTGAGGCGGGGACAAATATTCAGGTGTTGGCCTGAAAGACGTGCCCACGCGAAGAACGAGCGGCATCTGAGCGAGGCGCTCTACATCGCAATATGCCAGCTCGTAATAAGGTCGGCTGGGACGATAACGTCGAGCTCCCCAGGCGTGAGGGGCATCGCCACGCAGGAAGAGTGAGGCGATGCTCAACCTTGAGCTAATGAAGAGCGCCGGACCTGGGCGCATTGACATATGTGACAGGCGCTCCGGGAAACCGAGCAATCAATATCCGGGTCAGTTCCTCCTGCGTGCGATGACCGCGATTGAAGAGGTCGACCGCCGCGCTGCAGATTACTTCCGACGTTCTGTCATCTGGTTTGGCCCTGTAATGTCGGTACCAGGATTGAACGGACAGCGAGAGCACGGCCAAATCGGCTTCGAGGATACTCGAGACTAGCATTCCTTACCTCCCCTCAGAATTACACGAGCTGCTCGGCCAGAACCTGCGCGAGCATCTCCAGGCTCCGGCCAGTTCGAGTGACGACCGTCAAGGCGCGCCCGGGCGCTCATTGCGACGTGATGGTCTGTCGTCCGTCGTTCGCAAGATGCGCAACAATCGCGCGCCGGATTTCGGCAATCGTATCGAAGACCATATTGTCCAGATCAATGACGCTGAACCGGACAGCGATGAACTTCAGACGAGTTTCTACGGGAACAGCGATCCCAACTTCCTGACCATTGAAAACGACAGCCTGTTTCTGCATGACAAACCCCGAGGCACACACCATCGTGCGGACCATAAGCAATTTTCGGTGATGGATTTACGACGGGTCAGACCGATGGTGCGGCTCGATATCGGGTTGAAACGCGATGGCGCACTCGCTGCACAATTGCGAATAAAGAAACGCTTGGACGCAATGTCTTATCCTCCTCAAGCGTCGTCAACCAACACTGAGTGCAAGCACCAGATTTTGATGTTGGGCACCTCTCCCAGAACAAAACCTATTCGAGAAAAGTAGGATAAGCAACTGAAATAGTGTAATTTTTAGCGAGTTGAATTATATGATAATTGCCGCATCTGCGAAGCAGAAAATGACGTACGTGCGTCCAGTCGAAGTGAGGTGGCAATATTGTCGGGGTGGCCGCACGTGTCACCGCGTCATCGAGCGAAACTGCTTCCTGAGGGCGCGACGCGGATTGAGCATCCGAAGGCTCCCGCAGTCTTGCAAGAGGCGAGCGAAGACCTTCCATTGCCGCGCGGTCGACACTTTGGCGGAGTGAGCCCGCAAGCAACAGCGCGATTCATTCGAATACAGGTCGTTACCGAAGGGAGATCCTCTCTTGGGTGCATGCCTCCAATTCCTGACACCACCATTGCCAGACCGCGCGGGGATTTGAAGGGAAACATACGATACGGCGCGGTGCTGTGTGTTGGCTTCCCAATTTTCTCGAGCGACCGACGTCGAAGACATGCCAGTCGGATCGCCGGCACCCTGTGCTGAGCTAAAATGCAGGCGCATCTACCAGTATTGACGAAAGTCACCCGTGGCTGACTGTAGCAGTGTAAGCGGATATCGGCCGGGGTGATGGACAAGCGCTGTCATGTTGATTGGCCGGTCCCGCTCGTCAAAGGCGATTTGATCGACAGTGAGCACGGCCGAAGGTAACGGGAGTTCGAGCATCGCAGCTTCGGCCGGATCCGCCAGTCGCGCACTGAGTGTCGTTTGCCCCCGCCGCGGCTGGATACCGTAGACTTCGCGCAGCTCGGTATAGAGCGAGCGATTTGCGACCGTCCAGTCCATGCCGGTCAATCCTGGCGCGCGGGAGGCCGCTATCCAGTCGGTCTGGAGGACGACCGGCACGCCGTCAAGTAGCCGCAGGCGCGACAGCACGATCACATCCGATCCGGGAGGCAAGAGCAGCGGCCGGGTGATGTCAAGCGACGCCTTTACGACCTCCATCGCAAGCAGGCGATGTCCGGGCACGCGACCACTTGCCAGTGCGGTGCTCGTGAAGCTTCTGAGGACCTCGAGTTCAAATCCTCCTCCATTCTCCGCAACATACAAGCCCTTGCCCGGCTGACTTTGAACAACGCCCTGGCGGATCAGTTCGCGCACCGCATGCCGCACCGTGATGCGACTAACATCGTAAAGTGAAACGAGTTCACGTTCGGAGGGCAACTTGCCGCGCAATGGCACCTTCCCTTCCCGGATCGTAGCCAGCAAGTCTTCGTAGACCTGCTGATGAAGCGGACGAGGGTCGGCCCGATCGATTGCCGCATGCCTCTTTGTCGCTGCCACCGGTTCACGGGTCTTCACGTTGCGTTCGCTCCCTTGGTCGGTGCTTGTATTTGCTTTTGCATCTTTGCCCACAAGGGACAAAAGAGTCCAGTTGACATGACTGGTCATAACCAGTCCTACTAGGTCAGGAACCAGAGAGTTCCGCACCGCTCAAGTGTGATAAAGACAGGAACAGCCCATGTTGAAGAAATGCCTTACTGCAGTTGCAGTCTATGCCGGCCTATGGGCCAGTGCCGCGCATGCGGAAAGCATCTCCGTATTCTGCGCACCAACCGAATTCGAACTTTGCACCAAGGTTGCCGACGCCTGGAAGACAAAGACAGGCAACGAAGCAAAAATTAACAAGATGCCGGCTCTCCTCGACGACGCGATCCCGCTCTATCAGCAATTGCTGGCGGCAAAGTCCAAGGATATCGATGTTCTGTTTCTCGACGTCATCTGGCTCGGGATGTTCAAGGCCAACCTGCTTGATTTGAAAACCATGATTCCTGCGGCCGATCAGGACAAGCATTTCACTTCCACGCTCAGTGCAGCCAAGCTGGACGGCAACCTGGTCGCGATGCCTGCCTACATGGACGTGGGCCTGATGTTCTACCGCAAGGATCTCCTGGAAAAGTATGGCAAGCAGCCTCCCAAGACCTGGGATGAGCTTGCTGCGACCGCAAAGGAAATCCAGGACAAGGAGCGCGCCGCCGGCAACGCCAAGATGTGGGGCTACGCCTGGCAGGCAAAGAGCTATGAGGGCCTGACCTGCGATGCGATCGAACTCATTGCATCAAATGGCGGCGGCACGATCATATCCGACGACGGCAAGGTTACGATCAACACGCCGCAAGCCGCCGAAGCCATCGAGAAGGCCAGAGGCTGGATCGGTTCGATCAGCCCGGAAGGCGTTCTGAACTACGATGAGGAAGCGTCACGGGCAGTTTTTGAATCCGGCGACGCGGTATTCCATCGCAATTGGCCCTATGTCTGGGGTACATCGCACAAGGAAGGCAGCTCGATCATCGACAAGGTTGGCGTCATGCCGCTTCCGGTTGGCAAGGAAGGCCAGAAGTCCAGCGGCTGCCTGGGGCCCATGTATTATGGCGTCTCGAAATACAGCGCCAAACCTGAGGTCGCAGCCGACTTTGTGAACTTCATCACGGGTCCGGAGATGCAGAAGATGCGTGCCGTGGAGGCGACCCTCAACCCTTCGATCCAGTCGCTTTATAGCGATCCGGAGGTGCTGGAAAAAATTCCGTTCCTGAAAGACAACCAGCAAGCCTTCGCCGATAGTGCGGTCCGTCCGTCCGGCTACACCGGCACCAGCTACAACCGTGTCTCTCAGGCCTTCTATCGCGCCACCCATGACGTGCTGTCGGGCAGTGGCGATGCCAAAGACAGCTTTGCATCGCTGGCCAAGCGCCTGGAAAAGCTCAAAGAGAGCCGCTGATTGAAGGAAAGTTGCGGGAGCCTCAGCTCCCGCAACCTTTGCAGCCGGCGCTCTGTGCCGGTCGAGCCCCCATGCGCAAGCCAAGGTGAACGATGGCATCGGTTTCGATGGAGTCCGTTTCGAAGAGTTTCGGAACACACAGTGTCATTCATGATGTAGACTTGAAGATCGACGATGGTGAATTCGTTGTCTTTGTCGGCCCCTCCGGTTGCGGAAAATCCACGCTGCTGCGCATTGTGGCGGGCCTGATCTCAGCCTCGTCTGGAACGGTCAAGATTGGTGGCGACGATGTCACCGACGTCCCCGCTTCGAAGCGCGGTGTTGCCTTTGTTTTTCAATCCTATGCGCTCTACCCGCATATGACGGTGGCGCGCAACATTGGTTTCGCACTCGAGACCATGGGGATCCGACGCGATGCGATTGCTCAAAAGGTGCAACAGGTCGCGCGTATGCTCAAGGTTGACCATCTCTTGAGCCGGCGACCGAGAGAGCTGTCTGGTGGTCAGCGCCAGCGGGTGGCGATTGGACGGGCATTGGTGCGCCAACCCGAGATTTTCCTGTTCGACGAGCCGCTTTCCAATCTGGATGCGGACCTGAGAATGGAAATGCGCATGGAAATCGCCAAGCTTCATGACGATCTCAAGACGACGATGATCTACGTCACGCACGATCAATCAGAAGCCATGACGCTTGCAGACCGGATTGTTGTCCTCAATCACGGCAGAATAGAACAGATCGGCACACCTTCGGAGCTGTATCGTCAGCCCGGCAATCGGTTTGTTGCGGGTTTTATCGGCAGTCCGCGCATGAACTTCCTTGCCGTCGAGACACAGCCAGAGCATGACGATGAGCACATCGTCGGCCCGGGTGGCCTGGCAATTGGGCGATCGCCAAGCGATGCAATTCCAGTTGCCGAGATAGGCATTCGGCCGGAGGCGTTGCGCCTGGTACCAACGGGAACCGGGCGTCTCGATTGTATGCTCGAGCGGGTCGAAGACCTCGGACACGAACACTTCGCCTATTGCCGGGTGGGGAGCGGCACACTCTGGGTTGTTCGCCTGCCCGCGGCACCAAACCCCGACGCGATCGGCAAGCCGGCTGCACTGACTTTCGACGATCATTCGCTATTTTTCTTCGCCGCCGACGGCAGACGACTTTTGCCGTCGGCCGAACCATTCGGTGCCAGGAGCGCTCTATCATGAGTGCACGCCTTGCCCGCCGCGATCACCTTGCTGCCTGGCTCTTCCTCGTGCCGGTCATTGCCTCAATGCTGCTTGTCGCCGTATGGCCGTTAGGACGGACATTCTTCTTCGCTTTTACGGACGCCTTTCTCGACGATCCCAGCGTCTACTCCATGGTCGGCATCGACAACCTCGTCGAGGTTTTCAATGACCACACCTGGTGGATTGCCGTCAGGAACACACTGACCTTCACGGTCATCTCGGTGGCAATTGAAACAGCGCTGGGATTGGCTATCGCTCTCCTTATCAACGAGGCCATACCAGGCCGGGGACTTGCGCGCGCTGCGATCCTTGTCCCGTGGGCCATTCCGGTCGTGGTGTCCACCAAGATCTGGGAATGGATGTTGAACGACCAGTTCGGTGTTATCAACAAGCTACTGGAAGCCCTTGGGTTCATCGACCATGGTGTGGCATGGACTGCGAGTGGTTCGCTGATCATGGGGGTGGTCATTTTCATTGACGTATGGATGACGACCCCTTTCATGGTTTTGCTCATTCTCGCGGGCCTGCAGATGATCTCCCAGGAAATATTCGAAGCCGCCGAAGTGGACGGCATTCCGGCCTGGAAACGCTTCTGGTCGATCACCCTCCCGATGCTGCGACCCGCGATCGGAGTAGCCGTGTTGTTTCGCACACTCGATGCCCTACGCATGTTCGACCTTTCCTACGTTCTGGCGGCCAGCAATGAAAAGGTCATGACAGTGTCGATCTACGCACGCGACCGTCTGATCAGCTTCCAGGAACTCGGTGTCGGCTCCGCGGCCTCGACCTGGGTTTTCCTGTTGGTTGCGCTGGTCGCGATCATCATCATCGGTGCCTTGCGCCTCGACAGGGCAGCGGGGCATTGATCATGACAGACCTTTTTCTTGCACGCCCGGCCCGAAAGTCGAGCGCCTATTACAGGGTCCGGCGCCAGGTGTTGCGGGTACTGCAAATCCTTGCCCTATCGCTGGTCCTGATCTACACGCTGTTTCCCTATTACTGGGCCTTCGTTTCGTCGACGAAACAGGGCGCGGCACTCTATCGTTCGGTCCTGCTGCCAGCGCTTGACTTCACCTATTACCGAGAGTTGATCAACAACCCGGTGTTCATCGGATCACTCCTGAACTCCGCCTATGTCGCCGTGGCGACGACCTGCCTGTCCCTTGTGATCGGTATCAGTGCGGCCTATGCGCTCGGACGCATCGACTTTCCGAAGCGTCGGGCTGTTTTGATGATTATCCTGATGATCTCGATCTTTCCGCAGGTGGTCGTGCTTTCGGGCATGTTTGAGCTCATCAACTGGCTCGGGCTCTTCAACCGTCCAAGCGCGCTCATTCTGACATACCTTCTGTCAACGGTGCCGTTCACGACGTGGATTCTCACAACCTTCATTCGCGAGTTCCCGCGCGAGTTGGAGGAGGCCGCGATCGTTGATGGTTGTTCGCACCTTCGTATCCTCATGAAGATACTGCTGCCGCTGATGGGACCGTCACTTGCAAGCACGGGCATCCTCGCCTTCATTCTTGCATGGAACGAATTCCTCTTTGCCTTGACTTTCACGCTGACGGACGAAAATCGCACCGTGCCGGTCGCGATCGGATTGATCGCCGGCACCAATCGTTACGAATATCCCTTCGGACAGATCATGGCTGCCTCGGTGACAGTCACGTTGCCGCTGATCGCGGTCGTGCTCGTCTTCCAGCGGCGCATCGTTGCGGGGCTGACTGCCGGTGCCGTGAAGGGATGACGATAAAGGGACCAATTACATGGATATGCTTGTCAAGCTCTACGATCTCAAACCGGACACCTCCCTCGATGCGAAAATGGAACGGCAAGGTGTCACGATCCGTCGCGTCTTGCCGCCTGAACTGAAGGCTTTGACCGATTGGATTACGCCCCGCTTTGGAGCCGGGTGGTCTTGCGAAGCGACCACGGCTGCAATGCGGCAGCCGCCGACGTGCTTCATCGCAATCCAGAACGGAAGACTGATCGGCTTTGCCTGCCACGACGCCACGGCGAAGGGCTTCTTCGGCCCGACTGGCGTCGATAGTGCAGTCCGTGGCCAGGGGGTTGGCCATGCGCTGCTTTTGACGACGTTACTTGATATGTATGCACAAGGGTATGCCTACGGCGTCATCGGTGGCGCAGGACCTATGGACTTCTACCGCCGAAGCGTTGGCGCCGTTCCGATCGAAGGATCCGTCCCTGGAATATACAGGGGCATGTTGGCCGAGGCAGAGCCAGATGAAATCTCGCAATCGCACGGCCAACCTTCATAGATGCGCGCCCAAAGTCCTTGAGCGGCTCATGCAAGCCAGGGTGTGGGCCGCCCCAAGGTTACATGAACTCCCTTGAACTGGGAATATTCGTCGAAGCCATAGCGGCCAAGTTCGCGTCCCAGTCCGCTCTTCTTATAGCCACCGATCGGCAGCTCCGGCGTCCCGTCGATAACACTGTTGATCCAGCAGCGACCAGCGCGAATGCGGCGGATACTTTGCAGCGCGTTTTCGAGGTTGGTTGACCAGACGCTCGCTGAAAGGCCGAATTCGGTACTATTGGCAAGTGCGATCGCCTCTTCGGCTGTCTTGAAGGTCAGTGTTGAAAGCACGGGCCCAAAAATCTCCTCACGAGCGATCGACATGTCCGGCTTGACGCCTGCAAAGACCGTCGGTGGGTAATACAGTCCAGTCCCCTTGCCTACCCTTTCGCCGCCAAGAAGAAGTTCCGCGCCGGAGGCAATCCCTGCCTCGACGTAAGCATGCACCTTTTGTGCATGCGCCTCCGAAATCATCGCGCCGATCTTGGTGCGCTCGTTCAACGGATCCCCGAACGCGACCTTCCTTGAAATGCCGAGCAACCGATCCATCAAGGCATCCCGGATATTCTCCTGAACCAGCAGCCGGCTCCCGGAAATGCAGCATTGGCCGGCATTGTGATAGACGCCGTAAGCGATGCCGTCGGCCGCCGCCTCGAGGTCCGCATCGGCAAAGACAATCTGCGGCCCCTTGCCGCCAAGCTCCAGCCCCACCCGCTTGACGCTACGAGCGGCGATTTCGCCGAGCTTCGTGCCAACGCGCACGGAACCAGTAAACGCCACCATGTCGATGCCTGGATCCTCCGCGAGCACCTGGCCAGCCGGATCGCCAAAGCCTGTGACAACGTTGAAGACGCCGTCCGGAATGCCAGCTTCGCGCGCAAGTTCCGCCATGCGGATCGAGGTGCCGGAGGTGAATTCCGAGGGTTTCAGGACGACCGTGCACCCAGCGCCGATCGCCCATGGCACGCGCTCCGAGGCAATGATGAAGGGAAAGTTCCATGGCGTGATGATGCCGACGACGCCTGCCGGTTCGCGCAAGACGAGGCCAAGCCGGTCGTCGCCAATATTGTTGTGCGTCTGTCCCTCAAGCGCCCGGGCCTGGCCGGCTGCATAGGACCACAGATCCGCGCAAAATCCGATCTCGCCCCGAGCCTGGACGATTGGCTTGCCGACCTCGAGGCTCTCGATCAGCGCAAGTTCTTCCTGGTGGGCAAGAATGAGATCCGCCACCTTGAACATCAGTCGCGACCGCTCGGCGCCCGACATGCGCGGCCAAGGACCGGTGTCAAACGCCCGCCGCGCTGCTGCGATTGCCAAGCGAACGTCGTCCGCCGACGCATCCGGCCATGTTGCGACCACGATACCGGCATGGCCGGGGCTCACCCGATCGATGGTCTTGCCCGAGGCAGCATCAACAGACTTGCCATCAACGAGCATGCGGTAACGATATTTGGATCCCAGCCGCGGATCACTGGAATCAGGCGCGATAAAGTTAGACAGCATCATTTCTCCCCGGCCAGACATCACGGTCGGCCTTTTCATCCACTTCCGGTCTTCAATGACCCGGACGCATTGGTTTAAGTCGTATGGCGCAGCATGGAATGGCCCCGCTGCTCTAGTCCTGACGTGCAGCCACCGGCAGCGAACCGTCGTCGTGCAGGCGGCCTTCAGTCTGTCGAGCTGCTGCCACGAGGCGGCGCTGTGCCCGGATCGCATGCCATTGCTGGTCGATAAGGACGCCGATGAGGATCACGCCACCCATCACGGCAAAGTTCAATGACGACGGGATGCCGAGCAAGTTCACAAGGTTCTGCAATTCCTGAAGCAAGACTGTACCAAGCACGACACCGACGATCGATCCCTCGCCGCCGCGCAGCGAAAACCCGCCAAGCACGGCAGCGGCGATCGCATAGAGCTCGTAGAACTGTCCATGGCTTGCCGGTGAGATCGAGCGCGTGTACATGGCAAAATAGATCGCCGAGAGCGCCGTGAGCAATCCGCAGATGACATAGGCCGACATGATCATTCGGCCGGTGCGGATGCCTGAATAACGGGCCGCTTCCTCGTTCTTGCCGATTGCGTAAAGATAACGCCCGAAGACGGAGCGGTGCAACACCACCCACATGACCACCGTGATGATGGCGAGCGCAATGAAGGTGTTTGGAACACCATAGAAGCGGCCCGCGGTCAGGAATTCGAGGTCGGGGAAATTCTGGCCGAAGGCAAATCCCGCCGTCCCGTCGGCAGTATAGAAGCGCGCGGCCCCACGATAGATCAGCAAGCCGCACAAGGTGACGACAAAGGGTTGCAGATTGAGCCTGGTAATCAGCCAGCCATGAATGGCACCGATGACCGCCCCAAGCACGAGGATGAGCGGCAGCGCCAACATCCAGGACATGTCCTGGACAGCAATGAAATCGATGAAAAGGACGCCAAGAAGCGCGACGAGCGAACCCACGGAAAGCTCGATGCCGCCGGTAATGATGACAAAGGCCTGGCCGATCGAAAGGATGCCAAACAGTCCGATCAGGTTGGCGGTGTTCGCCAGATTGATCGGCAGCAGGAAGCGCGGATTGATGATGGCGACGACGATGCCGACGACGACAATCAAAAGCAGCAGTCCAAGGTCTTTCTTGATCATTCGAGATCCGTTCCCCGATACCTATGATGGCCGCAGCCGCTATTTTACTCTCTTGCCGACGGCAAGCAAAAGGACGCTTTCCTGGCTGAAGTCATCCTCTTCCAGAATCCCGGCGATCTGGCCCTCATGCATGACGGCAATGCGGTCGGAAACGCCGATCACCTCTTCCATGTCGCTTGAGATCATCAGGATGGCGACGCCAGCATCGGCAAGGGCCCGCATCAGCCCGTAAATTTCATTCTTCGCCCCGATATCGATGCCGCGCGTTGGCTCGTCGAAGATCATCACCTTCGGGTTCATCGATAGCCATTTGGCAAGCACCACCTTCTGCTGATTACCGCCCGACAGTGTGCCTGTCCGGGTCGAAACCGAGGGCGCCTTGATGCCGAGGCGAGCGCGTTGCTTTTCAGCCGCCGCCGTTTCCCGGTCGGCAGACAGCATGTGGCGGTTGGCAAGATTTGGAAGGTCGGCAAGGGTAATGTTCTGGGCAATCGGGAAATCAAGAAGAATGCCGTTGCGCTTGCGATCCTCCGGCACCAGGAAAATCCCGCGAGCCACGGCAACGCGCGCGGAGCCGACCGCGATTTGCTGTCCGTCCTGCAGAATGGCTCCGCCGTAACTCCGGTCAATGCCGAAGAGCACCCTTGCAAGCTCGGTGCGCCCCGAGCCGACAAGGCCGGCAAGTCCGAGGATTTCTCCATACCTGATGTCCAGATCGACAGGGCGGGATGGATAGGCCTCGGTGCGCACGCCGCTTGCCGTCAGCGCAACCGAGCCGGGCGCGCGTTGCGGTTTGGCGGTGCGCGCCGCAAGCACCCGGCCAATCATCAGCTTGACCATCTGGTCGTGCCCGATCTCGGCCTTTGCAAGCGTACCGACGAGCGTGCCATCGCGTAGCACGACCACGCGGTCGGCGACGCGCTCGACCTCGTGGAGGCGATGCGAGATGAAAATGACGCTGATGCCATCTGCTTTCAGCGACTTGATGATGCTCAAAAGCCGCTCGGTTTCGGCCAACGGAAGGCTGGATGTGGGCTCATCGAAGATGACGAGCCTCGCGTTGATCGACAATGCCTTGGCGATTTCCACCATCTGCTGCTCGGCAAGCGAAAGCGACGCCACGGGCGTATCGGCGGAAAAATGCGCCCCCACACGCTTCAGGAGCGGCCTTACCATCTCCCTCAGTCGATCACGATCGACGAGCTTGAGAGGCCCGGCCTTCAGTGGTTCGCGGCCGAGGAAGATATTGGCGGCGACGTCGAGGTTTTCGAAGAGATTGAGTTCCTGGTGGACGAAGGCGATGCCGGACGAGATGCTCGATTCCACGGTAAGCGAACGAAGCTCCGCCCCGTCGAGCAGGATCGTGCCCCGGTCGGGCGCGATCACGCCGCCGAGGATCTTCATGAGCGTCGACTTTCCTGCCCCGTTCTCGCCGACGAGGCCGATCACCTCGCCCGGCATGATGTCCATTGACAGGCCGTCAAGTGCGACGACGCCCGGATAAGTCTTGCCCACACCGGAAAGCGAAAGGAACGGTGTCGCGGGCGCGTCCGGTGACGGAATATCGGAGCTGTGGTTCATAGCCTGTCCATGGCTGCTAATGCTGTCGGCACAATACGTCACTTGCGGCGGCGACTGGCGCCACCGCCGCAAGGAAGGATTACTTGCCGGCCATGGCCTTCAGGTTGGCAGCATACTTGTCGACATCATCCTTGCCGATGATGACCGTCGGGATGATGATCAGACCGTTGGCTGGAACGCCAGACTTGTCGCCCTTGAGATAGGCTGCCATCAGCTTCATGCCCTGATAGGCCCATTCGAACGGCTGCTGTACGACGGTCGCCGCAATTGTGCCTTCCTTGACGCCACCAAGCGTGATCGGATCGTCATCGAAGCCGACGACGGTGATCTGGCCGAGTTTGCCTGCGTCACGCAGCGCCTCATAGATGCGTGGCGTGTTGTAGGAATAGAAGCCGACCATGCAGGTCACGTCGGGGCTGGCAACCAGCGCATCCTCGACGTTCTTCTTGGCACGGGTCTGGTCGATGTCGTCGCCGCGAACGTCAGTCAGCTCGATCTTCGTCCCCTTCAGCCCGTCCTTCATGCCCTGGATGCGTTCCTTGGCATTGTCGGCGCCAAGAAGTCCGACGAAGCCGATGCACTTGCCTCCATCAGGCATTGCCTTCTTGGCGATTTCAGCGGCCTGCTTGCCAGCATCGACGTTGGACGAGCCGATATAGGCGACGCGGTTGGTCTGGGGCGCGTCGCTGTCGGTGGTAAAGAGTGCGGTCTGCGAACCGATCTTGTTCAGGCCGTCCGTCTGGGTCTTAGGATCGACGGCGGAAACCATGACGCCTTTGACACCAGCGCTCACAAGGTCTTCCATCAGGCGCTGTTGAACGGCGACTGACGCCTGTTCAGGATATTTCAGCTGCATGTCGTAGTCTGGCATCTCGCCCTGAGCCTTCTTCACGCCGGCCTCGGCAGCCTTCCAGAAGTCGGAAGCCCCGTTGACCACGAAGGCCAAGGTCGGCTTGTCGGCGGCATGGGATACCGCAACAGGCGCGGCAGTCAGCATCAATCCGGTGAAGAACAAGGCTGCATTGCGTTTCAGCTGATTCATAATACACCTCCCGAAGGGCCGCAGTAGCAAGGGCCCGATTGCAACTTGCGGCCGGCCGGATGCGCGCCCCCTCCTAGGGCAGTCGCAAAGCGACGAATGGCATAGGGTTCCGATCGCTCCATGACGGTATACAAGAATTTTAATTAGTAAATAGTATTATCAATGCAGATCAAAACATTTCATAGAATGGTAGCGGGAAATGCATTTTTGCGTTCGGATATCGCCACCAGCGGCTCACAAGTATGTCACTTCATGCGATTGCTAACGCGGACTGATCAGTGGTAATATTAATTACCAATGGTGAGCAAATGAACACCTTGACCAAATATGGGTAACGGACCTCCACGGATGCGAAAAACCAAGATCTTGGACGAACACGAGCCCGCGGCAAGGAAGCCTGCACGCAACCGAAAGGCCTCTCGCCCCGAGCGCGTGACAATGATGGATATTGCCAAGGCGGCCGGTTGCTCGCAGGCGGCCGTCTCCTTCGTGCTCAACAACACACCCGGCACCCGCATCTCGCAGTTGACCCGCGAGCGCGTGTTTGAGGCAGCGCGGGCACTTGGCTATATGGGAGCGACATATGCAACGCCGACCTCTTACTCAGGCCTGGACAATGTGATCGGGTTTGCCGTCGACCAGCTCGCGACCAGCCCGGAAGCGATCGTTGCGATTGAAGGCGCGCGGCAAGCCTCATGGAACGCCGGCAATGTCCTGTTGGTGACGCAAACGCTCAGCGATCCCGTCATGGAGCCGAAGGCCATAAAAGCGTTGACGAGCGGCGGCATATCGGCGCTCATCTACATGACGATCTATACGCGCGAGGTTGAGCTTCCCGCCTATTTTTACAAGCTCAACATCCCGACGGTGCTGCTCAACTGTTATACGGCGGATTACGCCTTCCCTTGCGTTGTGCCGAGCGAGATTGCGGGAGGACAGAGTTCCACCCGACATCTGATCGCCCATGGACACCATCGCATCGCCACGATCACCGGCGAAATCTGGATGCAGGCTGCGCAGGATCGTCTTACCGGATATCGCCGCGCGCTCGCGACAGCCGATATTCCCTTCGATCCCGAACTGGTCATCGAAGGCGACTGGTCGGCCAGCGCCGGCTATGCTGCGACAATGAAGCTGCTGGCTTTGAAGGAGCCACCAACAGCGATCTTCTGCCAGAATGACAGAACTGCGATCGGGTGCTACGAAGCCCTCAAGGATGCGGGTCTTCGCATTCCCCAGGACATGTCGGTTGTGGGTTACGACGACGAAGACATATCGCGACACCTCGTTCCCCCGCTGACGACGTCTGTCCTTCCCCATCTCGCCATGGGCCAATGGTCGATCGAACATCTCAATCCGGAAAGCCTTCCTGGCAAGAAGCGGTATCCGATTACGAAGCTAGAATGCTCTCTCGTCAAACGTCACTCTGTCGCGGCACCTCCGGTCAAAAGGCCAAAAATCCACCACAGCGAGCAAAATGCGCAATAGTGCGGTCGGCGGCGCAATCCTAGCAAATGTGATCAGACACCTTCACCCACTCACATAGGCTCCTCATCGAGGCGGTTATTGCGCGACGACAGCCGCGCAATCCCCCGGTTTGACCAACCCTTTAAAGTGGCGGGCGGTGAGGATGCCATCCATCTTCGCGACGAGTTCGACAGGCGCTTCGCCGGAACTGGCAAGTTCCTGTCCGGTTATGGACTGTCTGCCGGTCCCGGTCCGGATCCGGCTTCGCCGTTGCCGATCTCGACCGGTTGAAACAGGTTCCCAATCTCGTTGCCGCCGCCACCACTTAAGCCGTACACCAACATCGTCAGGTTTCCGGCTCAGGCCCGCCAGCGCAGCAGCCTGGCTTCTGCCGCACCGGCGAGCCTGTTGAGTGAAAACCCGACAAGGCCGAGAATGATGACCCCGACCATGACAAGTGCCATGTCGAAGCGCTCGCGTCCAGCAATGACCAGGCCGCCGATGCCTGGACCGACCGCAAGAAAATACTCCGCCCCGACGGTCGCCAGCCACGAATAGATGAGGCC
Source organism: Rhizobium sp. 57MFTsu3.2 (assembly GCF_012932765.1). Taxonomy (NCBI): domain Bacteria; kingdom Pseudomonadati; phylum Pseudomonadota; class Alphaproteobacteria; order Hyphomicrobiales; family Rhizobiaceae; genus Rhizobium; species Rhizobium sp. 57MFTsu3.2. Next base: position 70,491 of record NZ_JDWI01000002.1, read on the forward strand.
GAGATGGATGCCGGTCGCAATCGCCGGGAGAGCTGAAGGCAGGTAGATCCTGGCAACGCGCTGCCAGGGTCGAAACCGCAGCGCCCGACCGACCTCCACCAGCTCTGAAGGCGCGTCCTTGATACCGTCATAGGTGTTGAGGGCGATGGGAATGAAAGCTGCAAGAGCGACAAAGACCACCTTCGCCTGCTCGCCGAAACCGAACCACACGGAAATGAGCGGTATCCAGGCAAGCAGAGAAATTTGCTTCAGGCCGTTGAAGGTCGGCATGACCAGCCTGTCTCCGATCCTCGTCACGGCAACGAGCGTGCCGAAACTGACGCCGAGGATGCAGCCAATCAGAAAACCTGCGATATTGCGCAACAGACTGGCTGTGAGCTGGCCCGTCAGACCATTGTCGATGATCTCGCGCTTGGCGGTCAGGACGACATCTTCGATCCCTGGCAGAAAGCGGGGATCAACGAGCCCGAGGCGGCTGGAGGCCTCCCACAGGGCGAGAAGAAGAAGAGGAAGGGTGAGGCCACGTCTGATACGGACAAGCCTCGTTGACGCTTCGGCCATCGTCAAAGTCCTTCTTTCTTCCAGCGCTGGATGAAGACCTCGGCGCCATTCAGGCCCTTGTCCATGGCAAAGCCTATGAGGCCGATCACGATCATCGCGATGATCACGGTATCAAGCCAGAACATCTGTCTTCCCCAAACGAGCAGGTAGCCGAGCCCTTCGGATGACGCCAGGAGCTCGACCCCGACAAGCGAAGTCCATGCGTGCGTAAGGCCATAGCGGATACCGGTAAAAATGGAAGGAATTGCGCCCGGCAGTACGATCAGGCGAAGCGTCTGCCACCGGCTGAAACGCAGTGCCTTGCCGACTTCCACGTATTTGCCGGGAACACTGCGGATGCCGGAGAAGGTATTGAGCGTGATCGGCACGAGAGCGCCCTTGGCGATGATGATGATCTTCAGTGTCTCCTCAATGCCGACCAGCAGCATCAGAAGCGGGATCCATCCAAGCGTCGGGATCTGTGCGAAGGCTAGGAATGTCGGCTTAATATAGTCTTCCAAGCGCGCAGACAGGCCCATGGCGATGCCGAGACCCAATCCCAACCCCGCGCCGATGGCGAAGCCGAAGACAACGCGGCGCAAGCTGACTGCGGCATGGTAAAGCAGCTCCCCGCTCATGATCATGTCACCGGCGGTCTGCAGTACATAGGACGGGGCCGGAAGGATCTGCTCTGGCAGCCAGCCTCTCGCGGAGGCGAGCCACCAGAGGGCAATCAACAACACGGGAAGAAGCAAGGCCGAGAGCGAAGAGAACCGTCCCTTGAAAAACCTGCGCCCGTTCGGGATGCCGTCATCACCGGCGATTTCAAGAGGGATTGCCATCAGCCTGCTGCTCCAATGCTCTGCTTACGAGGCGACCGGCTTGCCGTCAGCGCCATAGGCTTGCCAGAAGTGCTGCAGGTTGAGCCGTTCAATGGCGCTTTTGAGGTAGCGAGGCTCGAACCAGCCCTCAAGATCGACATCACGGCGGATGAGGCCGAATTCCTTGCTCTTCGCCGCCTGCTCCTTGTACTGCGACACAAGCAGGTCATCGATCAGCGGCGAGTTGCGGTAGGCGAGCGTGTCACCCTTGAAGTACTCCTCCAGAATTGGAACTGGCGTTCCCGACTTGTGCCACAGCTCGAGAAGTGCGGTGCGGTTCGGCTCGTCCGACGACCATTGCGCCGCCTTGACGAAAGCATCGACGACCCGCTGGGTTATGTCGGGATGGGCATCGATGAACGCCTGGCGGCCGATGACGCCGGCATTGCGGCCGAAGCGCGGATCGTCCCCCTTGGTGGTATAGATGATATCGGCTGCACCCTTGGTGGCGAGGTTGATCAGCTGTGTATCGCCGAATGCGGCGTCGATGTCCTTGCTGGTCAAAGCAGCAACCGTGCCTGCGCTGTCGAGATTGACGACCTGAACGTCGCGCTCCGTCAACCCATTAGCCTCCAGCACCTTGATGGCAGCCAGATGACCGTTCGTGCCGCGCTGGAGGGCTATCTTGCGGCCCTTCAGATCCGCGATAGATTTAATGCCGCTATCTTTGGCGACGGCGAGATAGAGCGGCTTTCTCGCTCCGCTTGCCAGGAGATACCTGGTCTTCAGCCCGTTGGCACGGCCGATCAACGAGGGAAGATCACCCTGGTAGGCGAAGTCGAGCTGATCATTCGCAAAGCCTTCGTTGACGGCAGGGCCTGCGCCCTTGAAGAAGGTCCATTCAATCTTGATGTCCGGATCCTTGGCAAATTCCTTCTCCAGAAATTCGCCCGCCCGGGCGGTCGCGGCAGACGTGCCTTCCGCGTAAGGACGATTGTCGACGCCAATGGCGGCATAGCCGACATGAATGACCAGCGGTTCCTCGGCGTGGACCGTGGCCGGGGCGGTCGCGAGCATCAGTGCGAGGCCGGCGACCACGCGTGGCAGAAATGCGCGTTTCATAGTTTCTCTCCGTTTTTTGAAGCTTATCTGGCGAGTGCGACTGCACGTTCGACGTGGCTGCCGTCATCGGCTGATTTCAACCCCTTGGGCTGCGTGCTTTCGCCCGTCGCATGAAGGCTCTTCAGGACCCGATCGCGCACGTTGGCAATATCGCTGGATGTACGCCGGCGTGGGCGCGCCAGCTTGACCGGAACCACTTCGCGGATGCGGCCAGGACGCGGCGACATGACGACGACGCGATCCCCGAGATAGACCGCCTCTTCCACGTCATGCGTCACCAAAACCATCGTGATGTTTTCCTTCGCCCAGATCTCCTGCAGCTCGTCCTGCAGGCGTGCCTTGGTGATGGCGTCGAGTGCCCCGAAAGGCTCGTCGAGCAGAAGGACGTTCGGCCGGCTGACCAGGCCACGGGCAATGCCGGTACGCTGCGCCATTCCCCCGGACAATTGATGCGGGTAGACATTGGAAAAACGGGAAAGTCCGACAAGCTCCAGATGTTCGCGCACAAGCTCGGCCTTTCGCGCCTTGGTCAGCTTGCTGTTCAGAAGGCCAAGAGAGACGTTTTTCTCGACCGTCAGCCAGGGGAAGAGGCGCGGTTCCTGGAAGACGATGCCCCGATGAAGGCTGGGTTCGACGACTTGCTCGTCCGCATGGCGGATGGTGCCGGATGTCGCGATATCCAGGCCTGCAAGGAGACGCAACAGCGTCGACTTTCCGCAGCCGCTGGCACCGACAACAGTGACAAACTCGCCCTGGGCAATATCCAGATTGATGTCGTCGAGCGCGATCAGCGGCTCCCCGTCGATCTGGAACTGCCGGGTTATGTGCTCGGCTGTGAGATGGGGGCGGTTCATGTCGATCACCCCTACTCTGCCGCGGCCTGAACGCGCGCCGGGTGCCGGGGTGTGCTAAGGGAAAGATTTTCGCGCAACGTCCTGCCCTGGTATTCGGTGCGGAACAATCCGCGGCGCCGCAGTTCCGGCAACACGAGCTCCACGAAGTCCCTTAGTCCGACGGGCAGATGCGGCGGCATAACATTGAAGCCGTCTGCCGCCCCGGTCGTGAACCAGTGCTCCATCTCATCCGCGATCCGGCTCGGCGTGCCGACGACCTGCCAATGGCCACGCGCGCCTGCGATCCTCAGATAGAGCTCGCGGATCGTCAGGTTTTCGCGCCTGGCAAGATCAAGAAGCAACTTTTGCCGGCTCTTGCTTGCGTTCGTGTCCGGGAGGTCCGGGATGGGACCGTCAAGAGGATATTTCGAGAGATCAACGCCACCGGTCATGCCGTTCAACATCGACAGGCCGACCACCGGATGTATGAGATCCTGAATTTCCTGGAATTTCGCCTCAGCCTCTGCCTGTGTCCGGCCGACGACCGGGAAGATCCCCGGCATGACCTTCAACTCTTCCGGCCCGCGTCCGTATTTGGCAAGTCGGTTCTTGAGATCCTTATAGAAGCCGCGAGCATCCTCGATTGTCTGATGCGCGGTGAAGACAACCTCTGCGGTACGCGCGGCAAGCTCCTTGCCCGGTTCCGACGAGCCTGCCTGTACGAGCACCGGCTGACCCTGAGGCGCACGGGCGACGTTCAGTGGCCCGCGAACCTTGAAGAATTTGCCCTTGTGATTGAGGATATGCTGCTTGTCCGGATCGAAGTAGATGCCGCTTTCCTTGTCGCGCAGGAATGCGTCGTCCTCCCAGGTGTCCCACAGTCCGCGCACGACATCGGCAAACTCTTCGGCCCGCTCGTATCGCTCCGCATGTGCATAGTGCTCATCACGACCAAAATTATGCGCTTCGTGCTCGCTGGACGAAGTGACCAGGTTCCAGCCCGCTCGGCCGCCGCTGATGTGATCGAGCGAGGCGAATTTCCGCGCGATATGGTAGGGCTCGTTGTATGAGGTGGAAGCTGTGGCGACGAATCCGATGTGCTTGGTCACCGCCGCCAGAGCCGACAGCAAGGTAATCGGCTCGAACTGCGCCACATAGCGGACAGCTGTCCTGCTCAATGCCTCTATGTCCGTCCCGCGCGTTCCAACGCCGTCAGCCATGAAAATGAGATCGAATTTCGCCGCTTCAGCCAGCTGCGCAAGCTCGATATAGTGAGCAATATTGGAACCGGCGTCCGCCTGCGCCTCTGGGTGCCGCCACGCAGCCACGTGATGGCCCGTCGGATAGAGGAAGGCGCCAAGTTTGAGCTGTGGTCGCGCGGCACTCATGTGTGTCTCCTTGGTGAGGGAGACGATAGGCTAGCAGCAACAATTAATATCTATAGAAATAGTATTCTATTTCCTGTGTCGATGCGAGATTTTTGCCGCGGGCAATGGCGCCTTTTGAATGACGATGTTCTGCCGTCGCACCGGTCGGAAAGATATTGCGTCGATAGCGCCGCTGGCGCAATTGTCGCCTTCGAAAAGAACTTCTCTACGTAAAATCAATCAGATATTTCGGGACCTGAAAAGCCAGCCAGCGGCGAGAGGGGCGCAGAAGTACCTGCGCCTGGGCCATTGCGGCGCTCTCGTGGACTTCGAGTTGACGCACGGCCGCGAGGCCGGCCGCCGCTTCATTGACAGCCTTCAACTGCTCTATCCCGTCGCCGATACGGTGACGCGCGCGCTTTTTTGCGACAGGGACCGGGGCTATTTCCGTGCTCGGCAGGTTCGTCCATGAACCATCAGCGATCTATAGGAGGTGGCGTCCCTGCCCCTGGACAGATCCGGACCAGCATCCATTTTTGCACCTGAGGTGCAAATGCGATGGCTTGGAAGCCGGTCGTTTAGCGTGACGACTTCGCAGTATCTTCCGAAATGCGCATGTCCTTGCAGGGACCGGCCGAGCGGCGCTCGATAATGCGCGAGGCGATATTGATGCGGCGAGCGGGGTCGCCTGGTCGCCGCGGCGTCTCGATGCGCTCAAGCAGGAGGCGCAGGCCGACCGCCCCGCACTCCTGACCCTCCATTCGCACGGTGGTTAGCGGCGGCGAGATTTGTGTTGCCGGGGAAAAGTCACCGAAACCGACGACAGAGACGTCGTCGGGAATGCGATAACCTTGACCGAGCAATTCGGAGACAACGGTCAGGGCAAGACCGTCATGGGCACAGAAAAACGCCGTCGGCCGCACGCCGCTCTCCTTCAGCGCGCGAAAAGCATCGGCGAAGGCTCCCTGTTCGTCGAACTGCATCACATGAAGCGCGACGTCGGGATGACTTTCGGCGATCTCGCGAGCGCCATAGAAGCGCTCACGGCGTCCCCTGTATCCGGGCGCACCGGACACGTAGGCAATCGAGCGATGGCCGAGATTGATCAGATACTGAATGACCGCCTGGCCTGCCTCATGGTCCGTGCCAGTGATCTGATCGGCCTGCTCCAACGGGTCGATCCAGCCGAACCGGACGATCGGAATGCCGGTCGCCGTGGCAGCCGCAATCGCCTCGCGATCATGGGGGCCGACGAGAAGCAGCCCGGCGCAGGCAAGGGCCAGATCTTCCAACTGACGAGCGCTATGCGTCCAGTGCACGCGCAAACCCATGCCGAGCCTTTGGGCTTCGCCCTGCATTCCATTCTGGACCTGCATGTAGAGCTCGCTGTTGACTGGATCGAGATCGTGAAAAACAACGGCGATATCGTTGGAACCCGCCTGGGCCGCCGGTTTGGCATAGCCAAGACGTACGGCCATCTCGCGAATGCGCTCGCGCGTTTCCTCGCTGACGCCGCTCTTGCCCGCCAGTGAACGCGAGACCGCATATTTCGAGAGGCCTACCTCCCGCGCGATCGTCTGCAACGTCACTCGTCCCCTGCTCCCCACTCCGCACCTCTGCGTTGTCGTTCCATCTTCGCTTCGCCTACACTGCCTCAGCTGAAAAAGCAAACTGCATCGATAACGAAACATAACGCTTTACCTAACAGTATCCAAGTGTAACCTTCCCGTCATCCAAGCCTGGGAGCAGAACAACAATAAAGGGGCGCGGATCTTTGGAGGAGATATCCATGATCAAGCTGAAACGTCGTGCGTTTCTGGCCGGGACCTCGGCCGTTCTGATTTTGCCTGCACTGCCGGCGCTTGCGACCGGCTACACGGAAGCGGACGTCCTCAAGGAAAAGGTTTCGAGCGGCGCGCTGCCACCGGTCACGGATCGGCTGCCGGCAAACCCGCTCGTCGTCAAACCGGTAGAAAGTGTCGGAAAATACGGCGGCGACTGGAATATGGCACTGGTCGGCGGCGGATCGCTCTCCATGCTCTTCCGCTATCAGGCCTATGAGCCGCTGCTTCGTTATACGCCGGATTGGTCAGGCGTCACCCTCAACGTCGCGGAAGCCTTCGATGGCGATGCCGAATCCAAGGTCTATACGATTCGCCTTCGCAAGGGCATGAAGTGGTCGGATGGCCAGCCCTATACGACGGCCGACGTCAAGTTCTGGTATGATACAGTCCTGACGGACAAGCGCGTCGCCGTTACCAGCCAGGGCCACTGGAAGACAGCCGGCAAGCCGGCCAAGCTTGAAGTGGTCGACGAACAGACCTTCAAGGTGATCTTCGAAAAACCTAACGGTATGTTTCCGCTCCAGGTGGCCTGGGCCAACAACGACCACACGACCCGCTGTCCGAAACACTATCTCGAACAGTTCCATATTGACTACAATCCGAAGGCCGACGAACTCGCCAAGCAACGCGGTTTCGAAAGCTGGATCGCAGCCTTCCAGGCGGCGTCCGGGTTTCAGGATGACAACGCATTCTTCCTCAATTCCTCGAAGAAGCCCTGCCTCAACGCCTGGATGTTCACAACCGCGCCCGGCGAAAATACCGAACGCGTCATTGCCGAACGCAACCCCTTCTATTGGAAGGTCGATACCGCGGGCAATCAACTGCCCTATATGGACCGGATCGTCTACCAGATGGTGGCGGATCCGCAGGTATTGCTTCTCAAGGCCATGCAGGGCGAGATTGACCTGATGGACCAGTATATCGCGACGCCGAATAATAAATCGGTGCTTTACGATGCCCGTGAGCAGGGCGGCTACGACTTCTACACGCTTTCCTCGACAGAGGCCAACGTGATGAACTTCATCTTCAACCTGAACCATAACGACGCGACCAAACGGAAGCTTTTCCGGAACAAGGACTTCCGCGCGGCTCTTTCGACAGCGCTTGATCGCCAGACGCTGATCGATGCAGTCCTCGTCGGCCAGGGCGTGCCGGCCCAGCCCTCGATCAAGCAGGGAGATCCGCTCTATAACGAGCAGCTCGCCACGCAGTTCACCTCGTATGATGTCGACAAGGCGAATGCCATGCTCGACCAGATCATACCGAAGCGCGATGACCAGAACTTCAGGTTGGACGACCAGGGTCGGCGCCTGACGATCATCTTCGAGATCGACCAGGCTCGTGCGATCTTCCTCGATCTCTTCCAGTTGGTCATCCCGATGTTCCAGGCAGTCGGTATTGATGCGCAGATGCGCACGATGGACCGGTCGCTTTGGGAAACACGCGTCCGCCAGGGCCGCGATTTCGATGCCACGGCCCACCAATTCGGCGCCAATGGCGGTGTCGCCGCAATGCTCGACCCGCGCTACTACGTGCCGACGGATTCAAACGCGATGTATGCCCCGGCCTGGCAGCTCTGGTATCTCGACCGAAACAATGAAAATGCGGAAGAACCGCCGGAAGAGACCAGGAAGCTGCTCGAGCTTTACGACAAGCTGAAGGCGACCGCCGACCCCGCAGGTCAGCAGGAAGTCATGAAGAAGATCCTGCAGGGTGCTGCCGACAACTTCTACGTCTTCGGTATTTCGCAGCCCCCGGACGGCTACGGCATCGTCAAAAACAACATGAAGAATATCACGCGGACCATGCCGAATTCCTTCGGTTGGCCCACACCCGCTCCCACCATGCCGGAGCAATTCTACAAGGCCTGACGGTCTTTCAGGATCAGACATGTATCCGACGCCGGCCGGCCTGGGCCGGCGGCAGATCCCTCGTTGACTTTTTGCCAAACGATTGGATGAACCGATGCTCGACGCCAGAAGACAAAACACCGGAACGCTCCGGACACCGGACTGGTTCAAGGACGCGACCCGCTGGACCCAGCTGACCTTCGTCGAGGACGACCCGGAGAAGTACGACCCCGCCTTCTGGGTCGACGTCTTCAAGCGCACGAGATCCAATGCAGTCTGCCTTAGCGCCGGCGGCTACATCGCCTACTATCCGAGCGAAGTGCCCTATCACTATGTCAGCAAATATCTCGGCGACAAGGATATCTTCGGCGCGCTCGTCGATGCGGCCCGCAAGCTCGACATGCATGTCATGGCTCGTGTCGACCCACACGCAATCCATGACGATGCCGCCAGGGCCCATCCGGAATGGGTGATGATAAATGCCGACGGGACACCGCGCCGCCATTGGGCCTATCCCGATGTCTGGGTGACCAATGCCTATGGCGACTACAATACCGTCTTCATGCCCGAGGTCGTCAAGGAGATCGTCCGCAAATACGATATTGATGCGGTCTTTGCCAATCGCTGGCAGGGGCATGGCGTCGACTATAGCGAAGACAGTGCCCGCCGCTTCAAGGACATGTTCGGCCATGACCTGCCAAAAAAATCGGATGCGGAAGATCCGGCTTGGCAGGCCTGGGTACAGTGGCGCCGCCGGGTCCTCACCGACATGATCGCCCAATGGGACGATGCGGTAAAGGCGATCCGCCCGCATGCGAGCTTCATTCCGAACATGGGCGGTGCTTCGCTGATGGAATTCGACCTGTCGGTCATTGCCCGCCATTGCCCCTTCCTCGTTGTTGACCACCAGGGCCGCAAGGGCCTGGAACTCGGCTGGTCGGCCGGACGCAACGGCAAGCGCATCCGCGCCACCTTTCCGGATCGTCCTGTCGTCCTCATCACCTCGATCGGTCCGGAGGAGGAATATCGCTGGAAGGATGCCGTCACGTCCGGCGAGGAGATGCAGCTCTGGATCAATGACGGCACAGCGCATGGCCTCTATGCCTGGTTCACCAAGTTCAACGGGGTGGTCCCGGACGAGCGCTGGGTCGAGCCTGTCGCCGACGCCTTCGCCCTGCAGGCGGCAGTCGAGCCGGTGCTCGAAAGCATGAAGCCCGCCGCCGAAATCGCCGTCATCGACCCCTCCACGACGTTGCGCCACTGGGCACCGGAGGAGCGGCCCAACGCCGAAAAGCACGATCTCGGCTTCTACCACGCCCTGGTCGAGGCCCGCCTGCCCTTCGAGCTTCTCTCGGACCAGGTTCTGACGAAGGAAAATCTCGACCGTTTCAAGCTCATTATCCTCGCCAACGCCTCCTGCCTGTCGGACGAGCAGAACGCTGCGATCCGCGCCTATGCCGAACGCGGCGGCAGCGTGATCGCTTCCTACGAGACCTCGCTGCGCGACGAAACCGGCAGGCAGCGCCAGGAATTCGGTCTCTCCGAGTTGTTCGGCGCCAAATTCGTCTCCGGACCGCGTGGCATCGTCAAGAACACTTATGTGGCTCTCTCCGGTGATCATCCGATCAACGAAGGCTACGAAGGCGCCGAACGCATCATGGGCGGTACACGGCTTCTCCACGTCGAGGCCACGAACGGCTCCAAGACCCCGTTCCTCTACGTGCCCGACTTCCCGGATCTGCCGATGGAAGAAGTCTATCCGCGCAAGGCGCCGGAGGGTGCCGCGGTCATTGCGCGCGAGACAGGCACGGGTGGCCGCGCAGTCTATATTCCCTGGAACATCGGCGAAATCTTCTGGGAGGTCTTTGCCGTTGACCATGCCCGGCTGATCTCCAATGCCGTCCACTGGGCACTCGGCAAGACGCCGCGCGTCACTGTCATGGGTCCTGGTGTCGTTGATCTGGCCCTTCGTGAAAATTCCGACGGCATCGCGCTTAGCCTCTTCAACCTCACCAATCCGATGATGATGAAGGGACCGATCCGCGAAAATTACCCTCTGGCGGCGCAGACCGTTTCGGTGGAAATTCCTGCCGGCAAGTCAGTGGCGCGCGCCTGGCTCGTCGTTGCCGACCGTGCCGCAAACGTCAGCGTCAAGGATGGCCGTGCACAGGTGGAGGTGCCGGGAATCGAGCGGCTGGAGGTGCTGCACCTCTCCTGGAAATGAGGTGCAGTGCGCAGAGGAGCGCTTTCGGCCGCTGCCGGCCGAGAGCGGATGAATATCCGACGAAGGCGCAGGGGCGCTCTCAACGGGAGGAGATACATTCCGATGCTTGGCTATATCTTCAGGCGCGTGCTCTACATGATACCGACCCTGTTCGGCATGTCGCTGATCTCGTTTCTGATCATCCAGCTACCGCCGGGTGACTATCTCACCTCGATGATCGCGACGATGAGTGACAGCGGCCAGGCTGTCGATCCGGCGCAGATCGAACGGTTGAAACAGATCTACGGCTTCGACGACCCCTTCTACGTCCAGTACCTGAAATGGATGTGGGGAATTGTCAGCCGCGGCGACTTCGGCTGGTCCTTTGAATGGAACCAGCCCGTCTCGGGCCTGATCTGGGCGCGCATGGGCTCAACGCTGGTCATCTCGCTGCTGAGCCTCCTCTTCGTCTGGATCGTATCACTGCCGATCGGAATCTATTCTGCCGTGCGCCGCCATTCCATCGGTGATCACGTCTTCACTTTTTTCGGCTTCATTGGCCTTGCCGTGCCAAACTTCATCCTGGCGCTGACGCTGATGTATATTGCCTACAAGTACCTTGGCCTGAGTGTTGGCGGGCTGGTCTCGCCCGAATATGCAGAAGCACCCTGGAACCTCGCCAAGATCGGCGATTTTCTCACCCATCTCTGGATTCCGATCATCATCATCGGCGCATCCGGAACGGCGGCGATGATTCGCATCCTGCGCGCCAACCTGACGGACGAACTGCACAAGCCTTACGTCATTACCGCCCGCGCCAAGGGCCTGCCGGAATACAAGGTCATCCTCAAATATCCCGTTCGCATCGCGCTCAACCCCTTCGTGTCGGCGATCGGTTGGGTGCTGCCGCATCTTGTCTCGGGCGTGACGATCACGGCTATCGTTCTCAACCTGCCGACCTCCGGCCCCCTGCTTTTCCGGGCGCTGGTCGCGCAGGACATGTACCTCGCCGGCAGCTTCATTCTGCTGCTCTCCGCGCTGACCCTCGTCGGCATGCTTTTGTCGGATCTGCTGCTTGCGCTGCTCGACCCGCGCATCCGGTTCGATTGAGGAGAGGCCGATGAGCACGCACGAAACGTTCGGAACCCATACCGGCCCTCTTCATATCGTTGCCGATGGTCCGTCGATCAGCCCACTGAAGCAGGGCAAGACGGTCTCGACCGCCGCAGTCGGTCCCTGGCGGTTGATCGCCGGCAAGCTGATCCGCCAGAAGGTGGCGATGGTCGCCGGCGTTATCATTCTCCTGCTTTATCTCGTCGGCCTCTTCGCCGAATTCCTGGCCCCCGGGCTGCCTTCGACCTCCAAGCCGCAATTTACCTATGCGCCGCCGCAGGGCCTGAGTTTCTTCGTGACCAGGCCCGACGGCAGCTCCGAGTTCAACTTTCATGTGAAGGGCTACAAGGTCGAGATCGACAAGGTGGCGCTCAGGCGCACCTTCGTCGTCGACGATACGAAGGTCGTGCCGATCGGCTTCTTCGTCAAAGGCCCGGCCTACAAGCTCTGGGGCCTCATCCCGATGAGCAGACGCCTGATCGGACCGATCAACCCGAACGATCCAATGTATCTCCTCGGCGCCGACCGCCTCGGCCGCGACGTGCTCTCGCGGCTGATCTACGGCACCCGCGTCTCCATGTCCATCGGGCTTGTCGGCGTTGCCATGTCGCTGATCCTGGGTGTCGTACTTGGCTCGATCTCCGGCTTCTTCGGTGGCTGGGTCGATACACTGATCCAGCGCATCATCGAGGTGGTAAGTGCCATGCCGACCATTCCGCTCTGGCTTGGGCTCGCGGCGGCGATCCCGCTGACATGGTCGCCGGTCAGTGTCTATTTCGTCATCACGATCATCGTCTCGCTGCTCGGCTGGACAAGCCTTGCCCGCGAAGTGCGCGGGCGTTTCCTGGCCCTGCGCAGCGAGGATTTCGTGACTGCGGCAAGGCTCGACGGATCAAGTGAAGCGCGGCTGATCTTCCGCCATATTCTGCCGTCGCTGACGAGCCATATCCTCGCCGTCGTGACGCTCGCCGTGCCGACGATGATCGTCGCGGAAACATCTCTCTCCTTCCTTGGCATCGGTCTGAAGCCGCCTGTGGTCAGCTGGGGCGTGCTGCTGCAGGACGCTCAAAATATCCGCACGGTCGCCACCGCACCCTGGCTGTTGATCTGGCCGTCGCTGGCAGTGGTCGTCGCAGTGCTCTCGTTCAACTTCTTTGGCGACGGCCTGCGCGACGCCGCCGACCCCTATGACAATTGAGGAGGAAGCAATGACCGACCTTCCCGATGACGTTGTCCTGTCCGTCGAAAATCTCTCGATCGATTTTCGGCTGCGCACCCATATCCTGCACGCCGTCGAAAATGTGAGCTTCCAGCTCAAGCGAGGCCAGACACTTTGCCTCGTTGGTGAAAGCGGCTCCGGCAAGAGTGTCACCGCCCGCTCGCTGCTGCAGATCGTCGACAGCCCCGGACGCGTCGTCGGCGGCCGGATCCTGCTTCGCAATGGCAGCGCCATCACCGATATCGCGACGCTTTCATCTGGCAGCAGCGCCATGCGGGCAATTCGCGGCCGACGCATCGGCCTGATCTTCCAGGAGCCGATGAGTTCCCTGTCACCGGTCCACACTATCGGCTCGCAGATCGTCGAAGCCGTACGCCTGCACAGCAACCTCGACAAGGCGGCGGCGCGCGCCCGTACAGTCGAACTCCTGCGCCAGGTCGAAATCCCGAATCCCGAAAAGATGGCCGATCGCTATACGTTTGAATTCTCGGGCGGCATGCGCCAGCGCGCCATGATCGCCATGGCACTTGCGGGCAATCCCGATATCCTGATCGCCGACGAGCCGACGACGGCGCTCGACGTCACAACCCAGGCTGAAATCCTCGATCTCATCAGGCGGCTGCAGGTGGAGCGTGGCATGGCGATGCTGCTTATCACCCATGACATGGGCGTGGTCGCCGAAGTCGCGGACGAGGTCGCTGTCATGCGTTTCGGAAAGATCGTCGAGCGCGGCCCGGTCGACCCGATCTACCACGCGGCCGAACATCCCTATACGCGCCAGCTCCTCGCCTCGACAGTCAAGCTCACCCATCACGTCGAAGGCAGGTCGCCAGCAATCGCGCTGTCGGCTGAGGCGCCGAAGCCGGTCCTTTCGGTGCGCAATCTCGGCAAGACTTTTGGCTGGCACGGCAACGCCAACACCCTTCGTGCCGTTGACGACGTCAATTTCGATCTCTATCCGGGCGAAAATCTCGGCATTGTCGGCGAAAGCGGCTCCGGCAAGACAACGCTCGGCCGGCTCATCCTGCGCACTGTCGAACCGACCACGGGCAGCGTCATCTACCGCGGCAAGGGCGGAGAGGAGGTCGAGGTCACGAAGCTCGGAAAGAAGGAACTGCGCGGGTTCCATCGCGAGGTACGGCTGGTCTTCCAGGACCCCTTCGCCTCGCTCAACCCGCGAATGACGGTAAAGGAGGTGATCGGCGATCCCCTCATCGTCAACGGGCTCGCCAAGGGCAAGGCGCTGGAACAACGGGTCGCCGAGCTCATGCGGCTCGTCGGTCTCGATCCATTGGGCATGGAGCGTTATCCGCATGCGTTCTCCGGCGGTCAGCGGCAGCGTATCGGCATTGCCCGCGCACTGGCGCTCGATCCGCGCATCATCATCGCCGACGAGGCGACATCGGCACTCGATGTCTCCATCCGCAGCCAGATCCTCGATCTGCTGCTCGATATCCGCCAGCGCCTGAATCTCAGCTTCATCTTCATCTCGCACGACATTTCCGTGGTTCGCTACTTCTGCGACCGCGTCGCCGTCATGCATCGCGGCAGGATCGTCGAACTCGGCGAAGCCGAGCAGATTTGTACCGCTCCGCGGGAAGCCTACACCAAGAGCCTCATCTCCGCCGTTCCCAATCCCGATCCGCGCGACAAGCGCATGTTGCGCCGGCATCGTTTCATCGCGCCTGCCAATGCATAAGGACCTTCCAGTGCCGAAATTCTCCGCCAATCTCTCCTTTCTTTACCAGGAACTTCCCTTCCTCGACCGCTTTGCCGCCGCCGAAAAAGACGGATTCTGCGCGCTCGAATATCTCGGTCCCTACGCCGAGCCGAAGGAGAAGGTCGCAGACGCCCTGAAGGCAAGCGGTCTGAAGCAGGCGCTCTTCAACGTGCCCTCCGGCGACTGGGCTGGCGGCGAGCGCGGCATTGCCTGCCTGCCTGATCGCATCGACGAATTCCGCAACGGCGTCACGCTCGCACTCGACTATGCCAAGGCCCTCGACTGCCCGCAAGTCAACGTCATCTCCGGTCTCGTGCCGAAGGGCGCCGATCCCCAAGTGCTGGAGAGGGTTCTGGTCGACAATCTGAAATATGCTGCCGCACGCGCCGCTGATGTCGGCGTGAAGCTGCTGATCGAGCCGATCAACTTGCGCGACATTCCCGACTTCTTCCTGTCGACGACGGAACATGCCGAACGGATCCTCGACAAGGTCGGCTCCGGTAATCTCTACATCCAGTACGATTTCTACCACATGCAGATCATGCAGGGTGACCTGATCCCGACCTTCACGCGCCTGCGCGACAGGATCGCGCATGTCCAGATCGCCGACAATCCCGGCCGCAACGAACCGGGCAGCGGGGAGATCAACTACCGTTTCATCTTCTCTGAACTCGACCGCCTTGGCTACGACGGTTGGGTCGGCTGCGAATACAAGCCGAAGGCGACCACCAGCGAAGGCCTCGGCTGGATGAAACCCTATCTCGAGTCAGCCGAAGTGGACATGATATGAATATCGGATTTATCGGACTGGGTGTCATGGGCCGCCCGATGGCGGAGCACCTGATCGATGCCGGCCATACGCTGCATCTGAGCCGAGTAAAGGAAAACTCCCAGCAGCTCGTCGCCAGGGGTGGCAAGTCCGCAGCCAGCGCAAAGGCGGTGGCGGAAGCCTCCGACATCGTCATCCTCATGCTGCCGGATACGCCCGATGTTGAGGCGGTGCTTTTCGGTCCAGACGGCGTGGCATCAGGCCTGACCGAGGGCAAACTCGTCATCGACATGAGCTCGATCTCGCCGGTGGCCACCAAGGCTTTTGCCCGTCGCATCGAGGCACTCGGCTGCGACTATCTCGATGCGCCCGTTTCAGGCGGCGAAGTCGGCGCCAAGGCCGCCTCCCTGACGATCATGGTCGGGGGTAAGCAGCATGTCTTCGAGCGCGCTCGAACGCTGTTCGAGAAGATGGGCAAGAATATCACATTGATCGGTGGTGTCGGCGATGGCCAGACGGCCAAGGTCGCCAACCAGATCATCGTCGGGCTGACAATCGAGGCGGTTGCTGAAGCCCTGCTCTTTGCCCGGTCCGCCGGTGCCGATCCGGCCAAGGTTCGCTCCGCTCTGATGGGCGGCTTTGCTTCCTCACGTATCCTCGAGGTACATGGCGAACGCATGGTCACGGAAGCCTTCGAGCCGGGGTTCCGCATCCGTCTGCACCGCAAGGACTTGACACTGGCCGTCGACGCTGCCCGCGCCCTTGACCTCTCGCTACCGAACACCGCTGCAACGCAGCAACTGATGAACGCCGCGATTGCCAATGGCGACGGCGAGCGTGACCATTCCGCCCTCATCCGAACGCTGGATCTTCTTGCCGGAGGTCCGCGCTAAAGGAACCGCTCAAAACTAACCCCGGACATCATCGTCGTTTGCCCTGACTGGAGCAGGTCTCCGGACGCCGAAGGCATGTCCGGACGTGATTGAAAAGGACAGCACAATGCTCAGAAACGATATCCAGTTCCCTTATGGCGCCGTCTATTTCCGCAAGTCCAACCCGCCCCCCGAAGATTGGGAGCGCGACTACACGACGGCCCGTGAAGACGGCCTCAATATCTTCCGCCACTGGTTCATGTGGAGCGCGATCGAAACCGCACCCGGCATCTACGACTGGGAGGAATACGATCGCCAGATGGACCTTGCCGCAAGGAACGGCATCAAGACGGTCATTGCCGAACTGATCCATGCCGTGCCCGACTGGGCGGTGCGCAAATATGCCGATGCGCTTCAGGTCAATGCCGACGGCACGAAACTCGGATCCTACATGGGCGTCTCGGCGGCAACCGGCGGCTTTTCCAACAATGGCGGCGGCGCGGGCGCCTTGACGCTCAATTGCCAGGAGGTGAAGGAAGCGGCCGGCAAATTCCTGACGGCGCTTGCCTCCCGCTACAAGGATCATCCAGCGACCTACGGCTACGATGTCTGGAACGAGTGCAACTATTCCGCCGATGTCGATTACAGCTCCTACGCCAAGGCTGCCTTCCGCATCTGGCTGGAGAAGAAATATGGCAGCCTGAAAGTGCTGGCGAAGGCGTGGAATCGCTACAGCTATGCCGATTGGGCGGATATCGAGCCGCCGGTTCATATGGCGCCCTACCCCGAATGCATCGACTGGCTGCAGTTCAAGCGCGACAATTTCTACGACCAGATGCAGTGGCGCATCGACACCATCCGCGCCGTCGACCAAAAGAACGTCATCGCCGCCCACGGCATCTCCGGCTCGATCCCCAATATGGCGTCGAACGGCTGCGACGACTGGCTGGCCGCCTCCAAGGTCGAGGTCTACGGCTTCACCTGGATCCAGGCCCGCAAGGGCACTGAGCCCTGGAAGACCTGGTACGGTGTTGACATCAATCGGGCCGCGGCCCGCGGCAAGCCCTTCTGGCACGCCGAGCGTCAGGGCGGGCCGCTCTGGCTGCAGCCCCAGGTGATCGGTCGCGACAAGGAGGACGGCCGCGTTGCCGAGCCCGAGGATATCCGCATCTGGAGCATGACTTCGCTTGCCGGAGGCGCGCGCGGCGTGCTCAACCTGCGTTGGCGCCCGCTGCTCGACGGTCCGCTGTTCGGCGCCTTCGGCGCCTATGGCATGGATGGTTCGCGAACGTCCCGCTCGGACATGCAAAGCGCCATGGCAAAATGGGCGAACGACCCGGCGCGGGCCGCTCTCTGGGAAGCCAAGCCTATACGCGGCGAGATCGGCATCCTCGTCGTGCGCGAGACCCAGGAATGGGATTATCTGCTGAATTACGACCGCAAGGAAAAGCCCTATCCGGAGGCCATGTGGGGCGCCTATCGCGCCTTCCTCGACAGCGGACTCCAGCCGGACTGGGTACACATCGACGATATCGACGCCTATGATTTCCTCTATTTCCCCTACCCCATCATGTTCACCGCGAAACAGGCGGAGCAACTGAGAGCCTGGGTGGAAAAAGGCGGTACGCTGATCGCCGAGGCGTGTCCCGGTTATTTTGGCGATCGCGGTCGTGTGGGCACCTTGCAACCGAACCTTGGCCTCGACGCGGTCTTTGGTGTGCATGAGGAAACAGTCGAGTTCATGCCCGATATCGGGGACCGCATCCATTTCGACATGGACGGCCTTGCGGTTGACGGCGGCGGTCTCCTGCAATCCTACCGCCTGACCGATGGGACCGGCCGCGGCCATTTCACGGACGGCCGCCTTGCCATCGTCGAGAACAAATACGGCAAGGGCCGCACGCTGTTGATTGGTACCAATCCCTCGGTCGCCTATTACCGTACCGACGGAACGAAGAACGGCGCATTCTTCGCCGCCCTGCTGGCCTGGAGCGGCCGCGCGAAGCACGTGACACTTGATAACAGCAATCTTTTTGCCAGAGTACACGAGGGTGAGAAAGGCAGCTTCCTCTGGCTGGTCAATCCAACACGGACATCTCAGTCAACGAAAGTGAAGCTCGCCGAAGGCCTGGGCCAGCCCGACTTCGCCGGACCTGTCTGGCCGGTCGACCATATCCATGGTGGCGGCAATATCGAGGTGTCGGCTCGCGACGTGTTGATCCTCCCTCTCCGGCCGAAGTCCGTTTCGCAATGGTAGCCGGGTCATTGGCTACCGCAGGTCGGCCAGCAGTTCGAGGAAGTCGCACGGTGGGCCTGTTGTATATCGGCCCATGACGATCTTGCCCCCGCGTCTTTTCGCTGGTCAAAAGGACGCGCCGGTGCCCTATCGAACATCGGCGCGATCGCCGTCCTTCTCTACGACCTATAGTCTGGCGCCGTCACATCAAGTCTGCGCTTGAGGCTTTCCAGGTGCAAGCGGGCGCTTTCTGGGTCGCCTTCCCGCATCTGCTTTGCAGTGGCAGCGGCAATTTCCGGCTTTACCGGCAGCAAGGGTCGTCCTGTGCTCATGGCCTTCAACTGAGCCTCCGCCGCCCGCTCGAGATAATAGAGATCGTCCCAGGCCTCCGCGATGTTAGGCGCGCAGACCATGACGCCATGGTTTTTCATGAAGAGAATATCCTTGTCGGCAAGAACGGTTGCCAGACGATCGCCTTCCCGCTCATCGAGCGCAAGACCGTGATAGTCCGTGTCAACCGCGGTGCGTCCATAGAACTTCAACGCGGTCTGTCCGGCCCAGACAAGCGGTTCCCCCTCGATCATGCTGAGCGCCGTCGCGTTCGGCATATGGGTGTGAAATGCCGCGCCAATGCGCGGCGCCATCTTGTGCAGGCGGGCATGAATAAAGAAGGCCGTCGCCTCCGGTTCACCGTCGCCGGACAGCACATTGCCGTCGAAATCGCAAATCAGGAGACTGGAGGCCGTTGCCTCCTCGAAGGCCCAGCCGAGCCGGTTGACAAGAAAGAGGTCGGCATGTCCCGGCACAAGAGCGGAGAAATGATTGCATATCCCCTCTTCGAGGCCATGCCGTGCGGCTGCCCTCAGACAGGCGGCCAAATCCACGCGCGCCTGCCATACCTCCTGCGTGTCGAGGTTGGTGTTTCGCAGTATTGCCGGCGCCGACTGTCCGCGCTTGAGTTCATGGGCCATGACAAAATCTCCCTAAAAACAATTGGCCCTATTCCATCCAGCCTGCGGCGGAAAGCAAGTCGGGAAGCTCGTCAAGTCGGGCAATAATTGCGTCTGGCGCGTAGTCGTCAAGCGGCTTGCGGCCGGTTCCGCGGTCGACCCAGACCGTTTTGAAGCCAAGCTCCCTCGCCGCAGCGAGATCGAGATGAGGGCTCGCACAAACATGAACCAGTTGTTGCTTTTCGACACCAAGCTCTTGCCAGGCATATTGGAATATCTGTCTTGTCGGCTTGTAGGCTCCGGCCTGCTCCGCCGTGATCACCCGATCGACCCAACCGCCGAGTTGCGCGACATTTCCGGCTATGATCGCATCGTCCGTATTGGAGATAATGGCAAGTTTGAACCCCGCCGCCTTCAGTCTGGCCAATGTCTCAACCACCTCCGGAAAAGGCGGCATGCGGCTGATGGATGAGGTGAGAAGATCCGCGTCGCCGGGCGATACCTCGAGGGAGAATTCCTTCATCGCGAGCGCAAGTGCGGCCGCGCTTACATCCTGGAACGAACGGTGTGGGCGCTCCGCCTCGAGCCGATGCTCGTGCCGGTCGTACACGGCAATGAAGGCATCCCGGTCGATCGATTGCTTATTTCCCGCGAGAATCCTGTCCATTGCCGCAAGCAACCCTTCGTCCCACTGGATGAGGGTGCCGTAGCAATCGAAAGTCAGCCATTTCGGGTGCGGTCCTGAAAGTGTCATCTCGGTCTCCTGGTTGTTTCCAAGCAGGATTGACATCGGACGCGATCATTTGGAAATTAAATGTCACCATATTTATTATTGGAAACTCAAATGAGCTTCGGTTTCGACCTCGACCTTCTGCGCACTTTTGCCGCCGTCGTCGAGACAGGCGGGTTTACACGGGCGGCTGAGCGCGTTCACCTCACGCAATCAACGATCAGCCAGCAGGTCAAGAAGCTCGAGACCAATCTTGGACGCACGCTTCTCATCCGCGACCGCGCCTCGGGCCGTGTGCGAACGACGGAGGAGGGTGAACTGCTGATGAGCTACGCCCGGCGGATACTGTCGATCTTGGCGGAGGCAGACGAAGCTCTGGGCCGCTCGGTCCCGGTTCCGAAGACCGTGCGGCTCGGCGTTCCGGAAGACTTTGCCGGGCGGCGGATGATTGACCTGCTCTCCGGCTTTGCGCGGACCACTTCACATACGAGGCTCGATACGATCAGCGGCTGGAGCTTCGAGTTGCGAAGGCTTCTTCAAGCGGGAGAGCTCGATCTAGCCCTTATCAAGCGCGAGCCGGGCGATGGTAGCTGTATCGCCAAGTGGACGGAACCGCTAAGTTGGGTGGGTAGCCGAACCCTTTCCGGCGGGACCGATCCGATTCCGCTTGCGGTGTTCCCACCCGGGTGCATCTATCGCGAAAGGGCCATCCGGGCAATTGAGGAAAGCGGACGACGTTGGCGTATCGCCTATTCGAGCCAAGGCCTGATGGGAGTTCAGGCGGCCGTTGCATCCGGCCTCGGCATCAGCTTGCTTCCAGTCGATGCGATACTGCCCGAGCATCAGCCGTTGAACGGTGCTGACGGTTTTGCGGAGGAACCTGCGTCCGAACTTGCGCTAATCGCGGCCACAAGGAAGCTGGAACCGGCGGTCAAGGAGACGGCCGATTTTCTGATAGCGAACCTGACCGCGCTGAGGCGAAGCTCCAAAACGCCGATCGCCCGCGTGAACTGATTTCGGCCTGATTACTGTGAGCACACACAAGGCCGTTTCGCGCACTCGGACCGAAACATCGGGCTTCACCCGCCGGGATAGACGATACCGTATAAGACCTGGCGATACCGGCAAACACGGGATCGAACACCGGCCACCGGCAACGTCGCACTTTGCTGCGCAGGATCGAAGAGGTTTCAACTAGCAAACAAGCTCGAACACCTCGATCTGTTCGAAGCGGCCCTTGGCTTGCGCCAGTCCCAGAGACCGAAAACGGAACGCGTCTCCTGCCTTTGCGCTGATCGCCCCGCTTGCGAGGATAGAGGTGCCGAACTGCTTGTTCATGCCTTCCAGACGGGACGCCACGTTGACCGTATCGCCCATAGCCGTGTACTGGCGACGGGTCCGCGCACCAACACTGCCGACAACCGCCGGCCCGGTATGAAGACCGAACCGTGTGATGAATTCCGGGCGCCCCGAGGCTCGGTTAGCCATATTGAATTCGTCGATCGCCGCCTTTAGTGCCAGGGCGCAACGACAGCCGTTCTGCACGTGTTGAGGATCCGGCACCGGTGCGTTCCACATGCCGAAAATCGAGTCACCCAGATATTGGACGATAACTCCGTTGTGCTGCTCCACGATATCGTTCATCAACTGAAAATAGGACGAGAGCAGCGCAGTAACGCTTTCCGGGGAATACTGCTCAGAAATTGTCGTAAAATCCCGGATGTCGGTAAAAAGCAGGGTGACGTCCTGACGCGAGGCAACCGCGGTTTCGACTTTCCCGGCGCTGACGATCTTGCGTACAAGTTCCCGCGGCACATAGAGAGAAAAATTACGGATCGCGTCACGTGCTGCGGCAAGTGCGTTTGCGAGAATGTTGATCTCGGCGATCATGGAGCGGTAGGCTCCTTGTCCCTTGAAATCCAGATCCCCAATCTGCCTGGCTTCGGCAGCCAGAGAAAAGAGCGCATTGCTGATGAGCCGCGCGACCACGAGCGCTGCCACAATAGCCGCAACAAGAACGGCACCGGCAATCATCAGCGTCTTGATCAGCAAGCGGTTGCTTGGACCGACAAAATCGTCGACAGGTGCCGCAATGACGAGCGTGTTGCCCTTGAGCAGGCCGGAAAACTCGACCGGCGAGATCTGGGCCATGTATGGCACCCCCGCAACCGAAAAATGCGCCACGCCTCCCCTGGTGCCGGCTTCCGTCAGCAGCAGTTGCTTGACTGCGTCGAAAGCCGGATCCCCTGAATACGGTGCAGCAACTTCATCGCGCGACGTATTAGAGAGCGTTTCGAGGATTAGTGCCATGATCGTCGGGTCAGAGTGGACGATCAGGCGCCGGTGATCGTCGAAAACATAGCCACGTGCATGTGCCGATATTGCTTCCTCGTTCAGCAGGCTGCTGATGGTTTCCAGAAGCACGTCTGCGCCCGCCACGACGCGCCTGTCCTTTTCCATCGGCGTGGCGAGCGTCAGGCTCAGTGACTGCGTCGCGGCGGTGACATACGGGCCAACCGAGGCGGGCCCATCTTTTGCAACGGCAGCGCGATACCAGAGCCGTTGCCGAGGATCGTAAGTCACGTTCTTGCTGTCGCGCTCGGCGAGCAGGTTGCCGTTGACATCCAGGAACCGCCAGGCGGACGTCATCCCTTCAGCGGATTGCCCAATGGTGATCAGCGCAAATGCTGTGCCGGACGGTGCTGAAAGGACTTGGCTCCATTTCGGATTGGTGAGGACACTGGCTGCCTGAATAAAGGAACCGTCCGGATAGCCGGCATACAAGCTGTCCAGTTTCGGTGACCCCTGCAGCGCCTTCAGCAGGAAGTCGCGCTTTGCGTCGAGCTCCGCGGGCGGCGCCGATATCATTGGTGCCAGGGCGGAGCTTGTCTCAATGGCGGAATAGCCGCTGTCGAAGACGCTGCGATAGTGATCGAGCGCATGCAAGCTCAACAGCCGCATCTTCTCCTGCGCGGCATCGATCGCGGATGACCGCCCATGTTGGTATGTAAGCCACATCAGCGGCGTGCAGACGCTTACGAGCAGGAGTACGATCACGATGCTGAGGTGCAGGCGTAGCGGCTGGGACCAGGGCATCTCGGGATCGCTTCGCGAGGAAGACACTTTCACTTCCTCCACCTCAGGCCAACCTTTCTAAATCCTGTCGCGTCTTTGCCCTTGGCCATTTCTGAGGTCGCCGTATCCGTTTCACGGCCTTATCTTTCACCGATTTCGGGCCTGAGCAAGATGGATCGGCCACAGCTTCTCAGGCGTTCTTCGCTGTGGCGAATGTTATGCTCGCGTCACTCACATTGGCAACGTGCGAATAGGCTGCCTGACCGGCTGCCGCCACATCTCCACGCATGATCGCCGTCACGATGACATCGTGCTCGTCATAGGATTTGGCCAGGCGGCCGGGCAGGCGGAACTGCGCCCGGCGGAACGGCGCCAGTCGTGCGCGGGTTTGCGTCGCCAATTCGAAGATGTGCTCGTTATGGGCCCCACGATAAAGGCGAGTGTGAAACTCCGTGTTGTGCGCAGCATAGCCTTCTTCGGCTCCAGCGTGCACCAGTTTTGCCGAGGCCCGATGCTCGAGTTCGAGGGAACGCCGCTCATCGACCGTCATGCGTTCGGCCGAGAGCCGTGCGCAGATGGCCTCCAATTCCGACATCGCCTCGAACATCGAATGCAGATAAGTCTCCGTCACGTTCGCGACGACGGCACTGCGGTTGGGCTCACGATCGACCAGCCCCATGGCGCCAAGTTCGCGCAGCGCCTCCCGGACCGGCGTGCGGGAGACATCGAAGCGGGCGGCCAGCGAGATCTCATCCATCCTCTCGCCGGGAACGAAAAGGCCGGTCACAATCATATCCGCGATGGCGCGAACCATCTGCTCGACGGTCGTGCCCGCCCTGATTACCTGCCTGCGCTTGATCTCTGTCACGATCCTGATTCTTGCTGCGTCAACTGCATACAGATGCGGCCAGTTGGCCGACAAGTCAATTATCTTCTTGTTTCCAGAGGCATTGCGTTGCCCCAGCGAGCTTTTGTGAAGGGCCCGACGACAAGGCTGATGATTGAATAGTAATCAAAGACTAAATTTTGGTCATTCTGGCGGTAAAACTGCATACAGTTTGGAAAAGCAAAACAGTGCGGCTAATATTGGTGCGATAATTCAATTACTTAGAATATGGCACGGTCATTGCATACACTTTTCTGCAACGTTTTTTTTCGAACCGGCCCTGGCCGCAAGGAGCATTCCGATGACCAAACTCCTTTCCATGAACCGCCGCCACTTCCTGCAGGTTTCCGCCGCCGGAGCACTCGCCTTGACGCCGGGCCTGCTGTCGGGCCGCGCTCTCGCCCAGACCGCACTCACCGTTGGCTTCATCTATGTCGGCCCCAAGGACGACTACGGCTACAACCAGGCCCATGCCGAAGGGGCGGCGGCGCTGAAGGCCCTGCCGGGCGTCACGATCGTAGAAGAAGAGAATGTCCCCGAAACCGTCGATGTCCAGAAGACGATGGAGTCGATGATCAACCTCGATGGCGCGACACTGATTTTCCCGACGTCGTTCGGCTACTTCGACCCGCATATGCTGGCGATGGCGGCAAAGTATCCGGATGTGCAGTTCCGCCATTGCGGCGGCCTCTGGCAGGAGGGCAAGAACCCTGCAAACACGGGTTCGTATTTCGGCTATATCTTCCAGGGCCAATACCTGAACGGGGTCGCGGCTGGCTACACGTCGAAAAGCAAGAAGCTCGGCTTTGTCGCGGCCAAGCCCATTCCGCAGGTGCTGCAGAACATCAACGCCTTCCTGCTCGGGGCACGCTCGGTCGATCCCTCGATCACTTGCCAGGTCATCTTCACGGGCGAATGGTCGCTTGCCGTCAAGGAAGCCGAAGCGACCAACGCGCTGATCGACCAGGGCGCGGATGTTATCACCTGCCATGTCGACAGCCCGAAGGTTGTTGTCGAGACGGCAGCCGGTCGCGGCGCCTTCGTCTGTGGCTACCACGCAAACCAGAGCCCGCTCGCTCCTGAAAAATATCTGACCGGCGCCGAATGGGCGTGGGGCAACGTCTACACCGATTTTGTCAAGAAGGCCCAGGCCGGCGAGAAGCTCGGCAATTTCGTGCGCGGTGGCCTCAAGGATGGCTTCGTCAAGATGAGCCCGCTCGGACCTGCCGTGCCAGCCGAAGGACGGACGAAGTTCGACGCAACGCTCGCCGAGATGATGACCGGCAAGTTCTCCGTCTTCAAGGGGCCGATCAAGGACAACAAGGGCAACGTCGTCGTCACCCCCGACAAGAGCTATGCCGAAGATGCCATCGAGCTCGAGAGCATGGCGTATCTCGTGGAAGGCGTCGTCGGATCCACGGCCTGATCCGGAGGGAGAAGCGTCATGACAGTCGAGGCGAATACCTCCGCAATAGCCATCGCTTCCCAACGATCGTCCGCAGTAAGACCCATCCTTGAGTGGGTCGCACGGCGCGCGGAACCTGTCGCCATCAGTTGCGGCGCGATCCTGATCGGGCTGGCGCTCTTCTCCATCTTCATTCTCGTGATCGGCAAATCGCCGGTCACCTTATTCCAATTGATGTACACAGGCGGCTTCGGCAGCTGGTTCTCGATCCAGAACAGCCTCAGCCGGGCCGCCCCCCTTCTCCTGACGGCGCTTTGCGTCGCCTTGCCGGCGCGACTCGGGCTCGTCATCATCGGCGGCGAGGGCGCGGTCGTATTGGGTGGCGTTGCTGCGGCGGCGGCCGCATTGCCGTTCGTCGGAACGCTGCCCGCCTTCCTCGTTCTGCTGCTGATGGCGGCGGCGGCGATGCTCGTCGGCGGCATCTGGATCGGTCTTGCAGGCTTCCTGCGGCACTATCGCGGGGTCAACGAGACCATTTCTTCGCTGCTGCTCGCCTATATCGCCATCGCCCTCATGAACCAGTTCGTCGAAGGACCGCTGCGCGATCCGGCGAGCCTTAACAAACCCTCCACCACCCCCCTGCCCGCCGAATACATGCTCGGCAAGATACCCGGAATGGATGTGCACTGGGGGCTCGCAATCGGCGTCGTCGCCTGCATCATCTCGTGGGTGCTGATCGAGGTCACGAGCTATGGCTTCGCGGCGCGCATCGCCGGCGGCAATGTTCGCGCCGCGCAGATACAGGGGTTGCCGGTCGGCCGCCTGATCGTCGGCTTCACGGCGATCGCCGGCAGCTTCGCCGGTCTTGCCGGCATGATCGAGGTCGCCGCCGTCCAAGGCAGCGCCAATGCCTCGCTGGCGGCAGGCTACGGCTATACCGGCATCCTCGTCGCCTTCCTGGCGCGGCACAATCCACTGGCGATCATTCCGGTCGCCTTCCTGCTTGGCGGCATCGATGCGTCGGGCGGCCTCATCCAGCGCCGGATGGCCTTGCCTGACGCAACGGTCCTGGTGCTGCAAGGCACGCTCTTCGTCGTCATCCTCTTTTGCGAGACCTTCTACGGTCGCTTCAAGATCTTCAATCCCGACCTCTGGAAAAGGAGCCCATGATGGAAGCGAGCGGCATCGGCATCTGGGGTGTACCCCTCGCCATCTTTGCGGGCGCGATCCGCGTCTCGACACCCTTCATCTTCGTCAGCCTCGGCGAGACCATCACCGAACGCTCTGGCCGCATCAACCTTGGCCTCGAAGGTACGCTGGTCTTCGGGGCCATGACGGCCTACGCGGTCGCCGTGCTTACCGGCTCGCCCTGGCTCGGCGTGCTGGCGGCCATGGGCTCCGGCACCGTCTTCGGCCTCGTGCACGGATGGATCTGCAAGTGGCCGAAGGTGAACGACATCGCGATCGGCATCGCCATGATGCAATTCGGGCTGGGACTGGCCTTCTTTCTCGGCAAGCCCTTCATTCAGCCGGCAGCACCGCATCTGCCGTCGATCCCGCTCGGTGCGTGGTCCAACCTTCCGCAGGTTCAGGCGGCACTGAACATCAATGTGCTCTTCATCGTGGGCGGCGCGCTGGCACTCTTCCTGTGGTGGGGGTTCAAGAACACCCGTGTCGGTCTCGTATTGCGCGTTGTCGGCGACAGCACCGATGCGGCGCGGGCGATGGGGATCGATCCGGATCGTGTCCGGCTGCTTGCCACCGGCGTCGGCGGGTCGCTCGCCGCCTTGGGCGGGGCCTATCTCTCGCTCTACTATCCCGGCTCCTGGAACGAAGGCATTTCTTCCGGACAGGGCCTGATGGCGGTGGCGCTGGTGATCTTCGCGCGCTGGAACCCGATCGGCTGCTTCCTGGCCGCCCTTCTCTTCGGCGGCGCCGGCGCACTGGGTCCTGCCTTGCAGTCGGTCGGCGTCACGCAGGGCTACTACCTGTTCTATGCGGCTCCCTACGTGCTGACGCTCGTCATCCTCATTGCCACGTCCTCACCAACACGTTCGCTCGCCGGTGCCCCCGGCGCATTGTCGCTCACGAAATAGGGGATCTGCCATGAATGGTCTCGGCGGCCTTAACAAATCCGAACATGGCGTCGGCATTGGCCTCGTTCAGCTTCAGCTACCCGTTACGGTCACCACGGAGGACCTTGCAAGGCAGACAGAGGTTATCGTCGACCTCGTCGGCAAGGCCCGTCGCAACCAGGCAGGCATGGATCTCGTCGTCTTCCCCGAGTATGCGCTGCATGGCCTGTCGATGGACATCAATCCCGAGATCATGTGTTCGCTCGACGGGCCGGAGGTTGCTGCCTTCAAGAGAGCCTGCCGCGAAAACCGCATCTGGGGCTGTTTCTCGATCATGGAATTCAATCCGGATGGGATGCCGTACAATTCGGGCATCGTCATCGACGACAGTGGCGAACTGAAACTCCATTATCGCAAGATGCATCCATGGGTGCCGGTCGAGCCCTGGGAGCCCGGCAACTTCGGCATTCCGGTGATCGAGGGACCGAAAGGCGCGAAGCTCGCACTGATCATCTGCCATGACGGGATGTTTCCGGAGATGGCCCGGGAGTGCGCCTACAAGGGCGCGGAGATCATGATCCGGACAGCGGGCTATACCGCTCCGATCCGCGACAGCTGGAAGTTCACCAACCAGTCAAACGCCTTCTGCAATCTGATGGTGACCGCCAGCGTCTGCATGTGCGGTTCGGACGGCACGTTCGACTCCATGGGCGAAGGCATGATCTGCAATTTCGACGGCACGATCATCGCCCACGGCACGTCCGGTCGCCCGAACGAGATCATCACCGCCGAGGTCCGCCCTGACCTGGTGCGTGAGGCGCGGCGCAGCTGGGGCGTCGAAAACAATATCTACCAGTTCGGCCATCGCGGTTATGTCGCCGTCGCCGGTGGCGCGGGGGACGCGCCTTACAGCTACATGCACGATCTCATCGCGGGCCGGTACCGGTTGCCCTGGGAAGATGAGGTCAAGGTCGTCGACGGCACGTCCTGCGGCTTCGACAAGCCGGCGCGGCGCTATGGCGAAACTTTCAAACTTGCGGGCGAATAGGAGAAGACGATGGATGCGATGGTCGAAAACAAGGGACGCTACATCAATGCCGATCCCTATGCCTGGCCCTACAACGGCGCGCTGAGGCCGGACAACACGGCGCTCGTCATCATTGACATGCAGACGGATTTCTGCGGTCCAGGCGGCTACGTCGATCATATGGGTTATGATCTTTCGCTCGTGCGGGCACCGATCGAGCCGATCAAGAGGGTCCTTTCGGCCATGCGCGCCAAGGGCTATCACATCATTCACACCCGGGAGGGTCATCGGCCCGATCTCGCCGACCTGCCGGCGAACAAGCGCTGGCGCTCGCAGCGTATTAACGCTGGCATCGGCGACGCCGGCCCTTGCGGCCGCATCCTCGTTCGCGGGGAGCCGGGCTGGGATATTATAGACGAGCTGAAACCGATCGAGGGCGAGACGATCATCGATAAGCCCGGCAAAGGCTCTTTCTGTGCCACGGATCTGGAGTTGATCCTCAACCAGAAGCGGATCGAGAACATCATCCTGACAGGCATCACCACCGATGTCTGCGTTCACACGACGATGCGCGAGGCCAACGATCGCGGCTTTGAGTGCCTGCTGCTCGAGGATTGCTGCGGCGCCACCGACTATGACAACCACCTCGCGGCCATCAAGATGGTGAAGATGCAGGGCGGCGTATTCGGATCTGTGTCCAACGCGGCTACCCTGATCGAGGCCCTTCCCTGATGCCCTCCTTGCGTGCTCATGTCTTTCGCGTCCCGGCAGGCAGTCCGGACGATGTCTCCGGTGTCGAAGCCCTGTTTGCCGGCCGAATTGACGCATCCGACGTGGTCGCCGTGCTTGGCAAGACCGAGGGCAACGGCTGCGTCAACGACTTCACCCGCGGCTACGCCACACGCAGCTTCGAGCGGCTGTTCGATGAACAGAATGTAGAAGGCGTCTCAATCGTCATGTCCGGCGGCACGGAAGGCGCGCTCTCGCCTCACTGGACCATCTTCACGCGCAAACAGGTCGAGGAGCCCGGAGAAGGGGCTCTGGCAATCGGCGTGGCGCGCACCCCTGCCCTGCCGCCTGAACAACTCGGTCGCTGCGAACAGGTCCGCATGGTGGCGGCGGCGGTTAAAGCCGCCATCCGGGATGCCGGGATCGAGGACACCGCCGATGTCCACTTCGTACAGATCAAATGCCCGCTGCTGACCTCTCAGCGGATTGCCGATGCGGAATCAGCCGGCAAGACGACGGCGACGCGCGATACGCTGAAATCAATGGCGCTGTCACGCGGCGCGTCGGCACTTGGCGTTGCCGTTGCACTTGGCGAGGTGGATATCGACGCCATCGACGACAGTGACATCTGTAGCCGCTTCGATCTCTATTCCCTATGCGCCTCGGCTTCTTCAGGCGTCGAGCTCTTGGATCATGAGGTCATCGTACTCGGCATGAGCGCAAAATGGTCCGGGCCTCTCACCATCGACCATGCCGTCATGCGGGACGCGATAGACACTGGATCCGTCCGCGCTGCCTGGGATCGTCTGCCGGCGGAAGGAAGGCTCGCGGCCGTGCTGGCCAAGGCCGAGCCGGACCCGTCCGGTCACGTTGGTGGCAAGCGCCATACCATGCTGAACGATTCCGATATCGCCGGCACACGCCATGCCCGCGCGTTTGTGGGCGGCGCGCTCGCCGGCGTCTTCGGCATGACCGACTTATACGTATCGGGCGGTGCCGAACATCAGGGACCGCCAGGTGGCGGGCCGGTCGCAATTATCGTCGAAAAAGGAGACCTGAAGTGAGCATCGTACGCGACACGCCTCTTCCCCAGGCTGGCAAGGCCGTCGGCATCCAGACGCTCGACATGACGATGCGGTTTGCCAGTTTCACGGCGCTCGACCACGTATCGATCGATATCCCAGCCGGAACCTTCCATGCGCTCCTCGGCGAGAACGGCGCCGGCAAGTCAACGCTCGTCAAGTGCATCATGGGCTTCTACCATCAAACCTCGGGTTCGCTCTCCGTCGATGGGCGCGAAGTGGCGATCGCCTCCCCCAGGGATGCGGCAACCTATGGGCTCGGCATGGTCTACCAGCATTTCACGCTGGTGCCGTCGCTGACGGGCGCGGAAAACCTCGTCATCAGCCGGGCTGCCGTGCCCGCGGTGATCAACTGGGCCAAGGAGCGTAGGGATCTTGCAGCCTTCATGGAGCACATGCCGTTCAAGATTCCGCTCGATCGCCCCGTCAGCGGGCTGGCCGCTGGCGAAAAGCAGAAGCTCGAAATCGTCAAGCAGCTCTATCTCGGCCGCAGTTTTCTGGTGCTCGACGAACCGACATCCGTGCTGACGCCAGCCGAGGCGGACGAAATGCTCGGACTGGTGCGCGGCATGACGGATCGCGGCGAGCTGACCGTGCTGATGATCTCACACAAGTTCCATGAGGTTACGAAGTTCGCCGACGCAGTTTCGATCCTGCGGCGCGGCAAGCTGGTCGGCGGCGGAGGGGTCGACCAGCTGTCGACCGAAGAGATGGCATCGATGATGATTGGCGACGTCAAGCTCGCCCAGCTCGATACACGCGTGCCAGTGTCTGAGATGGCAAAGCCTGTTCTCAAGGTGGAAAAGGTCAAGGCACCGGATCGCTCGGGGTTGAAAACCATTGAAATCGACACCCTGACGGTTCGCTCCGGCGAAATCGTCGGCATTGCCGGCATATCGGGCAACGGCCAGAAGGAGCTGACGGAGATCCTGGCCGGCCAGCGGCCGACCGAGGCGGGCAGCGTGCTTGTCAACGGCGACGCCTACGGCGCGACCCGGCCGGAGACGCGCCGGAACAATGTGCGCTTCATTCCCGAGGAGCCCCTGCACAATGCCTGCGCGCCCCGCATGACGGTCAGCGAGAATCTTGCCTTCCGTACATTCGATCTGAAAAACGACGGAAAAGATACGATCTGGCTCAACAAGGGCAGGATGAAGAAACGCGCGACGGATCTGATCACCGATTACAAGGTCAGGACCGCCTCCTCCGCGTCGCCGATCGCAGCCCTTTCCGGCGGCAATGTGCAACGCGCGGTGCTGGCGCGTGAACTGACTGGCGAAGTCGATCTCCTGATCGTCGCCAATCCTTGCTTCGGCCTCGATTTCTCAGCTGTCGCGGAAATCCGCGCCCGCATCATGAGGGCGCGCAACTCCGGTGCGGCCGTGCTGCTGCTGTCGGAGGATCTCGACGAACTGTTGGAGATGTCCGACCGGATCATGGTCATCTCGGACGGCAAGCTGGTCTACGAAACCCCGGCGCGCGCGGCCGATATCTCGGTCATCGGCGCGCATATGGCAGGACATCACTGATGCCAGACATCAAGGCACAGCCTTTTGCCTTTCCGGCCAGGCCCGACCAACTGGCGCTCATCGTCATCGACATGCAGCGTGACTTTGCCGAGCCAGGCGGTTTCGGCGCAAGCCTCGGCAACGATGTCAGCCGCATCACCAGGATCATTCCCGACGTCAAACGGTTGATTGAGGGATTTCGCGAGGCCGGCCTGCCTGTCATTCACACCATGGAGTGCCACAAGCCGGATCTTTCCGATCTGCCCCCCGCCAAGCGCAACCGCGGCGCTCCAACCCTTCGGATCGGCGATGACGGGCCGATGGGACGGATCTTGATTGCCGGAGAGGCCGGTACTGCGATCCTGGCGGAGCTCGCCCCCGTCGACGGCGAAATCGTGATCGAGAAGCCGGGCAAAGGCGCATTCTACGCGACCGAACTCGGCGAGATCTTGAAAGCGAGGGGCATCAGCCAGCTTGTCTTTGCCGGCGTCACAACCGAGGTCTGCGTTCAGACGACCATGCGCGAAGCCAATGATCGCGGATACGAATGCCTTCTCGCCGAAGAAGCAACCGAGAGCTATTTTCCCGAGTTCAAGGATGCCGCCATCGCCATGATCCGCGCCCAGGGCGGGATCGTTGGATGGACTTCACATGTGGACGACATATTGGAGGCGATTGGTCATGCCTGAGACGACACGCGAGCTTCTGACGCTAGGTGGCTGGAAAGAGCTAACTTTCTCTCCATTTCGTGAGGACGTTACGATCCACTGGATCCGCCCTTTCGAAAACGATCAGCCAGGGGTCGCCCTTTTGAAATACGAGGCCGGAGCCTCCGTACCGCGGCATCGACACGAGGGGCTCGAAACCATCCTGGTCCTGGAAGGCACACAATCCGATGAGGCCGGCGACTATGGGCGCGGCAGCTATGTCGTGAATGCGGCTGGAACCGAGCATTCCGTCTGGAGTGACGCCGGCTGCGTGGTGCTGATCCAATGGGATCGGCCCGTAAGGATACTGGAAGAGGAAATAGCATGACCGGCGCACCGGCTTTCGACATCGCATCGCTGCACGCATTCTACGCTTTGGGTGGAAGCCCCGACACGATCATTGGCCGGGCGTTTGCGCGCCTGGCCGAAGTCAACGATCCTGGTATCTTTCTTCATCTCTCAGATCGCGAGGCGCTGCTTGCCGAAGTGGAAGCGCTGGGTCCGTTTGATGCCGAGGCCAAGCCGCTCTGGGGCATCCCCTTTGCCGTGAAGGACAACATCGATGTCGCCGGCATGCCGACAACGGCTGCCTGCCCTGACTATTCCTATGTAGCGGCTGTTGATGCGACCGTCGTTCGCTTGCTCAAGCAGGCCGGGGCCCTCGTCATCGGCAAGACAAACCTCGACCAGTTCGCAACAGGCCTCGTGGGCGTCCGCTCGCCCTACCCGATCCCTCGCAACGCCATCGACGCCAACCTCGTTCCCGGCGGCTCCAGCTCCGGCTCGGCCGTCGCCACCGCCCAAGGGATCGTCAGTTTCGCGCTCGGAACGGATACGGCCGGCTCCGGCCGTATCCCCGCAGGACTTAACAACATCGTCGGCCTCAAGCCGAGCGTCGGCGCCCTTTCGACGGCGGGGGTCATACCGGCCTGCCGCACGCTCGACTGTGTTTCGATATTTGCCCTTACCGTCGATGATGCATGGCGTGTCTTCGACACCACCGCGCGCTACGACGCGGCGGATGCTTACTCGAAGGACATACCCGCATCCGGCTATGGCTCGCTTCCGCCGGTCCTTTGCATCGGGGTTCCTGCAAAGGCAGACCGCCAGTTCTTTGGCGACGCCCGCATGGAGGCATCATATGAGAACGCGCTCGCGATGCTGACGATGCTCGGCCATCGCGTGGTCGAAGTGCCATTCGGCGATTTCTACAAGGTTGCCAATCTGCTCTACGAGGGTGCCTGGGTGGCGGAACGCTATGCCGCGGTGAAGCCCTTCTTCGATGCCAACGAGGCAAGTTTCCATCCGGTCACACGCAAGATCTATGGTGGCGCGAAGGCGCTGAGCGCGGCCGATGCCTTCAATGGTCTATACGCCCTTCAGGCTCTGAAGCAGACAGTGCAGCCGCTCATCGATTCTGTCGACGTCTTCTGTGTGCCGACGGCCCCGAGCCACTACACGCTGGCCGACCTCGCCGCCGAACCGATCCGCGAGAACTCCCGGCTTGGGACCTATACCAATTTCGTCAATCTGCTCGATATGTGCGGGATCGCCGTGCCGACTGGCAAGCGTGCCGACGGCCTCCCGGCAAGCGTGACCCTGCTGGCGCCGTCCGGCCGGGATGGCCTGGCGGCCTCCCTTGCCCGAGAGATCCACCAAGCAGCCGGTGTCAGTCTGGGAGCGACAGGCTGGTCTCTGACACCGGCTTTTCCGAAACCGGCGAGAATTGATGAGGATGGGATGATCGATCTCGTTGTCGTCGGTGCGCATCTCTCCGGCATGCAACTAAACGTCCAACTGCGCGACCTCGACGCCGTGTTCTCTCGGCAGGCGCAGACATCGGATTCCTACAGGCTCTATGCCCTTGCCGGCCAGGTGCCCGCCAAGCCGGGGATGATCCGTGTCGAGGCCGGCAGAGGCGGCCGCATCGACGTGGAAGTCTGGCGCCTGACGCCTGCTGCCTTCGGGCAATTCGTGGCGGCAATACCCTCGCCTCTCGGAATCGGCTCAATCAGTCTGTCAGACGGAACTGTGGCTAAAGGCTTCCTTGTTGAGCCCGCAGGGATAACAGGGGCCACCGACATCACCAACTATGGCGGCTGGCGCAACTATGTGGCGGCGGACACTGACCGGAGAGCGCGAAGCGCAGGCTGATCAATCCCGGCAATTGTGGATCGCAGAGCCGGGCAGTTCTCACCATCTGTTACGGCAGCGCCAGCTGCCAAGATAACCGGCTGCGTTGCCACGACGCCAGTGCGGCCGCTCTCTGCCCCTGTTTCGGAGGTAACCGCGGTCGGTTCAACCGGCAGCAATGATCTTGTGGCCACGGGCGCAGGTAAGCATGGAGGTCAGCAATTGCTGCGGAGCAACAACGATTGCCACTTGCAATGTTTATAAAAATATCTATCACTAAACATATTGCTAAACATGAGAGTTGAGGAGTTCATGTAGGCATTCTCGCAAATGGGTGAACTTGCGCGGTCGGCGGGGAGCCGGCCTTTGGTTCTGGGAGGAACTTATGCAAAAGAAATCGAAAGCCCTTCTCGGGCTGGCCTCGGCGTTCATCATCTCGTCGGCGCTGCCCAATCTCGCCAAAGCCGACCAGTTGACGCTCTGCTGGGCCGCATGGGATCCGGCAAACGCACTGGTCGAACTCTCCAAGGATTTCACCGCCAAAACCGGCACTGAAATGAAGTTCGAGTTCGTACCGTGGACGAGCTATGCAGACCGCTTCCTCAATGAACTGAACTCCCATGGCAAGCTCTGCGACCTGATCATCGGCGACAGCCAGTGGATCGGTGGCTCGGCTGAAAACGGCCATTACGTCAAGCTCAACGACTTCTTCGACAAGGAAGGCATCAAGATGGATGACTTCGTGCCGGCGACGGTTGTCGGCTATTCGGAATGGCCGAAGAATACGCCGAACTATTGGGCGCTGCCCGCCATGGGCGATGTGGTCGGCTGGACCTACCGCAAGGACTGGTTCGAGCGGCCGGAACTGCAGAAGGAATTCAAGGCAAAGTATGGTCACGATCTCGCGGCGCCAAAGACCTACGACGAGCTGAAGCAGATCGCCGAGTTCTTCCAGAAGCGCGAGATCGATGGCAAGACCGTCTACGGCGCCTCGATCTATACGGAGCGCGGCTCTGAAGGCATCACGATGGGCGTGACCAACGTCCTCTACGATTGGGGCTTCCAGTACGACAACCCAGACAAGCCCTACGAGATGGAAGGCTTCGTCAATTCGCCCGATGCGGTCAAGGGACTGGAGTTCTACAAGGCACTCTATGACTGCTGCACACCGCCCGGCAGTTCCAACGTTTACATGGTTGAATCCGCCGACGCCTTCAAGTCCGGCCAGGTGGCCATGCAGATGAACTTCGCCTTCACATGGCCGGGTCTCTACAAGGATGAGAAAGTCGGTGGCGACAAGATCGGCTTCTTCCCCAATCCGGCGGAAAAGAAACATTTCGCCCAGCTTGGCGGACAGGGTATCTCGGTCGTCTCCTACTCCGACAAGAAAGACGCGGCACTGCAGTACATCAAGTGGTTCGCCCAGCCTGAAGTGCAGGCCAAGTGGTGGCAGCTCGGCGGCTACTCGTGCCTGAAGTCAGTTGTGAACGCCCCGGACTTTGCGTCCAGCCAACCATATGCCCAGGCATTCCTGGACTCGATGGCGATCGTCAAGGATTTCTGGGCAGAGCCAAGCTACGCAACCCTCCTGCAGGACATGCAGAAGCGCGTTCATAACTATGTCGTGGCCGGCAACGGCACTGCTCAGGAGGCGCTCGATGGCCTCGTGAAGGACTGGACCGAAGTCTTCAAGGACGACGGCAAGATCTAGTGTCCGGCTGGACGCAAAACATTCTTGCCAGAATGGCGGCCCGGATTGCCAAGACTGCCGGGCCGCCACGTGTCTCACATACGCAAAGACCAGGTGATACCTTGAACATTTCATCTTCCTCCATGGTCGAAAAGGCAGCTGACGCGACTGCGAGGGCGACGCCGACATCGGTCGCACGCCGTGTCCGAGGACTATCCGACCGAGCGATTGCCTGGTTGTTCATTGCACCGGCCATCATCCTGCTTCTCGCCATCAACATCTTCCCGCTCATCTGGGCGATCTATCTGTCGTTCACGAACTATCGTGCCAACCGCCCGAATGCGCCTGTTCTGAACGTCGGATTTAGCAACTACCAGCGTGTCCTGAACGACCCCGATATCTGGCAGGCCATGCAGACGACGGCGCATTTCGTGTTTTGGACGATCCTGCTGCAGACGGTTATCGGCTTTACGCTCGCCTATCTGATCGACCGCAAGTTTCGTGGCCACGCGTTCTGGACGACGCTCATCCTGATACCGATGATGCTGTCTCCGGCTGTTGTCGGAAATTTCTGGCGCTTTCTCTACGAGCCGCAGATTGGTCTTTTCGCCTACGCGGTTTCGCTCATCACCGGCATTCCGACCGCCGACATCCAGATGCTCGGCAGTGTCACGCTGGCGCCTTGGGCCATCATCATTGTCGATACCTGGATGTGGACGCCTTATGTCATGCTGATCTGCCTCGCGGGCCTGCGATCCATCCCGGACTACATCTATGAGGCAGCCGAGGTCGACCGTGCCTCCCCATGGCGGCAATTCTGGTCGATCACCGTCCCGATGGCCCTGCCTTTCATCATGCTCGCCGTACTGTTCCGCGGCATCGAGAACTTCAAGATGTTCGACATGGTTACACTGCTGACAGGTGGCGGCCCGGGTTCGACCACCGAAGTGGCCTCGATCACCTTGAAGCGTACGGCCTTCGAGAGCTGGGCGACAGGGCGGGCGTCTGCCTTCGCCATCATCCTCTTCGTTGCCGTGTTCGGCCTCGCCAACATCTACGTCAAGGCACTTAACAGGGTGAAGCAACGATGAGCTCCGTCACCTCAGCCCATTCCGTCGTCGAACCAAGCCGGGCCAACAAGCGGATCGCCGGCACCATCGTTATCCTCTACGCCCTGATCACCATGATCCCGCTCGTCTGGATCTTCCTGACCAGCATCAAGTCTCCGCCGGACTCCATCAGCTATCCTCCGAAGATCATCTTCACACCGACGCTGGAAGGCTACTGCAACCTTTTGACAACAAGGACGCGGCAGACGCCGGAATATATAGCCTCCCTGCCCGCGCCGACCGGCACCTGCGACGAGGTCACCCGCAAGCGCAACATGGTGATCGCCGGTCCCTCGAATTTCCTTCCGCGCTTTGCCAACTCGCTGGTGATTGCCTTCGGCTCGACATTCCTGGCCGTCTCATTGGGAACGCTGGCCGCCTATGGCTTCTCGCGTTTCCGGGTCCCCCTTGCCGACGACCTGTTGTTCTTCATCCTGTCGACACGCATGATGCCGCCGATCGCCGTCGCCATCCCAATTTATCTCATGTATCGGGAGCTTGGTCTTTCCGACACGGCGCTGGGCATGATCCTGCTTTACACCGCGGTCAACGTCTCCCTTGCAGTCTGGCTCCTGAAGGGCTTCATCGACGAGATCCCACGGGAGTACGAGGAGGCAGCGATGATCGACGGCTACACGCGGCTGCAGGCTTTCTGGAAAGTCGTCCTGCCGCAAGCAACGACCGGCATTGCCGCCACCGCGATCTTCTGTCTGATCTTTGCCTGGAACGAGTATGCCTTTGCGGCACTGCTGACATCGGGCGAAGCCCAGACGGCACCGCCCTTCATTCCGACCATTATCGGCGAGGGCGGTCAGGACTGGCCGGCGGTGGCGGCGGGAACAACGATCTTCCTGATCCCGATTCTCGTCTTCACCATTCTCCTGCGCAAGCAGCTCTTGCGTGGCATCACCTTCGGAGCGGTCCGCAAATGATCCACCTCATAGAAACACCGCGCCCCCCATCCCGCCCGAAGCGCCCGCTCTTTCTGCGTCGCGGTCCAATGGAAAATATCGCAACCGCGTTGATTGCCATCGGCTTCCTCATGCTCTTCCAGCCATTCCTGTTGGTGCTCTACACCTACTCGCTGGTGACGCTGCTTGCGGGCACGGCCATGTTCATCATCGTCTCGAAGTTTCCGGAGTGAGCCATGGCGGACATCAGAATAGAAAATCTCCGCAAGCAGTTTGGCAGCTTCGTTGCTGTGCAGGATTCAAGCTTCACCATCCATGACGGCGAATTCCTGGCACTGCTTGGTCCGTCCGGCTGCGGCAAGACGACGACGCTGCGCATGATCGCCGGTCTGGAACTGCCGACCAGCGGCAAGATCTATCTTGACGGCGAAGACGTCACCTTCAACCGCGCCAGCGCGCGCGATATCGCTTTCGTCTTCCAGCTCTTTGCGCTCTATCCGCATATGAACGTGCGCAAGAACATCGCCTTTCCGCTGCTGTCGCAAGGCATGCCGAAGGCCGAGATCCGCCAGCGCGTCGAGGAAACCGCGCGGCTGCTGCAGATCGATCATATCCTTGACCGGTCGGTCTCCGGACTTGCCGGCGGCGACCGGCAGCGTGTGGCGCTTGGTCGCGCCATCGTGCGCCGTCCCAAATGCTTCCTGATGGACGAACCGCTGGGGACGCTCGACGCCGAATTTCGCGAGGTCATGGTTCACGAACTTCGTGAACTGCACAACCGCATTCAAGCGACGACGGTGTACGTCACCCATGACCAGCATGAGGCGATGGCGATGGCCGACAAGATTGCCGTCATGAACCATGGGGTCATCGAGCAATTCGGTACGCCCCAGGAAATCTACAGCAAGCCCGCCACCATGTATGTCGCCGATTTCATCGGCTCGCCGTCGATGAATTTCATGCGCTTCACCTCGGGGCTGCAGACAGGCGCGCGATCCGTCTCGCTGCATGGGGTCGATGTCGCCGTTCCCGAGGTGCACCAGGACCTGGCCGAGGCCGAATTGGCACTCGGGGTTCGGCCTGAGCATATTCGCCTGAGCGATACGTCGCCCTTGAGGGGAGCGGTTTATGGCAGCGAATACCTCGGGACCAATCAGGTCGTGACGATCGAGACGTCGAGCGGCGTCATCAAGGCGCGAGTTCCGGCAAACCGCAACTTCCGTATCGGCGAGACGGTCGGTCTTGACTTCAATTCGGCCAAGCTCGCGCTGTTTGACTGCCAGTCGGGCCGCGCCATTGCTTCGGCACTCTACTCGGAGGCCGAGCATGGCTGACATCGTCCTCAAGGGCCTCGACAAGCGTTTTGGCGACACGCAGGCTCTGTCTGATCTCAACCTTTCAATCCGCGATGGCGAGTTCGTCGTCCTGCTTGGGCCGACCGGTGCCGGCAAGACGACGACGCTGCGCCTCATCGCCGGCCTGGAACGACCGGATAGCGGTCGCATCGAGATCAATGGTCGCAACGTCTCGGGCGAAGCGCCCGCCGAGCGCGACGTCGCCTTCGTCTTCCAGCAATATTCGCTCTATCCGCACATGACGGTTTACGACAACCTCGCCTTCCCGCTGC
This sequence comes from Rhizobium sp. 57MFTsu3.2, assembly GCF_012932765.1. Taxonomy (NCBI): domain Bacteria; kingdom Pseudomonadati; phylum Pseudomonadota; class Alphaproteobacteria; order Hyphomicrobiales; family Rhizobiaceae; genus Rhizobium; species Rhizobium sp. 57MFTsu3.2. The sequence continues at coordinate 110,644 of NZ_JDWI01000002.1, forward strand.
GAGCGCCTGTGCGCAAGCTGGGGGCTGAAGAGATCGACCGTCGCGTGCGCGAAATTGCGCGTATGGTCCGGATCGACCACAAGCTTGAGAACCGTTCGACGCGTCTGTCGGGCGGCGAAATGCAGCGTGTCGCGATCGGCCGGGCGTTGGTACGTCGGCCCGCCATCTACCTGATGGACGAGCCCCTCTCGTCGCTCGATGCGAAGCTGCGTGCCGAACTGCGCCTGGAACTCAAGCGGATCCAGGAGGAACTCGGTTCTACCTTGCTTTACGTGACCCACGACCAGGTCGAAGCCATGACGATGGCGGATCGGATCGGCATTGTTGCTGGAGGCAGGCTGTTGCAGGTCGGGACGCCGCGTGAAATCTACGGCAATCCCACCAGCCTCGATGTCGCTGCCCGGCTTGGCCAACCGCATATCAACCTGCTGCCCGCCGATCTCCTGCCAGGCGCCAATCCGCCGCCAGGTACCAGGACGATCGGTGCTCGAACCGAGCATCTCGATATCATGGTCGAAAAGAATGCCAATGCCGAAATCGACTGGATCGAGCACCTTGGCGACCAGAACCACCTTCACATCCGGGTGCGCGACCACAAGCTCGTCACACTTGCCGATCCATATCTCGCAATCCGGCCGGGTGATCGAATCAGCCTCACGTTACGCGATCCGCTCTATTTCGACGCCAGCGGCCAGCGTCTGGGCTAGAATTGAACGATACAAAACACACTGCATAAAAGACGGGTCTCTCTCCATGAAACATTTCTTCAATCGCCGGGAAACCATTGTTACCGAAGCCCTCGATGGTCTGCTCTTGACAAGCAGTGCCGGTCGTCTTGCCCGTCTCGATAGCTTCCCCGACATCAAGGTGATCTTGCGCGCGGATTGGGATAAATCGAAGGTCGCGATCATCTCCGGCGGCGGCGCGGGTCACGAGCCCTCGCATGCCGGCTTCGTCGGCAAGGGCATGCTGACAGCAGCTGTATCGGGCGAGATCTTTGCTTCGCCGAGCGTCGATGCCGTGCTGACGGCCATCCGTGCGGTAACGGGCCCCAAGGGCGCCCTGCTGATCGTCAAGAACTATACGGGCGACCGGCTCAACTTTGGCCTCGCTGCCGAAAAGGCCCGGGCCGAAGGCTTCGATGTCGAGATGGTGATCGTTGCCGACGATATTGCCATCCCCGAAATCAACCAGCCCCGCGGCGTTGCCGGTACCTTGTTTGTGCATAAGATCGCCGGCTACCACGCCGAAGCAGGAGCCGGCCTGAAGACGGTCGCCGCACAAGCGGCTGCCGCAGCCCGAGATATCGTTTCACTCGGCATGTCGCTTTCGACCTGCAGCGTTCCCGGTCAGGCGCATGAGGATCGGCTCGGCGCCAATGAAGGGGAGCTTGGCCTCGGCATCCATGGCGAGCCCGGTGTCGAGCGGATCGCCTTGCAACCGGTTGTCGACCTTGTCGCGACGATGACCGAGCGACTGGCCGCAAGACTGGATGGTGCACATGACCACGCACTGTTGATCAACAACCTTGGCGCCGTGCCGCCGCTTGAGATGGGCGTCATTGCCAATGCCGTGTTGTCCTCGCCGGTCACGCGTCGCGTGCGCCTGATCGTCGGACCGGCACCGATGATGACCGCGCTCAACATGAACGGTTTTTCGCTTTCGCTCATTCGGCTGGACGCTGCTCGCGAAGCCGCGCTGAAGTCCGCAGTCGGGCCGCATGCCTGGCCACCCGTCGCCGAACGGCACGAGATCGCCATCGTTCCCGCCCCGGATAAGTTATCTGGCCGGGATGAAGTGGTCTCGGCAAGCGATGACAGCCGGAGCCGTCGCCTTTTGACGGCGGTCTGCGAGCATCTGATTTCCCTCGAGAGCGAGTTGAACCGCCTCGATGGCCGCGTCGGTGATGGCGATACCGGTTCCACCGTGGCAACAGGGGCGCGTAGCGTTCTTTCCCGCATTGACACGCTGCCGCTGAAGGATGCTGGCGCCACCATGGCCTCGATCGGTGAAATCCTGAGCACGAGCATGGGCGGCTCCAGTGGCGTACTGCTCTCGATCTTTTTTACGGCCGCCTCCAAGGCCATGGCGGAAAAGGCTGATATAGCCGCTGCCCTGCTTGCCGGGCTCGATCGGATGACGTTCTATGGAGGCGCCGGCATCGGCGATCGTACCATGGTCGACGCGCTGGCGCCCGCACTCGCGGCCCTGGCATCAGGTGATGTCGCGGCCGCGGCGAAGGCTGCGGCTACCGGTGCTCAATCGACAAAGGCGATGCTGAAGGCGAAGGCCGGCCGCGCCTCCTATGTCGGTGAGAAGGATCTGGAGGGAGTGCCGGATCCCGGGGCTGTCGCTACGGCGGGCGTGTTCGAAGTCGTTGCAGCGCTGGCATGAATTGGCGATTGGAGGATATCGGATGCAGGCAGAACCGGTTCTTCTTACGGGATTGATCGAGACTTGCCGGGCAACGATTGCGGCAAACAGCGAACATCTCTGCGCGCTTGATCGGGCGATTGGGGACGGTGACCACGGAACGAATATGCGCCGTGGCTGCGACGCAGTCAGCGCCGAGGAAGCCTCTGTTGCAACTCTTCCCTTGCCCGACGCGCTTGAAAAGATCGGACTGACGCTCGTTATGAACATCGGTGGCGCGGCCGGCCCTCTCTATGGCACACTGCTCATGGAGATGGGTCGCGAGCTCCGTGCATTGAACCAGAACCAAGATTTTCCAGCGGTACTGAGGCAGGCAATTGATGCGGTCGCCCGTCGAGGCCGCTCGCATGCCGGGGACAAAACCCTTCTCGATGTTCTCTATCCGGTTCAGGACGCACTCGCGCATTGTTCATCTTTGACGGACATCGCACGTCAAGCCGAAGTTGCTGCCGAGCGGACGTCTGCCATGAGGGCGATGCGCGGACGGGCTTCCTATCTCGGCGACCGGTCAATCGGCCATGTCGATCCGGGCGCTTCAAGTTGTGCGCTTCTGACAACCGCGATCTGCCGCTATCTCGAGGAGCACCGCAGCGCATGAATGCGAAGACGCCAAACGTCGGAATTGTAATTGTCTCCCACTCGCCGCTCATTGCGCGTGGCACCGCCGATATGGTGCGGCAAATGGTGGGCGACAGCGTGCCGCTCGCCTGGTCCGGTGGCAACAGTCACGGCGAGTTGGGAACGGATGCCGGCGGAATTCTCAAAGCCATCGAAGAGGCCTGGTCGGACGCCGGCGTAGCCGTCTTCGTCGATCTGGGTGGAGCTGAAACCAACAGCGAAATGGCAATCGAAATGCTCGGCTCGCCCCGGTCCAAGCGGGTATCGATCTGCAACGCCCCTATCGTTGAAGGAGCCGTGATCGCCGCTGCCGAGGCCTCCGGTGGCGCCTCACTGACCAAGGTGGTCGCAACGGCAGAGGAGCTCTCACCCTGATGAGCAGTGGATTGCGCATAGGAACCCATGAGGCAGGGCAGGTCCATGCCAGTTGCCAGACGGAGGTCGAGGTCAAGCATGGCGTCGGACTGCATGCCCGGCCTTCGGTGACGTTCACGCGGCTGGCAAAGTCGTTCCCCTGCTCCATCGAGGTCGCTGTCAATGGCAGCGACGTCTGGCTGAACGGCAAGAGCATCATCAAGATCATGGGCGCCAAGATCCGCAAGGGCTCGGTGCTTAAGATTCGCGCCGACGGAATCCTCGCCGAAGAAGCGATCCGGGCATTGAAGGGCCTCGTCGAGCGCAATTTCGATGAGGAAAAGAAGCATGGCCGCCCCGCTTAGATTGAAAGGCACGAGCGCGGCGCCAGGTGTTGCCAACGGACCGGCCTTCGTCGCCGAACCAATGGCCCCTGCCCCGTCACCGCCATCAAGCATCTCCGGCCATGCCGAACTCGCCAGCGCAGTCGACACCGCCATCCGCGAACTGCGGGACCTTGGCACCGGGGCAGACTCCGAGGGCGGCGACATCGTCGAGTTTCAGATTGAGGTGCTCCGCGATCCAACGCTGACCGAGATGGCCGGCGCGCGTATCGATGCCGGTGAAAATGTAGCTTTCGCCTGGATCGGAACGCTCGATGGTTACATCCGGGAACTGGAATGCTCGGAAGAAGATCAACTAAGGGCGCGTGCCGTCGACATTCTGGACATCAAGAACCGCGTCCTCTCCGTACTCACCGGAACGCCCGTCGACGACTTTCCAGCCGGATCCATCTATGTCGGAAAGGACATGGAGCCCAGCCGCTTCCTCGCCCATGACTGGTCGGCAGGCGGCGGTATCGTTCTCTTCGGAGGGAGTGCCGTCGGCCATGTCGCCCTGCTTGCCAAATCCCGGTCCGTTCCGATGGTAATTGGTACCGGCCGCTTCACGACCGAGGAAGGGCAACACATGGGAGTCGACGGTGATTCAGGTATTGTCATTCTTAAGACAGCCAAGGACCATGCGACGTCGACGCAAGTCAGCCGTCCGCCAACAAGCACCGCACCGCCACTCGACAGCGGAATCCTGCATACCGCGGACGGAGCGCAGGTCCTCTTGTCCGTCAATGTCAATGCTCCTGACGAAATCGATGCGATCCCGGTCGCGACAACCGCCGGAATAGGGCTGATGCGCTCGGAGTTCGCGGTGACGTCGCTCGGGGATGCCGCAAACGAAGAAAAGCAATTTGAGATCTATCGCCGCCTCCTGGATTGGGCGGATGGCCGACCCGTGACAATCCGTATGTTGGATATCGGTGGCGACAAGCCCCTCTCCGGCCTCACGGAAATGTCCTCGTTGCGCGGCATTCGTCTTCTTCTAGCCCGGCCCGAAATTGCGCGCGTTCAAACGCGAGCGCTTTTGCGCGCGGCCGTCTTCGGCAATCTTCGCATCATGCTGCCGATGGTGACATTTCCGTCTGATGTCGACGATATCAGGCAGATCTATCGCGAAGAATCCAGCCTGCTCGCAAGCAGGGGTGTGCCGCACCGTATTCCCCCGATCGGCATGATGGTGGAGGTCCCGGCGGCGGCCCTCATGCTCGATCAATTCGAAAATGCAGACTTCTTTTCGTTTGGTACAAATGACCTTTCGCAATACCTGGTCGCTTCCGCACGCGAGCAGGCCGACTTTGCTCGTTATCAGGCCCGCGCAGTGCCCGCAGTGCTGCGCCTCGTGGCACGGGCGGTCAAGCTTGCCGGCAAAAAACCAGTCAGCATTTGCGGAGACATGGCCGGCGATCCATCCCGTATCTCTGATCTTCTCGCCGTCGGTCTGCGGCATTTTTCCGTGGCGCCAGATCGCCTTCCCACGATAAGATCGGCCATAGTCGGTCTGAATGCCGATGGAACAAGGGCAGCCGGAGAATAGGGATGGCGCGCGAAGACACCGAAGACGCCATTATCGCCTATAAGAATATTCTGGCGCAGATCATCGAAAACCGGCCTTCGGGAACCCGTCAGCGGCTGGCGACGGAACTCGGCAAGCATCGCAGCTTCGTCACCCAGATAACCAGCCCCATTTATGCGACGCCTCTTCCTGCGCGTCATCTTGCGACGATCTTCCGGGTTTGCCATTTCAGCGCCGCCGAACAGGAACGCTTTCTCGACGCTTATCAGATCGCCCATCCCGGCAAACTGCCGGAATTTGGCGCCTCGGAGAAATTGCGACACCTTTCCATCATGGTGCCTGACTTCGGTGACGAACGACGCAACCGGCTGCTTGAAGAGGCAATCACCGACTTGGTGCAAAAGATCGCTGCAATTTCGGGATCGCCGGATTGAACGGACCATTGCGCGCGACGAGGCGCTAGATGATCATCGCCTTGGGAGGGGCTTGATGAAGAAATTCATGAATACAGCGGAAACAATGGTCGCCGAAAGCCTCGACGGGTTCGTGCGCGCCCATGAGGACTTCGTTGTGTTCGGCGCTGATCGTAAATTTGTCCGCCGTCGTCACCTCGTTCCGGGCAAGGTGGCAATCATTTCCGGCGGTGGCGCGGGTCACGAACCAATGCATATCGGTTTCGTCGGTCGCGGCATGCTCGATGCAGCATGTGTCGGGCATATCTTCACCTCTCCTACTCCGGACCAGATCGTTGGCGCGATCGAGGAAACGGATACCGGGGCTGGCTGCCTGCTCGTGGTGAAGAACTACGACGGCGATGTCATGAATTTCGAAATGGCGGCAGAGATGGCATCGAGCCGCCACAAGATTGAAATGGTGATCGTGAGCGACGACATCGAAACGGCGCGGACGCAGGACGGGCGCGGCCGACGCGGTGTTGCCGGTACCGTGATCGTTGAGAGACTTCTCGGCGCTGCAGCCGAAAAGGGAATGGCGCTCGCCGAATTGAGAGCCCTTGCCGGTGATCTTTCGCCCCGCGTCAGATCGATGGGTGTCGCTTTGACTGGCGTAACGGTTCCTCACACGCAGCGATCAACCTTTGCGCTCGGCCCGAGTGAGATAGAAATGGGCGTTGGCATTCACGGGGAACCAGGCCACGAGAGAGAGCCCTTCTCCAACGCAGATGCCATCGTCACGCATCTGAGCGCGACAGTCTTCAACGAAGTCGCCCCGGTTGCGGACAAGGCATTGCTTTTCGTGAATGGCCTTGGCGGTACGCCACCGGCCGAACTTTATCTCGCCTACAATACTGCCCACCGCTTCATGACGGATCATGACCTGAGGATCGTACGCTCGCTCGTCGGCACTTACGCCACCTCCCTCGATATGCAGGGCCTTTCCGTCACGCTCGCCATCCTCAGTGAGGAAGAACTTCTCCTGTGGGATTCGCCCGTTGCGACGGCGGCGTTGCGCTGGGGGTGCTAATTTAGGCTCGAGCAATTGCTCCCGTGGAACTGGGCCGTCAAGCAAATTGCACCGAATGGGGCAGAGCCCCCTACATTCAGAACCTCAGGACATCATCGTGAGACACGGAACCACAGAATTTTCCGGCATTAGGTAGCGAAGAGCACCAAAAGCAGCGTAGGCATCTGATTTACTACAGAAATTGCCGACGTTATGGAGCAAGTGCCACATGCGTCAGGCGGCGCGTTGGGAGCGGCAATGCGCCCACGCTATCGCCTCTACCGACGCGGTCTTACCAGTGTTTCTGGGGTTATCAGATGCAGCCGCTCGTCTTCTTTCGCCAAACTCTCGACATCGCTTGAAAAACCACTTCGACTGAAAAACAGGTAGTGCTTGCCCGTCGCTCCTTCCCCGTAAGTCGTTTTCTCGGATCGCTCACGCAACAATCGGACGTGGCCAAGGTCGATCACGCGCGATCGCCATTTGCATTCGCCATAGAAAAATGCACCATCCAACAATCGCCCCGCGACATCGATGTCGAAATCGGCGTGACCCCAAATCTGGCCAACCTCCTGCGTCGGAACCGCAAGGACCTCCTGCAGATGAAGCCTTGCAAATTGAAGGGTGATCGGTTCGAACGCAATCCCCATATATTCGGAGAACCGAGCCTCCACGACGCGGTCGTAAACCTCCTCGCCAAATCCGCTGCTGATAGCGCTCAGGTTTGGTCGCACGAAACGATGCCAGAACGACATCAGGCTGTCTGCAACGCGATAGCGGCGGTTTCGGCCCTTTTCGTCGGCATCCAGCGATTTCGAATTTTCGATCAAATCAAGCGCGAGCAGTTTTGCCAGGTACGGCCCAATACCGTCTGCTTTGACACCCAGTCGGTTTGCGATCTCCGACTTAGTGTTGCAACCGTCAGATATAGCCGCAACCACGCTTGAGTAAAAGGACGGCTCTCTGAGTTCGGTCTGCAGCAGCGTGTTCGGTTCGTCGATCAGGGTGCCTGTCTCTGTGAGCAAGAGTTTGATGACGTTGTTGCGGAGCGGTTCCTGAGCGTCGCAAAGCTGAAGATAGTAGGGAATGCCGCCGAAAATCGCATAGGTTCTGATAATGTCGACGGCCGTGTACTCCGGGAAAAACTTGGCGACGTCGACAAGGGGCAAGGCCTTCATGTCGAGCGACAGGGTTTTTCGCCCGTAAAGCGGGTTCCGTTCCGCCAACAGGTCTTCCATTTGAGAAATGGCAGAGCCGCAAAGGATCAGTTTCATCGCCCCATCTGCAAGTGCGCCGGAATCCCAGAATTTCTGCACGATCGATGGCAGTGCTGGCTCGTTATCAAGCAGATAGGGAAATTCGTCGATCGTGACGATCAATCCCGGATGCTCGCCGGCACGCTCGGCAACATAGTGCAGTACCCCCTCCCAGCTTGACAGGGCTTCGAGCTGTGGCTTTGATCCGATTGCCTTTCCGACATCGGATTTGAACTGTTCCAGGTTCAAAAGTGATGAGACGCGGGTCGCCTGAAAGTAGATTTCTGGGCGGTTCTTGGCGGCCTCCCGAAGGAACCGCGATTTGCCGATCCGCCGTCGGCCAAATACGATGATGAGGGAAGGTCGTTGCGAATCCAATTCGATCCGCACCAGCTTGAGTTCACGTTCGCGCCCGAGAAACTGCATATGCCTTCCTTAGGGTAATTATAATTACCGTAATCGTGATTACCTTAATCGTGTTTACCTTATTGACGATCAGTTTGTCAAGTTTTGCGCGCTACAGGCTCTCCAAACCGCGTTCGAAGTGCGTGCCTTTACGGCGGCCGGTTTTGAAGATCCGGTAACCGGCAGCTTAAATGCAGGCATCGCTCAATGGTTGATTGGCAGCGGCATCGCTCCTTCGTCATACATTGCCAGCCAGGGTAGCGTCCTTGGACGGGAAGGACGTGTTTATGTGGAGCTGGTCGAAGATCGGATTTGGATCGGTGGCGACGTCACGACTTGTATCGAGGGTGTCGCAGCCGTCTAATTTGAACGCCCGCCAACGAAATTACAGCCTCCGCGGCCTCGGCCGTATGGTTACCGCACTGCCGTATATCGCCAGAGAGAATCGTGCAGTCTCGGTTGGCTTGGTGGAACGCCTCGGAGGCAATAAAAGGGGTCAGTCTCTTACTGCAGCCGAACGTTGCTTCGGTCGAAGAAGTGCAGTCTCTCTGCCTTGGCGGCAATCCGCACCGGGGCGTCGATCTCTATTCTTGATCGGCCCGCGACACGAAAGACAACATTGGCGCCGGTCGGCAGCGTTGCGTGAACGTAGCTTTCAGCGCCGATCAGTTCGACAGCGGCGACGCGCGCCTCGGTAATAAGGGCTGCGGGTTCTGCGCCTTCCGCCAGATAGAAATCCTCTGGGCGGATGCCGATGGTGGCGGTCTCGGCTGGAAGAAGGTCCGGGTTGCTCAATGTCAGGCTCGGATTGTCGGTCGAAAACAGGTTCATCGCCGGCGAGCCGATGAAGGTCGCGACGAAGGTTGTTGCGGGTTTCTCATAGAGCTCGATCGGTGTGCCGACCTGCTCGATCAGGCCGCCGTTCAGGACGACCAGCCGGTCGGCGAGGGTCATCGCCTCCATCTGGTCATGCGTGACGTAAACGCTGGTGGTTGCAAGTGTCCGCTGAAGGCGCTTGATCTCGACCCGCATCTGTACGCGCAGCTTGGCGTCGAGGTTGGAGAGCGGCTCGTCGAAGAGAAAGGCGGCGGGCTCGCGAACAATCGCCCTGCCCATCGCCACGCGCTGGCGCTGGCCACCTGAAAGCTGGCGCGGCTTGCGCTCAAGGTAGGGCTCGATCTCGAGCGAAGCAGCCGCCTTGGCAATGCGCCTGTCGATCTCGTCCTTTGGCGTGTTGCGGTTCTTCAAGCCATAGGCGAGGTTCTGGCGCACGGTCATATGCGGATAGAGCGCATAGTTCTGGAAGACCATGGCGATGTCCCGCTCGGAGGGCTCCAGCTCGTTGACCCTACGCCCGCCGATCCCGATCTCGCCGGCAGTGATACTTTCCAGCCCGGCGATCATACGCAGCAGCGTGGACTTGCCGCAGCCCGAGGGGCCGACGAGGACGAGGAGTTCGCCGTCGGCAATGTCGAGCGACACGCCCTTGATCACGTCGATGCCGCCGCCATAGGACTTGCGGACGTCGTTAAGCTTGATTCCGGCCATTATTTCTCCGTTTCCACCAGACCTTTGACAAACCAGCGCTGCATGAGCACGACGACGAGGACTGGCGGGATGATTGCCAGGATCGCCGTCACCATCACGAAGTTCCACGGGGTCGCCGCATCAGCAAAATCCACCATCTTGCGCAAGCCGATGATGATCGTCGTCATGCGCGCGTCGTTGGTCACGAGCAGCGGCCAAAGATATTGTGTCCAGCCGTAGATGAAGAGGATGACGAAAAGCGCGGCGATATTGGTGCGCGATAGCGGCAGCAGGATATCGCGCATGAAGCGGAAGGGACCGGCGCTATCGATACGTGCCGCCTCAACCAGCTCGCCCGGGATCGTCAGGAAGAACTGCCGGAACAGGAAAGTCGCCGTCGCTGACGCCATCAGCGGCAGCGTCAGACCGGCGTAGGTGTCGATCATGCCGAGATCGACGATCACCTTGTAGGTCGGCAGGATACGGACTTCGACCGGCAGCATCAGCGTGATGAAGATCATCCAGAAGAAACCCATGCGGAAGGGAAAACGGAAGAAGACGATCGCGAAAGCCGACAGGAAGGAAATCGCGATCTTGCCGACCGCGATGACAAAGGAAACGACGAAGGTGTTCCAGAGCATCCGCTCGAGACTGACACCGACGGTGCGTTCGACACCACCGAAGAGCGCTTCGCCGTAATTTCCGGAGAAGTGCGCACCCGGCAGCAGCGAGATCGGCGGTCGCAGGATCTCCGCCGAGCTCATCGTCGAGGCGACGAAGGTGTAGTAGATCGGAAAGGCGACGATGACGATGCCGAGGATCAGCATCAGGTGGCCGAGAAGCGTGGCCAGGGGACGTTTTTCGATCATCAGCCTTGCTCACCCATAATGAACGCGGCGTTCCACGAAGCGGAACTGGAAGGCGGTCAACGCGATCACGATTGCCATCAGGATGACCGATTGCGCCGCCGAGGAGCCGAGGTTGAGATTGACGAAGCCATCGTTGAAGACCTTGTAGACCAGCGTTTCGGTCGCCCGTGCCGGACCACCTCCGGTAACCGCGTGGATGATGCCGAAAGTGTCGAAGAAGGCGTAAACGGTATTGACCACAAGCAGGAAGAAGGTGGTCGGCGCCAAGAGCGGGAAGACGATCGTCCAGAAGCGCCGGCTGCCGCGCGCACCGTCGATCGCCGCCGCCTCGATCAGCGACTTTGGAATCGCCTGCAGCCCGGCCACGAAGAAGAGAAAATTATAGCTGATCTGCTTCCAGGCGGCTGCAACAATCACCAGCAGCATGGCCTGGTTGCCGTTCAAGAGTGGATCCCAGCCGAAGCCGTTTCGGCGCAGCAGATAGGCAAAGGTGCCCATGGCGGGATTGAACATGAAGAGCCAGAGCATGCCGGCAACGGCGGGCGCGACGGCATAGGGCCAAATCAGCAGCGTCCGATACAAGCCCTGCCCGCGCACCACCTTGTCGGCGGCGGTCGCAAGCGCGAGCGCCAGGACCATGGACAGCAACGCCGTCGAGATGCTGAAGACAATGGTTACCTGCAGCGAGTTCAGATAATTCTCGTCAGAGAGAACCGCCCGGAAATTGGCGAGGCCGACAAAACCGCTCTTGAGTCCGAAGGGATCCTCGCGCTGCGTCGACTGGTAGAGCGCCTGGCTTGCCGGCCAGAAGAAGAAGACCACGGTAAGCACGATCTGAGGCGCGACCAGGAGATAGGGAAGGATCTTGTTGGGAAAAACGACACGCTGCAAATGAGGCTCCTGACAAACGGTAGTAACCGCCCGCGGCTTTGACCGCGGGCGGCAAGAGACGTCTGTTAGTTGCCCAGGGCTTGCTGGATCGCCGCATTGCCTCGCTCGACCGCCTTGTCGAGGGCCGCTTTGGCATCCTGCTTGCCGGCGAGCATGGCCTCGAATTCCTCGTTCATGATGTCGCGGACCTGAGGCAGGTTGACGAGACGAACGCCCTTGGAATTTTCGGTCGGCGCCTTGCCCATCATCTGCAGGATCGGCGTTTCGCGAGCAGGGTTCTTGTCATAGAAGCCGGACTTCTTCGTGTCCTCGTAGGCCGCCATGGTGACCGGCATGTAGCCCGAAACCTGATGCAGTCGCGCCTGGATCTTGGTCTGGGAGAGGAAATGGAAGAACTCGGCGATGCCCTTGTATTCCGCATCCGACTTGCCGGCGAAGACCCAGAGGCTCGCGCCGCCGGGGATCGTATTTTGCGGCCGCCCCTCCCCATCATAATAGGGCAGTTGACCGATGCCGTAGTTCATCCCCGACTTGACGATGTCGCCGAGGCCACCCGAGGATTCCGTCATGATCGCGCATTCGCCGGAGGTGAAGAGTTGCTTTGCCTCCGAGGTCCTGCCGCCGTATCGGAAGGTGCCGTCCTTGGCGAGATCGGCGATCGCCTGGAAATGCTGGACGAAGAGTGGCGAGTTGAATTCGAGCTTCACATCCGTGCCGCCAAGCCCGTTTTCGTTGGTGCCGTAGGCGACGTTGTTCCAGGCGGCAAGGTTTTCCGTCTGGATCCAGGTCAGCCATGTTGAGGTGAGTCCGCAAGGGGCTGCGCCGCTCGCCTTGATCTTCTTGGCTGCCTCGAAGACATCAGGCCAGGTTTTCGGCGGCGTCTCCGGATCGAGGCCGGCTTTCTTGAAGACATCCTTGTTGTAGTAAAGGATCGGCGAAGAGGAGTTGTAGGGGAAGGACAGCATCGTGCCGTCCGGCTTCGAGTAATAGGCGACGATGCCGGGCAGATATTCAGACTTGTCGAACTTGTAACCGCCCTTCTCCAGCACCTGGGCAGCCGGCATGACGGCGCCCTCTGCCCCCATCATGACGCCGCTACCGGCGTCAAAGACCTGCAGGATTGCCGGTGGCTGCTTGGCGCGGAAGGCGGCGATGCCGGCGTTCAGGGCTTCCGGATAGGTGCCCTTGAACACCGGGACGATCTTGTACTCGCTCTGGCTCTCGTTGAACTCCTTGGACAGCTTTTCGACGACCTCGTTATTGGCGCCTGCCATGGCATGCCACCATTGCAGTTCGGTCACCGCAAAGGCGTGCTGGGCACCGGCCGAAAGGGCCGCGGCTGCGACGGAAACGAAAAGTAGACGTTTGGACATAATTCCTCCCTGTGGTTTTGGCGATCGTCTGCGACCTTTTCCGGACGATCCTCCTCGATCGTTCCGGAAATCCTCTTCTGTCTTTTCCCGAAAGCGGCGAACTCCCGATGCAAAGCAATCGAGGAGAACTAGGACGCTTTCGCAATCTGTCGAGCATCGGAGCGAAGATCGCCTCAAAGGCCGGCGATACTCCTCAAATCCTCGATCGCGCCTGGCGCGGCGGCAAGCACCGGCGCGCCTTTCGTGAGCATCTCGCCCTGTGTCGGGAAAGGGTGGTACCAGCCGCCCGCCTCTTTCACCAGGCAATAGCCGGCCATGCAGTCCCAGGCATGCATGTAGGGCTCGTAATAGCCAACCAGCCGGCCCGCCGCGACATAGGCGAGCATCAGCGCGCCGGAGCCGTTGCGCACGAAATTGCCGCCGGCGTCCAGCAGGCTTTCGACCATCTTCCCGACAAAGGCCGGCGTGACGTAGTTGTTGGCACCGATTCCCGTCACCGCGTTGCGAATGTTGCGCGAGGGGTCGAGCGTCAGCGTCTTGCCATTAAGCGTCGCACCCATGCCTGATGCTGCGGCATAGAGTTCGCCGTGGCAGGGCGCGGAAATGACGCCAAGCACCGGAACGTCGTCGTGCAGAAGGCCGATCGAAACACACCAGTTCGGCATGCCGTTGACGAATGGGCTTGTGCCGTCAATCGGATCGACGACCCAGGTGAAGCCCGAGGAGCCATGTTCGAGCCCATACTCCTCGCCGAGGACACCGTCGCCCGGATAGGCTTGATGAAAGCGGGCGCGGATCAGGTTCTCGACTTCGCGATCGGCGATCGAAACGACGTCCTGGGGGTCGCGCTTGGTCTCGATGACGAGGGTTTCGCGCTTCCTGAAATAATCGAGCGCCACTTCGCCTGCCTCACGGGCAACCGCCTCAGCAAGCGCGAGACGGGCTTCGAGACCGGAGATGACATGCGACGTCATGAACTAATATCCTTCTTGTCAAAACGGGATTGGGGTCAACCGATAATGGCGATGCCACGGCTCTTGAAGCCGATCGTCACTTCCGTTCGCGGCGCGAGCGCCTGTTCGACAGCCGGGTCGACGACGAAAAGCGTACCGTTGCTCGTCTTGACCTCGTATTCGACACGGTCGCCAAGATAGGCGGCATGGGTGATCTCGCCATTGAACGATCCATCGGAGGTACGCGGCGCAAGGGTGATGGCGTTCGGACGAATGGCGAGCTGCGCCGGTCCGGTGCGGATGTTGCGGCCAGCAACCCGATGCTGCAGCCCCTCGACGCTGATCGTCGCACTGTCGCCCTCGACGCCGACGATGTCGCAGGGCAGCACGTTGGCCTCTCCCATGAAGTCGGCGATGAAGGCGGAGGCCGGCGCGTCGTAGAGGTCGCGCGGCGCACCAGCCTGTGCGATCTGGCCATCCTTCATGACAATGATGCGGTCGGAAACGGCAAGGGCTTCGTCCTGGTCATGCGTGACATAGACCGCGGTGAAGCCGAGACGCTGCTGAAGATCGCGGATCTCAGTGCGCACCCGCCGGCGAAGGCGGGCGTCGAGATTGGAAAGCGGCTCGTCGAGCAGCAGGACCTGCGGCTCCAGCACCAGGGCGCGGGCGACGGCGACGCGCTGTTGCTGGCCACCGGAAAGCTCGGCCGGCAGGCGCTGGCCCATGCCGGCGAGACCGACCAGCTTCAACCCCTCCTCCGCCCGCTCGCGGGCCTCCTTGCGGCGAATGCGGGAGGATTCGAGGCCATAGGCGACATTATCGAGCGCCGTCATGTGCGGAAACAGCGCGTAGGACTGGAACACCATCGAGACGTCGCGCTCGTTAGCCGGAAGGGCCGTGACATCCTTGCCGCCGATCAGGATCCGGCCGGCCGAGGGATGCTCCAGTCCGGCCAGCATGCGCAGCGTCGTCGTCTTGCCGCAGCCCGATGGTCCGAGCAGCGTGACGAGCGTACCTGGCTCGATGGTCAGCGAAAGATCAGGGATCGCTGTGAATGCACCGAATGTCTTGCGGACATTTTCGAAGACGACGGAACCGGCGGCGGTGTTGCTCATGCGGTTTTCTCCTGACCGAGAGGCGCGGAAGCGGCTTTACCGGCAAGCGCGACGCGGTTTTCGCGCCGCAGCCGGCGCTCGCCGACGAGAAGCTGGAAGCCGGCGATGATGACGATCATCACCAGGATAAGCGCCGAGGAATAGGCGATTGCCACGCCGTATTCGCCGTTCTCGACAAGGCCGACAATATAGGCGGTGGACATGTTGTACTTCGCGCTGACCAGAAAGATGACCGCGCTGATCGAAGTGATTGCGCGGACGAAGGAATAGACGAGTGCTGCGGTGATTGCTGGCCGAAGCAGCGGCAGGATAACCCTGCGGATGGTGCGGAAGCTGTCGGCGCGCAGTGTCAGCGACGCCTCGTCGAGGCTCTTGTCGAGCTGGCTCATGGCCGCCACACCGCCGCGCACGCCGACCGGCATGTTGCGGAAGACGAAGCAGGCGACGAGGATCAGCGCCGTGCCGGTCATTTCGAGCGGCGGCAAGTTGAAGGCCATGATGTAGCTGATGCCGATAACGGTGCCGGGAATGGCAAAGCTCATCATCAGCGCAAATTCGAAGAGGTTGCGGCCGACGAACCGCTGACGAACGATCAGATAGGCCGTCAAGAGGCCGACGGCTGCTGTCAGCGGCGCGGAGATCAGGGCGATCTCCATGGTCGTCCAGAAGGAGTTCCAGGCGACGCCCGTCCAGGCAATGCCGCCGTCGTCGCGCCAGCCGATCGAGAAGGCCTTCACGTAGTGCTCGACGGTAAGCGTGTTGTCGAGGCCCCAGGTGCGGACAAAGCCGCCGAAGAGGATCATAGCGTAGACGACGATGGTAAAGATCATCCAGGGAATGACGATCGCATGCACGCCGATCGAAAGCCCGCGCGGCAGGGCGATATGGGCGCCCGAATCCCCCTTGCCCGTAACGGTCGCGAAACTCTTGCCGGCGAGCCAGAAGCGCTGCGCGATGAAGGCCGACATGGTGAAGAGAAGCAGGATCATCGCAAGGACGGCGGCCCGTGACGGATCGTTCTGCGAGCCGACGACGGCGAAGAAGATCTCCGTCGACAGCACGCCATGGCTGCCACCAAGCACCATCGGATTGCCGAAATCCGCCATGCTCTCGATGAAGGCGATCAGAAACGCGTTGGCGAGGCCGGGCTTCATCAGCGGCAACGACACCCGCCAGAAGGTGCGCCAGCGGTCGGCACGCAAGGTTTGAGACGCCTCCTCCATCGAGGGGCTGACGCCTTCCACCACGCCGATGAGCACGAGGAAAGAGATCGGCGTGAAGGAAAGAACCTGGGCGATCCAGATGCCCGTCAGCCCATAGAGCCAGCGGCCCGGTTCCGCGCCAAGAAGAGTCGCCACCGTTTGGGTGACGACGCCGGCACGCCCGAAGAGCAGCGTCAGCGCCAGACCGACGACGAAGGGCGGCGTGATGATCGGCAAGATCGTCAGCAGCCTTAACCCCTTCTTGAAGGGAAATCGCGTGCGCGTCGCAACCAGCGCAAAGCAGAGGCCGAGAAGCGTCGCGCCGCTGGCCGTCAGGATCGCGAGCCAAAGCGTGCGCCAGGCGACGCCGCAGCGGTCGCCACCAACCAGGCAGTCGAGACTCCAGACGGACGCGTCCTGAATATTGGTCACAAACCCGCTCGGATCAAAGGACCCGTCGAAGGCCTGAAAGGCGCCGACGAACATGCTGCCGACCGGGTAGAAGACAAAGATTGCGACCAGCACGATCAACATGACGATGGCGCCAACGAGAAAGGCATCGCCTTTCATGACGCCGCGTTCGGCAAGCCCGAAGGAGAAGAGAAGCACGAAGACGATGCCGGCAAGGATGGCGCCGGCACCCATCGAGGGCTGCCCATCGTTGAGCGTACCGAAAAGCATTTCGCTGATCGTCCAGCTCCAGCCGGAGAAGGTAATTGCCAATCCCTGCAGCGCCAGGAAGGCAAAGCCGAGGCCACCTGCCAAGGCAAGCAGCCGACCACGGCGGATCGGATCGGACATCAGGCGCGCCGAGCCGCCCACGAACAGGAACATGAGGGCGCCGGCAAGCCACCAGCGTCCGTGCATCAATATCTGCAAAACGCCAGGCGCGGCGGCAGGGTCAGCTGGAAAGCCGGAAAGCCAGCCGAAGCTGTAAAAGCCACCTTCGATCCGGTACCACGGAAGGAGAACGAAGGCAGCAAGGCCGAGAAGAAGAGCGACATCGAGCCGTCGATTGCTATGTGTCATGGTCGGGTCCGCGTCTTCATCCGGTTTCAGTTGTGCCTTCGGGCCGAACATAGTCCGGCCCGGGCACGGGCGAAGTCAGGTTCAGTTCGCCTTGGCGCCGATCTCCTTGTCCCAGCGAGCAAGAAGCGCCTTGCGTACATCGGGATCGCCGTATTTCGCGAAATCGTAATCGATGAGCTTGATGTCCTCGAACTTCGGCGCCTCCTTCGGCACCTCGGCGGATTTGTTGGACGGAAGCTGATAGGACTTCGCTTCCTTCATGTGCGATTGCGCTTCGGCGGAAAGCGCCCAATCGTACCATTTCTTGGCGTTTTCCAGGTTCTTGGCGCCCTTGACGATCGACATCGAACCGATTTCGTAGCCCGTGCCTTCGCATGGCGCGACGGCCTTGATCGGGAAACCCTCGACGGTCTGGGCGACCGCGTCGTGCATGAAGACGATACCGATGGTGGATTCACCGCGCGCGGCCGCCTTTACCGGCGCCGAACCGGACTTGGTGTATTGAGAAACATTGGCGTTCAGCTTCGAGAGATAATCGAAAGCCTTGTCCTCGCCCATGATCTGCACCAGCGTGGCAAGCGTGTTATAGGAGGTGCCGGACGAATTCGGATTGGCGATCTGGATCTCACCCTTGTAGCTCGCATCGAGCAGGTCAGCCCAGCACTTCGGCTCCTTCAGCCCCTTCTTGGCAAGGATTTCAGAGTTGTAGCCCCAGCCGAGCGCGCCGGCATAAACGCCGACGGTGCGGAACTTGGCGCTCTCGGCCTGCTTCTTGGCCCAGTCTTGGAGCTGATCGAAAAGCGGCGACTTGTATTCCTGGGTCAGGCCTTCGGCGGCTGCCTGAAGATGGGGATCGCCGGTGCCGGCCCACCAGATATCCGTCTTCGGGTTGCGTGCCTCGGCACGGATCTTCGCATAGGTCTCGCCAGCCGACAGGCGAACCATGTTCACCTTTATGTCGGTCTGCTTCTCGAACAGACCCTTCATCAGGTCGCAGACCTGCGAATCCGCCGAGCAGATGACATTGAGATCGCCGGCGGCATGAGCCGAAAAGGCGACAAAGGATACACCCGCGGCAAGCAATGCCGCGGCCAACTTGACCGGTCGCATGATTTCCTCCTGGTTGTGACGGCGCCTCCACGCCGCTCGCTCTTGCAAGCGTGTGCAGAGCTTGCATACGGGCAAAATAACTGTCAACTCGTTTTTCGCAAAACTGTCATAAAAGTCTCGTGCAAGACCGCTTGCACGCACGTGCAACAAACGGCTAAGAAAAGACCGTGCGGGAGGGGAAGGTGCGGTCCAAAATTTTCGTTAGTGCACAGGAAGTCGCCGAAAGGGCCGGCGTATCGCGTTCCGCCGTCTCGCGAACCTTCACCCCGGGAGCGAGCGTCTCGGCAGAGACGCGCGAACGGGTGCTGCGGGCGGCAGAGGAGCTCGGCTACCACGTCAACCATCTTGCCCGAGGCCTGATGCGCAACGAAAGCGGCATCGTCTGCCTTATCGTTTCCGAGGTCGCGACGCCGTACCGGTCGGCGCTGCTCAGGGAGCTGACGCTGCAGCTGCAGAATGCCGGCAAGGTGGCGATGTTCATCAACACGGATCGCTCCGACGGCAGCGTCGACCGGGCGCTGCAACAGGCCATCCGTTATCGCGCCGATGCATCGGTCATTCTTTCCGGACTTCCCGACAAGTCGATAACGCAGCTTTGTCTGCGCAATGGCCAGCGCCTGGTGCTGATCAACCGCGACGACGATCAGCCTGGCCCGCTCCGGATCAACCTCGACGACGACGAGGCCGGCGGACGCATCCTGACTGCCTTTGTGCGGGCCGGCTGCCGCCGGCTTGCCTTTGCCAATTCCGAAGCGGGGACGCCTAGTCTCATGGGGCGCGAGCGCGGATTCGTTGCCGGCGCGCGCGCGCTTGGAATGGATGTCATCGTCGAACGTCACGGCTGGACGGGCTATGAGGCCGGGCGCGTTCTCGCCCATCGCCTGCTGACGGCCAAGGAGCGGCCCGATGCCGTCTTCTGCGCCACCGACCTTCTGGCCTGCGGTTTCATGGATGCGGCACGCCACCAGTTCGGCATATCCATTCCGGACGAACTCTGCGTCGCCGGCTTCGACGATATCGAGCAGGCGTCCTGGTCATCCTACGAACTGACGACATTCGCACAGCCGGTCGCCGAAATCGCTTCAAGGGCCGTCGAATGGTTGACCAAGTTCGAGCGGGAGGACGGCCAAGGCGACGTTCAGTCCATCAGGTTGAAGGCCGAACTGCTTTGGCGAAAGTCTATTCGCGCCAGGAAGTCATAACGCCGCTACCGGCACTGCGAGCATGCTGCGCAGATGCGCAACGTCGCCCATACCGGCTCGGGGCTGGCGCCGCGACATGACGTCCTGACCACGATCGTCCCCCACAAAATGGGTCGGCCCTTGATGCGGGCGGTCGAACACCGGATGGCGAAGGTCGACAGCGACAAGGACGATATGGTGCCGGCATCCCTTGTCCGGCCAGGCGAGAAGCAAGGGGTCGTCCATGCCCATTGGCGCAGAACCGTCAGCTTATCACGAGATGTCCTGGCGAAACGGTTCGATATTCGCGCCGTCCAGCCTCGTATTCGACAGGCCGGATCGGGCTCTTCAGCTCCTCGACAACAGCCATTCGTTTCTGGCGGCGACGGTCCGGATCCGGCACCGGAACCGCGGCCATGAGTTTCTTGGTGTAGTCGTGTTGCGGGTTGCCGAAGACTGCCGCGCGCGGGCCGATTTCGACGATCTCGCCAAGATACATGACCGCCACACGGTGGCTGACGCGTTCGACGACCGCCATGTCATGCGAAATGAACAGGAAGGCGAGATCGAGGTTGTGCTGCAGATCGAGCATCAGGTTGATGACCTGCGCCTTGATGGACACGTCGAGTGCCGAGACACTTTCATCAGCGACGATGACCCTCGGTTTAAGTGCCAAGGCCCGGGCGATACAGACGCGCTGTCGCTGGCCGCCAGAGAATTCATGCGGGTAACGTCTTGCCATATCGGGTGTCAGCCCGACCTTCAGGAGCATGTCAGCGACGACGTCCTTTGCCTCTCTTGCTGTGCCCATCTTGTGCTCGAGGTAGGGTTCGGCAATCGCCTGGCCGACGGTCATGCGTGGGTTGAGCGATGCAAACGGGTCCTGAAAGATCATCTGCACAGACTTGCGCATATCGCGCATCCCGCGCTTGTCGAGAGCGAGCACGTCGCGTCCTGCGACCAGAACGGATCCCGAATCCGGTTCGATCAGCCGCATGATGGCGCGCCCTGTGGTCGATTTGCCACAACCGGACTCGCCGACCAGCGACAGCGTCTCGCCGGCGAAAAGGTCGAAGGAAACGTTCTCCACGGCATGCACGCGGCCGCTCAGTCGTCCAAACAGCCCCGAGTGGATGTCGAACCGCTTGGTGAGCCCCTTCACCTCAAGGATCGGTTTGTCCTTGGATACGGTGTCAGGCACTTCGACCTGCTTGTCCGTTTCACCGGTTGCGGTGTTGACAACAGGAAAGCGCAATGGCCGCGCATAGGCCTGCATTGATCCAAGCACCGGGACGGCAGACAGCAGGGCGCGGGTGTAGGGATGCTTTCCACGGTGGAAGATGTCGGCGGTGGCACCGGTTTCCACCTGCTCACCGCGATACATGACGACTGTGCGGTCAGCAATTTCGGCAACGACGCCCATGTCGTGAGTGATGAACAGGACCGAGGTCCCCTGCTCGTCCTGCAGCATCTTGATGAGATCGAGGATCTGCCCCTGGATCGTTACGTCGAGTGCCGTCGTCGGTTCGTCGGCGATCAAGAGCTTTGGCCTGGAAGCCAGAGCCATGGCGATCATCACGCGCTGGCGCATGCCGCCGGAGAAGCGATGCGGGTATTCATCGAAACGAGATGCGGCGGACGGGATGCGGACCTTTTCCAGCAACCGGATCGTCTCCGCCTTCGCCTCGGCCTTCGACATCGCCTGGTGGCACAGCAATGCCTCCGAGATCTGGTCGCCAATGGTAAAGAGCGGATTGAGGCTCGTCATCGGTTCCTGAAAGATCATCGAGACGTCATTGCCGCGGACCTTTCGCATCTCATTTTCGGAAAGTGACAGCAGGTCGCGGCCACCCAGCATGATTTTGCCCTCGATGCGGCTCGAATCGGGCTGCAGGAGCCGCATGATCGAGAGCGACGTGACACTCTTGCCCGAGCCGCTTTCGCCGACGATCGCGACCGTTTCTTGCGATGCCACAGAGAAGGAAACATCCCGCACGACGGGTTTTAATCCGCCATCCACCAGAAACGAGGTGGTCAGGTTCTGGACAGACAGAACCGGATCGACGGACCGTGCGGTGCTTGTCTCTATGGGGCTCATGATCGTTCCCTTCCTTCTATCGTTTGTCGCCTGTCGGTCCTCAGTCCGGCCAGCGCAGCATGCCGTCAAAACGATGCTTGCTGCGGTTTTCGAACGGGGTGGCGATGATCTCGTTCGAGGCACGAGCCTTGTTGAGCTCTTCTGCAAGGCGGACGGCGACGATCTCTTCCTGGCCAGGGTGGAGGTTGCAGGGATCGAGATAGAAATGCTGATGCTCGACCTCGTGGTCGCGCACGATGACCGGCGGGTTGCCCTGCGACAGAGCGGCAGCGAGATCCCAGGCGGTGATGTGTGCCTCCGTCGGCGATATGACCACCCGCAAGCGGTCAAGCGGATTGTTGGTAGGATCGGGCTCGATCAGTGCCGTCACGCCCGGGCGATCGTCCAGTTCGTTCTTCCAGAGGTTCAGGCAGGCGGTCTCACGTTCCCGGATAGCCGCATGATCGCGCTTTTCCCAAGCTTCTAACGCAGCCATGACGCCATAGACGCTTTCCTTGCCGACTTTCATGCCGCGGCCGATCCCCATGTTCTGCAGGAAGGCGCTGCGCACCAATTCCTTCTTGCCAGCGACGATGCCGGAGGTCGGGCCGCCGAGGAACTTGTGGCCGGAATAAAGCGCGATATCGGCTCCTTGCGCCAGGAAGAGCTTGAGATCGTATTCGGAGGCCGCATCAACGATCACCGGAACGCCCTTCGCATGCGCGATCTCGACAAATTCGGTAAGATGAAGCAAGCCGTAGTCGACAACATGATGCGACACGACATAGACGGCCGCCGCCGTTTTCTCGGTAATGGCATTTTCCATATGGAAACGATGCGTCGAGGTTGCCTGCCCAATCAGGACGACCTTGCCCCCGGCGAGGCGGATGGCCTGATCAACCGGCGCGCCGTAACTGACAACATGGCCCATCTGCACGAGGACTTCGTTCTTCTCGGGAGTCACATCGGGCAATTTCTCGATGGCCAGGAGATTGTCGCCGGTGATGGCGCCGGCGACGGCGAGGCTTATGCCGGCCGAGCACGATGCGGTGACAAAGCCAGCTTCACCACCAGTCAGCCGTGCGATGACGCTGCTTGCCTTGCGTTGCAGTTCGTTGATCTCGACGAACTGCGGCAGGATCGCTGCCATCGCCTCTATCGCTTCCGGCACGACGATCGATGCGCCGAGGCTTGTCATGGTGCCGGACACGTTGATGACCGGGCGCAGGCCGATCTTGGTGCGGATATCATCGGACATTCTATTTCTCCAGAGTGGCGGCAGGTTGCGAATTGCCATCGACAGTTATGCCATAGTAATGTAATAGCTTCTCGTTATCAGACGAGGAGCGTTGAATTGGACACCAAGACCTCATCCGCAGCCCCCCTCTATGAGGCCGCATCGATCGAGGCGGCCGACGCAAAAGGCGCGCGGCGCTCTCGCGTCAGCGGTATTGACCGTGCCTTGCAGGTAATTGATTATCTTTACGAAACCGGTTCTCCAGCGGGTGCTTACGCGATTGCCAAGGCAGTCCGGGCTCCGCTTTCCACCGTCTACGTTATCATCGACGACCTGGTCGAAAAGAACATGCTGGCTCGCAACTCGGATGGGTCGATCTGGCTTGGTTCGCGCCTCTATCATTATGGCCTCGCCTATGCCCGTTCGCTGGACTTCATGAGCGTTGCCACGCACGAGATGCACGATCTCTGCCGGCAAGCCGGCGAAACCGTGCAGGTCTGCGGTCGCGACGGCGATTACATGCTTGTGCTTGCGATGGCGGACGGCCCAAGCCATTTTCAGGTTGCCTCGCGTGTCGGCACGCGCGTGCCATTGAACTGGACGGCGTCCGGCAGGCTTCTTGTCGGCCACCTGCCCGAGAACGAGCGGGTAGAATTGTTCAAGCGCTGCGCCCGCACCTCGCCGACCGGGCGCGCTGAGATCGATGCGCGCACGCTTTCTGATGCCGCAGGCAAGGCTTTCGGGGAGCGACTGTCTATCCAGGTCGCCGAGTCGGACTACGCGGTTGCCTGCATCGCTTCGCCGGTCTGCGACCGGGAAGGCCAATGCGTTGCCACCATTTCGATCGTCCTGCCCGAACAGAAGGTTCTGTCCGACGAAAGCCATTACACCGAACAGGTGAGAGCTTCGGCGGAGCGGATCGAGAAGTTGATGGGATGGCGCAACCACTGACCTGACCTCCTCAGTCGTTGAGCGAGACGATCGCCTCGATCTCGACAGTGATGTTGCCTGGCAGGGAGCCGAAGCCAACGGCGGAGCGAGCGTGCTGGCCGGCCTCGCCGAAAACCTCGATAAGGAGGTCCGAGCATCCATTGATGACGCTTGGATGGTTTTCGAAGTGCGGCACGGCGTTGACCATGCCGAGCAGCTTGACCACCCGCTTCACCCGGGAGAGGTCGCCGAGCGCGTCGTGCATGACGGCCAGCAGGTTGATGCCGGTGAGCCGTGCATGCTGATAGGCTTCTTGCGTGCTCACTTCGCTGCCAACCTTGCCGGCGTGCAGATGACCGTCCGCTTCCCGCGGGCCCTGACCCGACAGATAGAGGATGTTGCCTTCGCGAACATGGGTAATGAAGTTGGCGATGGGCGGGGGAGCTGATGGCAGCGTAATGCCGAGCGCCGCGAGGCGCTCGTAGGGTGTCTGTACCGCTGCTGCGGCCTCTGCTGGGGACGTGTCCACGTCTGCTCCTATCATGCGGTTTGGACCTTCCGTTCAGCGCCACGAATAGCCGTGGCTGTGACGGACGAGCTTGCGGGCACGCGGGATATAGCGGCTGGCCGCGATCGCCTCCGATCCGATCACCGCATATCGCGGTTCAAACAGCTTCTGCAGGCGGGAAACGTCGCCGTTGGAGTCGGTCGCTTCGAGATCGGCATCGATGAGGTCGAAGATCGTGAAATCCGCCCTCTCGCCAACGCAAAGACGGTTTTCCATCGACAGCTTGATGACCGAGGCCGGTGCGTGCGTCACAGCCTCCACGACCTTGTCGAAGGGCATGCCGACGGACAGGAGCTTCGACATGGTGGTCGCGAGGTCCCAGACCGGGAAATTCATCGAATGACCATGCAGGTCGGTCGAGATGGAGAACGGCAGAAGGCCGCGTGCGATGGCTGCTTCCGCCACCTTGAAGGAGAAGGATGCGCCGCCATGGCCAATGTCGAGCCGAATACCTTCGCCAGCGCAACGTTCGGCGAGATTGAAGAGGTCCTCGTCTTCCATGATGCTCGACCCGGCCTTGCCGTTGAAGCAATGGGTAACGACATCTCCGGGACCGAGGATCTCAAGCACTTCATCATAGAGCGCCGGCGGCTCGCCGACATGGACCATCATCGGGATCTTGAGGATCTTGGCGATCTTCTTGCCGAGCTTGACAGGCGTGACACCCCAGGAACCGGTGATGACATGGCTCGCCCGTACCTTCAGGCCGACGATGTGTTCGCTATTTTCAGCATAGCATTCAAGAATGCGGTCGAGGTCGATGTCTCTGATATCGCGCAGCTCGGCAACGCGGTTGCAGGCGACAAGGCCGATCGAGCCAAGGTTCAGGAAAGCCTTGATGCGCTCTCTCGACGGCTCGATGATATATTCGCGGAAGCCGTGGAAGTTGGCTTCCCCAGCTGATCCGGCATCAACCAGCGTCGTGACGCCTCGCTCGGCGCCGCATTCCGACGGACGGATCGAAATGTCGGTGCCGCCATGCCAGATATGGACGTGAAGATCGACCCAGCCGGGCGAGATCCAGGCTCCCTTGGCGTCGACGCGCGCGGCATCTGCTGGCGCGGCAAGCGACGGGCCGATTGCGGAGATCCTGCCGTCTGCGCCGACAAGGATGTCCGTCGTGCTGCTGGAGGGGGAAGCCGCGCCGAAAGCCATAGGCTTTACATTGGTGATGAGGAGCGGCTTGCCCGCTTTTTCACCGGTCATTCTAAAGGTCCTTTCGAAGTCTTGGGTCGAGCATGTCCCGGAGACCGTCGCCAACCATTTGCAGCGACAGTACGGAGAGGATGATGGCGAAGCCCGGGAAATAGGTCATCCAGTCGGCCTGGCCTATATATTGACGACCGGCTGCGATCATGGTTCCCCAGGTCGGGATTTCGGGGCTGACGCCGAGGCCGAGGAAGGAAAGTCCGGCTTCGGCCAGCATGGCGCTGGCAAACAGGAAGGTGCCCTGCACCAGGATCGGCGACAGAAGATTGCGAAGCACATGCCGCGTCATGATATGGAAGGTGGAAATGCCGAGCGCCTGCGCGGCCTCCACATAGGGTAGCTCGCGGATGACCAGGGTCGAGGCGCGAACGATACGCGCCAGGCGCGGCGAGTAGACGATCGACAGGGCAACGATGACCGTCGTCAGCGATGGCCCGAGAGCTGCGACAAGAGCGATAGCCAGGAGAATATCGGGAAAAGACATCATCGCGTCGATCAGGCGGGCGATCGGCGTATCGAGTTTCTGGAAGAAGCCGGCGAGCAGACCGAGCGTGACACCGATCAATGCAGAGAGCACGACAACGGCGGCGCCAACCAGCAGCGACAGCCGCCCGGCATAGATGGTGCGTGAAAACACATCGCGGCCGAACTCGTCGGTGCCAAACCAGAACATTTCACTCGGCGGCTTGAGCCGGTTGACGATCGACAGCTTCGAGGGCGAGTACGGCGCAATCCAGGGCGCCAATGCCGCCAACAGCACGAAGATCGTGAGCACTATGATGCCGGCGGCGACCGTCTTGCGTCTCAACAGGCGGCGAAGAAATTTGCTGCGCTCGGCTGCGGCGGGTCTCTCGGTGGTGGTTACGATATCAGCCATCAGTAGCGCACCCTTGGATCGACCAGCAGATAGAGCATGTCGATTGCGAAATTGATGAGGACGTAGAGGCCGGCAATGACCAGCAGCGCGCCCTGGATGACGGGGTAGTCGCGTCTGAGAACGGCAGAGACGACGAGATTGCCGACCCCCGGAAGGCCAAACACGGTCTCCGTTACAACAGCACCTGAAATCAGCACGGCGGCAGTGAGGCCAAGCACAGTCAGGATCGGGATCAAGGCATTCTTCAGCGCATGCTTGAGGACAACCTTGCGTTCGACCAGCCCCTTGGCGCGCGCGGTGCGAATGTAGTCGTCGCCGAGCACATCAAGCATCGAGGCGCGCGTAAAGCGCAGGATCAGCGCCGAGGAGACAAGGCCGAGGGCCAAGGAAGGCAGCGTCAGGTGGTACATGCGCTCAAGAAAGGACGCGCCGGGGCCGCCGTATCCGGAGACAGGAAACAGGTTCAGGCGCACGGCGAAGGACTGCATGAGAATGAGGCCGAGCCAGAAGCTCGGGATGCTTGCGGCCAGCATGGCAATGGTTGTCGACAACTGATCGATGAACGAGCCGCGTCGGTAGGCGGCATAGATGCCGATCGGCAGTGCGACGACACTTGCAATCAGGAGCGAGAAGATCGTCAGGAAGAAGGTGGGTTCTGCGCGTTCGAGAAGCGCCGACGTCACCGGCATGTTGAGGAAGATCGACTGGCCGAGATCCGCCTTCAGAAGCTGTCCTATATAGAAGAAGTATTGAACGACGATCGACTGGTCGAGACCGAGGCGCGCGCGCAATTCGGCAACGTCCTGTGTGGTTGCATCAGGGCCGAGCATGACTGCGGCGGGGTCGCCGGGCGTCACACGCACGATCACGAAGACAATCGTGACGACGAGAAACATCACAACGATCATGCCAAGAAGGCGCTGAAGGATGTAGCGTATCATGGAAAGCGGCTCCTGTGTCCAAACACAGCACGATCGTGGACGGATGCCGGCCTCGGGACCAGCACCCGGCACGCTGGGTTACTACTTGATCGATGCGTTCCAGAAGTATGGCCAGGGGGCGGGATCGACACCCTGAAGCTTCGTTGACATGGCCGAGACGGCGTTGAAATCGCCAATCTTCATGAACGGCACCTCGTCGTACATCGTCTTCTGGACGTTGGCCCAGAGTTCAACGCGCTTCATTGGGTCGATCTCGGTGGTGAACGCATCGACGGCACTCTTGCGCGCCGGCGTGTCCCACCATCCAGGCGAGCTCGGAGACAGGGAGCCGATCAGGGCCGGTTCCGGAAGGAACGGGCTGTGGCTGATATAGATGTCCCACAGCGCCTTGTCGGTGCGGCGCTGTGTCAGCGTCGCCCAGTCGACAACCTGGAGGTCCACCGTAAAGCCCGCCAGCTTCAGATATTCGGCCGCGACCTGGGCCATCTTGTAGTGGAACTCGTACTGGCGGCTGGTCAGGATGCGGATGGGCTCAGCGTTGTAGCCTGCCTCCTTGGCAGCCGTGGCTGCGCCTTCCGGATCCGCGACATTGTAGTTGCCTTTGACACCTGCGTCCGTGCTCCAGGCGAAGTTGCCAGGATAGATGTTGCCATCCGCCGCGTAGAAGTCCGTACCGCCGAAGGCGGCTCCCATCATGTCTTCCATACTGAGCGCCTGGCGGATTGCCTTGCGGATCGCAACGTTCTTTGTAACGCCGGCAGCGGTGTTAAAGACGAATACCGGGTAGCCAAACGGCTTCAGGAGCAGCGGCTGGGTTGCCGTTGACGACTTGAGTTTGTCGTAGGATTCGACCGGCAGGGAGTCGATATAGTCGTATTGGCCAGAGACGGCGGCCTCGACGCGGGTGTTGGCATCCGGCACCGGTACGAAGCGGATTTCGTCGAGATACTGATGGCGGGCGCCGCCATAGCCATCACTGTCGCCGGAGCGCGGCTTGTAGTCATTGAAGCGAACGAGCTGGATATATTGGTCAGCCTTACGCTCCTTCAGCATGTATGGGCCGGTGCCGATGAAATCCGTCATCGTGTCGGCCTGCTTTTCCGCGGGAATGATGATCGCAGCGGAGTTGTTGAAGGCAAGCAGCGAGACCAGTGGAGCGTAGGGCTGTTTCAGCTTGATCGTGACGGTCGATGCGTCGGTTGCAGTGATCGACTCGATAAAGCTAGCAGCCTGTTTCCCGCGTGAGGCAAGCTTGGTCCAACGGTTGAGCGAGGCAACGACGTCGTCGGATGCCATGTCGCTGCCGTCATGAAACTTGATGCCCGTGCGCAGCTTGATCGTGTAGGTCTTCCCGTCGGCGCTAACCTCAGGAAGGCTTTCGGCCAATAGCGGCGTTACGGCCCACTTCTTGTCGAACGTATAAAGCGTCTCGAAGATATGCTGCGTGACGATACCGACAAGGTCGGCTGTCGACGTCATCGGATCGAGTGTGGGCGGTTCGCCAATCGTGGCGACGTTGATCACGCCGCCTTTTTCCTGCGCCAGCAGAAAAGACGGTGTTGCGATCAACGCCGTGGCGACGAGGAATGCGAGCTTCATTCTCATATCTATCTCCCGTTTTGTTCCACAATTATGGTATATGCGCTTTTATAAAAGAATACATGGAGCGATGGTGGTGTCAATGGCGGGACACGACACGAGTAGCGTCAATGCATTCGTGGAGGTGAGCGGAGCAAGTCGAAGGACGCCGCAGTTGGAACGCAGTTCGGCGGCACTCGCATGGCCGAGAAGGTCGTCACCTACTGTAAGGCCATGTGGAAACGGATGAAGCCGCACCATCCGGAGCTATTCCGCACCGACACGCCGAATCCGTGGCACGGCGTGACGCTGAAGCGCAGGAAGAAGCAGACCAATGGCCACGTAAACCGAGAGACGGTCTATGCCTTTGCGAGTTCCCCCACCGTCGTCTCCCCAACTGAGAGCCCCGCTTGGTCTTGCACTTCCGCGGGGCTTTTTTTGGCCGGAGTTCAGCCGCTTGAAACGACTATTATTGTGCCGTTGGCTACAGAGCCGTGACGTCAAGAGTCGTTTGAAGGCCACCACAATCATCGGGTGGCGGTTCCAAGCGAAAAACCTGCGTCGGGCGGCTTTTTGTCGCCCGATGCGCTGCTTCAAAACGGAGACCGGAATAGCTGCCTTTACGCAGCGCGTGCCCCGCCACGTAGATGTCCCTTTGAAGCTCTAATGTAACGGAATCCATTCGGGAATCGTGCACGTGGCTTGGCCATCTCTATCGCTACGGTCGAACGGTAGCATTGACGTAATCGGGCGGCAAACGCAGTAGAGCGCCCCACCAAGGGCGCCCGTGCTATGATCACGGGGCCCGCACCCCGATTGCGGGCCGCTTGCATTCCTCCGAAGAGGGTTAAGTCTTTGAAGAGGTACTAGGTCTCGAGTAACTCTACCTCGCGCGAAGCCTACCTCTAAGGTCTATTTACGGAACTTTAATGTGAAATACGTATTGACTAGGTGCGTATTTTACTCACATAAGAGGTCCATGCACACGGTCACAGAACTCTGGTCTTTCCGCAAGGCTGCTCTGGCAGCCGGGATGTCCGAACAGGACATAGAAGCTCTGGTCGATCATCTGTCAGAGAACCCTGATGCGGGAGACGAGATGGAAGGCACCGGTGGGTGTAAAAAGCTACGCTGGGCCATTAGAGGAAATAACAAAGGTAAGAGCGGCGGTGTTCGAACCATCACGCTGTTTTCCGGGGAGAATCTTCCTGTGTTCCTGATCACCGCCTTTGGGAAAGGTCAGAAATCCAATCTCACCAAGGGCGAGCGGAACGATCTGAAGAAAATATCTGACCGTGTGGTCCAAGAATATTCAAGACGGGTTTTACCGATCGCAGTAGGAGAATGACAATGAGCAAGAAGGTATTCGATCAAATCGCAGAGGGCTTGAATGAGGCTTTGGCCGTTGCTCGCGACGAAGCCGAACCTTACAAGCTCCATGTGCCGGCCGAGATCGATGTCAAGGCCATACGTGTGCGCACGGGTCTGACGCAGAAAGATTTCGCGTCGACGTTCGGGTTTGGCTTAGACCAACTCAAGCAGTGGGAACAGGGCCGTTCGCGGCCTGTGCAGGCGATGAGGGCATATCTCCTTCTGATCAATTCTGAGCCGCACAAGATGGTTCAGGCTCTCAGGGAGATCAATATCGCATCGCACGACGTCCCTATGAGACGCGCTGCCTGCTGAGTAAGCTGGGCAATACACAACCAATTAGGAACGAGTTATACCCCGCCTCCTGGCGGGGTATTTGTTTTAAGGCCTATAGCGACTTTTCGCTCTTCCCGTTGGCTCGTCGATCTTGCCGGACAACACCTCTCCTCGGGTAGCGACCTTGTTGACGGTGTCGAGGACCGTATCCAGCTTACCGCCGAAGGACTCAACGACGCGATCAATCCGCTTGTTTGAGCGATGCTGGTCTTGTTCTCGCTGACCTTCTCAAGCATTTGAGACTGCTGGTACTGAAGCGGAGCAATCTGGCCAATCTGGGTATTCATCCCGTCCATGGTCACTTGGTAGATCTTCTGACGCTCCTTGCGATCGAGAGCTTCGCGGTCGAACCGGTCTGCAAGCTCGCGCTGAGTTTGCTTCAGATCGTCCACGGTGTTGTTAAGATTGGCCCATACCACGCCGATACCCACCATGCATGCCAATGGTGAGAACAACGGCAAAACCGAGGATGACAACCAAGGCCCGCCAGTCGAAGCCAGAGAAGGCAGCAAGACCGAACCCACCGCCACCGAATGCCGTGCTAGCCCAGCCGAGGATGTTGGATTTCTTCCTGACGGTCTTGTCCACTGCGACCGGTACAGTCTCCTTCTCCTCGACGACAGGAGCCTCGGAGAACGCCGCCATCTTCGTCGAGACACCCGAGAGGGCCAAAAGGGCTCTATGCAGTGTCGCGCCGAATGCTGCCTTACCACGGGCCCTACGCCATGACGGCCTGGGCAAGAATATCAGACCCTGGCGAACGGCTTGACTATATCCTCCTCGAACATCCGGAGGCCTCTAGAAGAGGCCTCCGTTCCTGTCGTTCGAGGTTCCTTGTATGCAGATGGGAGGGCAGGCTCCTGCAGCCGAAGCCCGGGCCCAGGCCTGTCCCGGCATGCCCTCCCAAGGTCGCCTTCCAAACTTTCACATCGGCGGCACGATGCCGTGGGTGCCGACAACGACGCGAAGGGCGGACATCGAGCCATCGGCAGCCCGTTCTGACGGAATGAACACTGTCGCGCCGCTCTTGATGTCGCTCTCGGTCGCCGGAGCGAAGGTGACGACGGGCGTGCCGTCCGGGATGGAGATTTTCTTCTCACCGCCCTTGTACTTTACCGTCACGGTTCGGCCGTCGACCGATTTGACCGCATCGGCCACGGTCGCGTTGGTCATCGAACTGTTTGGCTTCAGGTCCCAGGCATAACTGCCCTCGCCGGTGCCTTTCATGGCGGCAGGGAAAATCAGCACTTCGAGTGCGCCATCACCACCGTCGGCGGTGGGCAGGGACGCGATGCCAACGAAATCACCTGGCTTGATGTCGTCAATCGACGCCTTGGCGACGCTCGAAACCTTCCAGCCATCCTTGAGCATGATCTTGGCATCGGTGCCTTCGCGTGTCTTCACCGACAGCGTGCTGCCCTCGAGGCCCTCGACCGTGCCACGGACGCGGATCGGGTCCGCAGCGTTTGCCGAAAAGCCCACGGTGACGGCCATCAGCGCGCCTGCAAGCAACGTAAAGCCGGTTTTGAAAATAGGGGACATCTGCTTTTCCTTCTTGAAACCCTGACATCGAAACGGCCGGCGGATGCGGGTTGAAACCGTCGGCTTTCTCGAGGCGCTGCCAACAGGCCGGCCCCGCGAACATCAAATTCCGGCGTACCATTCGTAGCCGCGGTCTTCCCAGAACCCCCCATTGCCGCCATAAAGACCAGACAGATCGGCAAGCGCCTCGATGCGCATCAGGTATTTTGCCTGTTTGTAGCCGAGCTGCCGCTCGACCCGGAGCCTGAGCGGCGCGCCATGCGGTACCTCGAGGTCCCGACCATTCATCGCATAGGCGAGGATCGTTTGCGGATGGAAGGCATCGACGAGATCGATGCTCTCGTAATACCAGCCGCTGTTGTCGAGTGTTTTCTCGTATTCGTCGGCGCAATGGAAAACGATATAGCGCGCCTCTGGCTTCAGGCCGACCTGATGCAACAGGGCGCCGAGCGGAACGCCGGTCCACTGGCCGATGGCGCTCCAGCCCTCGACGCAGTCGTGCCGGGTGATCTGGGTTTTCGACGGCATCGCTTTCAATGCGGCGAGCGAGAAAGCCGCCGGACGCTCGACCAGACCGCCGACCTGCAGCTGCCACGTCTGGAACTTCCGGCCGAGCAGCTCCTGATATTGCGCCCCGTCCGGCATGCTCGTGCCATTGGCTCGAAAGGTCGGCGAGATGTCCGCCATGGTGAATTCGCGCGCGAGTGCGTCATCTCCGATCAGCAGGCGCTGCGTGCGCATCGTCAGGCCCTCGGCGATCTTCAGGACCGACTGCACTTTCGGGTTTTCGACCAACATGTCGCAGCCGCTGAGACCAAGCGCCGATGCGCCAAGCGTCGAGCCAATCAGAAATCGGCGGCGGGTTATGAGGCTGCTCATCGCTTTGGCTCCGTCTGGATCGCGTAGCGACCGGTGATCATCGAACGCATGTTGTTAAAGACGCCGGACACCAGAACCATCGCAACGTGGACGACAACGAAGGCAACGAGTGAGCTGGCGGTAATGAAATGCAGCGTCCGGGCCGACTGACGACCGCCAAAAAGATCGATGAGCCATGGTGCGAAAGCATCGAACCCCGGTGACATGGTGAGGCCGGTGGCAATCATCAGCGGCAGAGCCACGAAGATTACCAGCAGATAGGTCAGCTTCTGCAAGGCATTGTAGCTGCGCGCTTTTTCACCCTTGGGGAAACGTAGTCGGGCATGGTCGACAACCTCCTGCGCCAGATGCGCGGGGGCCAGTTCGTCGGTCGTCGGCAACAGGTCGCGGCGGAAATGGCGGGTAAGAAGACCGTAGCCCAGGTAGATCAGGCCGTTGACGACAAACAGCCATGCAAAGAAAAAGTGCCACCGGCGCCCGGTTGCGAGATCCTGGTAGCTCGGGAGCGTGATCCAGGCGGGGAACCCGCGCGCCGTGGGTTCGCCATCAACATTCGACACCCCGAGCGTTCCGGTCGTGTCGAAGGAAAGCCCGCCGACGCGAGTGACACCCCGGATGGCATCCCCCTGCTCCACCGCCTCCAGGGAGAGGAAGGATGGATCGCTGTCAGCACCATATTGGCCCCAGTACAGGGCCGGATGGGCATTGAAGATCTGCAGCCCGCTGAACAGCAGGATCGTCATGCACAACACGTTAAGCCAGTGCGACAGGCGCACAGTCAGGCTGTGGCGACGGATCAGCCTTCGTCCGCTCGTCATGCCAAGATCAGCAGTTTCCATTGATCGCGTCCTCACAGCAGTCGTCATCTTGCTATACGGCGCCACCCCCGCCGGAGTTTCACCGGCAAAGGCGCCACCTGATCACTTCATCGCATCGCAGCTCTTCATCATTTCGGTCTTCTTCATGCTGTCCTTCTCCATGCCGGCCTTGTGCATGCAGTCGGCCTTGCTCATGCCCATCTTCATGCTGTCTGTTTTCATGGAGCCGGTCTTCATGCTGTCCATTTTCATCGTGTCGGACTTCTTCATCGTGTCCGTGCCCGTCTGTGCGCTGGTCCCGCCAGCGGCAAGGAAAAGACCGAGAAAGACCGTGCCTGCAGTGACGGCGAAAGGACGAATGCTCATGCTGGTTCTCCCAGGTTGCGTGGTCGCCGCAGGATGCGACGACGGTCACATCGGCTCCTTCGGCCGTAGCGCTGACCGGTTACAGGCATCACGGTCATGTGATCGTGAAAATTCTGTCGCTTCAGTTTTCTCGCTTTTCCTTTCGCCCGCGTGTAACGGTTTCCTCATCTGGCCGTATGAGTGCTCATAGACATGAAGCAATTGACCGAGCCCGAGCTGAAAGCCCTGATGCTCTTGTCCCTCGATGGCGACGAGGCGGCATATCGCTGTCTGCTCGAGATGCTGCGGCATCTGCTTGCAAGCTACTACACGCGACGGCTCTACCGCTCAGCCTCGGCCGACGTTGAGGACCTTGTTCAGGAAACACTGCTCGCCCTGCATCAACGCAGGATCACCTATGATCGGGGCAGGCCGTTCACGGCATGGTTCTTCACCATCGCGCGCCACAAGCTGGTGGATCACCACCGCAGGACGGGTGGACGTTCCTATCTCGGTCTGGAGATGGTCGAAGACATGGTGGACGCCTATAGCGAGGATGCGATCGCCGCGGGCATGGATATCGACCGGTTACTGAAAAGCCTGCCGGCATGGCAGGGCGAGATGATCCGGGATGTAAGGCTCAAAGGACATTCCGTCGCCGAAACTGCGGCAAGCAGCGGGCGCAGCGAAGCCACGGTCAAGATCAGTGTATTCCGCGGCATACAGGCAATGGCGGCGAAATTGAAAGGCGAAGGTAAGTGACGACCGATGACCTCATCAACGCTCTGGCACGAGACCTGCGGCCGGTTTCGCCGGGTGCGCTCGGGCGGCTGCTGGCATTGGCTCTGGCGCCTGGTCTTGTGCTGTCGGCGGCCCTGATATTCTTTGCGCATGGCTTGAGGCCCGACCTGTCGACAGCGCTTCATCTGCCGGCCTTCTGGGTCAAGTCCTTCTATCCGCTGTTGCTCGCGCTAACCGGCATCGGCGCGCTGATGATCGTCGCTCGACCGGGTGGCGTTCCACGCAGCCGCGGTATTGCCGCTCTTATCATCTACCTGATCCTGGTCGCACTTGGCCTGTGGCAATTGCATGCATCTCCGGCAAGCGACTATCCGGCATTGATATTCGGCATTTCCTCCTGGTTTTGCCCGATAATCATCCTTGGTGCGGCCCTTCCGGTCTTCGCCGCCAATATCTGGTTCCTGCGCCGCGCGGCCCCGACCCATCTTCGTCTGGCGGGATTTGTCGCCGGCATCACGGCTGGGGCCGTCGGTGCCTGGACCTATTCCTGGGGCTGCATCGAAAACGGACTGCCTTTCGTAGCGCTCTGGTACACGCTCGGCATCGTCCTGTGCGGCATCCTCGGCGCGTTGACATCGCGGTCGCTACTGCGCTGGTAAGCCAAGCCGGACTGGAGGTTCAGGAAACTTCTTAGTGCGATGGAACCGGCGAGAAGCAATCGCGCGGGGGCTTAACAGGAATTCGAAGGCTCCAGATTGGCCCCGGGCAAGCGCTGCACCACTATTCCTGCATCTGTGTGCGCGACGAAGGAAAACTGCCGCAACTCGATCCCTGCCTTTGAGCGAGACATGGCCCAAAAGCAAAAAGCCTGCCGCGGGAGGAGGTGCGGCAGGCTTTTCGAAAAGAACCGAACAGCGACTGGGAGGAGGAGTGTCGCTGTTCCTTCAGACGTCCCTGGGAGGAGATTGGCCGTCTGAAACTCGAAGCCTTGCGGGAGGAGGTGCATTGCTTCGACAGCTCCAACACTACATCGTTCGGCGGCAGTTTCCATGTCTTATGTTGCACTGCAGCTATGCAAATAATGCAAGCTGGTAAGACTGGCGATGAGTACAGGGCCTGAACCGACCTCGGCTATCGCGATCGACGCAAAAACGCCCGCGTTACCAGCGGGCGTCGGGCAGTCTTGGAGACGGAAGGTGCGCGCGGTCAGCGGGCGACCGCTGCGCGGGCAACGCTGCGGATGTCGGCGCGGTCGATGCCAAGGTCCTGCAATTCGCGGCTGGACATACGGCCGAGTTCGTTAACAGTCTGACGGAACTTGCGCCAGTTGTTGAAAGAGCGTGCTACGTTCATGATAATCCCCTTTCCTGAGGGCTAATGACGTCAGCAACCTTGCTTGGCTCCGGCGTCGTTTCGATGGTTGAGATATAGGTGGTTCAATCGGTTTAAAACAGTGACAATATCTCACCTCACCTATGCGTGTGATGCATAGGATGATCTTTCGCTTTCAGAATATGCTTGTTTTTTAACCCCATGGGCGAGCCCGTTTCGCTGGAAGACGCCAGGGACGATGGTCGCTTTTTCAGGCCGCCGAGCCAGCTGGCAAATATACCTGCTGCCCATTAAAGAGGCTGCGCGCCCTGATCGACTGTCCTCGGCTCCCCATGCCAATCTCGGTTCGCAAAATCGGTGGAAGTGATCCTGTGGGAGTGCTCGAAGGGCGCTCCTTGGACCACGCCGGAGGCTCCCGCTGTCCGCTGACGAGGTCAGCGATCTTCGTGGAAATGAAGCCTGGTTGAATTGCCCTGGCGGTGACCGGCTACGGCGCGGTTTTCTCCTCCAGGACATACCGGAAGTCACAATGTGTCGCGCCTTGCATGATGGTCTGCGTTCGAGACATTTTGATGCGAGTATCGTAGCCTTTGCAGAAGACGGCATCCCGGTTACAGGACAGGAGATGGCCTATATGGCCGAGCCCCATCTCGCGGTAGGTTTCGGCATAACGACAGCGCAGGACGTTGTAGTCAAACACCTTGTCATCCGCCCGGACGACCTCGATTTCAAGGGCGTCATCTTGCGTCCAAAGGCTTTGCAGCGCCTGAAACGTCAACAGACTGGTGCCTTCCTCCGTCGCGTCTGCGAATTCACGGGCGGCCCGCATCGCCGCCTTGCTTACAGCGGCATCGATGATCGCCTGTGCCTCCGCTTCGCCCAGCCGCTGCCTCAACTCATCATAGATCGGCGCGATAATGGCCGCTTCGATCTTGCGCCGCTGGAGGATGCCCATTGGTTTTGGCGCTTCTGCAGTCGCTGGGTCCGGGCAACTTGTCTCTTCATTTGGCAAATCCGACATGCCGGGTTCCCTTTGCTTCGTCTGTCTAGGGTGGTGGGCGCGACCTTGCCACACGCTGCCAATCACGTTCAAGGCTCGATGTAGCAGTCAGGGCAGCGTCGAGCGCTGTACGTGGCAATGAAAGAGCGCGGTTTCGCCATCGGTTCTGTAAAGCGCTGCGCTCGATTTCCGCGGCAACGACAAAAATAAGACGGAGCGATTGCCGATGCCGTCCGCGGTGCCGTCATGACCAAGGCCTACCTCGCCGTCAAGCTCTTGCAAGCGCTTGCAAATCTTGACGCGACGGTGCTCTCCTGGTTTGGCTGCCCTTCCCCCGATGATACTGAAATTATTCTTGTGATGGTATCAAGAGCCGTTTTCGGGCGTCAGCATCAGATGAGGTGGACAAGGAGCAGGCTCATCGCAGCTACAGGCCGCAAATGGCGTATGGCGGACCTGCGGCAGACTACGTCCGCGGTTGAGGTCCGAGGACGAAATTCCGGAGCACCGTCGTCGCGTTGGTAGGCTCGATTGATTCGAAAAATAAGAATCCTCTAATATGTGTGGCTTGCCCCAGGAACCCATGTTAGGTTTTTTGCCAGAAACAACGGAGCAGGACATGGGCATCTTCGATAATGTGATTTCCGGGCTGACTGCGCTTGAGGCAAGCATCGCAGCGATCAATGCGAAACCGCTTCGGGTCGATGCGCAACCGATTCCATCGCGGATAAGCCTGCGAAGCCGGGTGCGGTCGAATCCCGGCAAGGGCGGGAAACGCAAGCGAGCTTCGTCAAAGAAGCCCGCCGAGGCCCGTCGCTCCGATTAGATCTGGCCAGCCTAGACTAGGTGTTTGCCTGACGCCAGTTCGAGCACATACCCAAAGTGTACCCATGTCGTGTACGCATGTCGTTTGCCCTCGCTATTT
The DNA here is from genome assembly GCF_012932765.1 of Rhizobium sp. 57MFTsu3.2. NCBI lineage: Bacteria > Pseudomonadati > Pseudomonadota > Alphaproteobacteria > Hyphomicrobiales > Rhizobiaceae > Rhizobium > Rhizobium sp. 57MFTsu3.2. The sequence goes on from NZ_JDWI01000002.1 coordinate 149,038, forward strand.
TGATCTATAACGAGGCGCGCAAAGCGAGTAGATTTCCGATACATGGGCATCCTCGACCTTGGTGATCGTTCGTATCGGCAGTCTATCCGCGATTGGCTTCGTCGCCTCGAAACGAGCGATGACGCCAAGGCGATGGCGGTGCAGGCTGCTTTCATGGCGGTTGATATAGCCATCCTCGCGTTTTTCGTCCTCGGGCCCTATCTGCGAACGGGACCGTCCTACCTGATCATCGATTACGCGATTGCGGCGTGGATCATTCTCGAGATGGTGGCCCGCGCAGTCGCAGCCCCCTCAGTCGGCGCATGGCTCGTTCGACCGATGACATGGGTCGACCTGATCATTCTGGCGACCCTGCTCTTCCCGTCCCTTCTCTTCAATTTCGCCTTCCTCCGGGTCATGCGCCTCTGGGCGCTCGGCCGTAGCCCCCTTCTTCTCGCAGGATTGCGTCGGATTGGTTGCAGCGAATTCGTTGAGGTTCTGCGCGCAATCCTGAACTTCCTGGTCTTCCTCTTCCTGATCACCGGATTCGTCTACACGTCGTTCTTCTACGACAGAAACGGTGAGGAAGGCTTCGTCGACGCCCTCTATTTCACGGTCGCAACTGTCACAACGACCGGCTTCGGCGACATCACGCTGCCCGGAACCCTCGGAAAGCTCACGTCGGTGGTCACCATGATCGTCGGCATCTCGCTTTTTGTACGGCTGGCGCAGGCGGTCGTGCGTCCGCACAAAGTTACGTTCCCGTGCCCCAGATGCGGCCTGCAGCGGCACGATACCGATGCCGTGCATTGCAAGGCCTGTGGGGAGGTGCTGAATATCCCCGACGAAGGAAACTGAAGGGCCTTGCCGACGGCAGGGTTTCGAGGCGGATTTCGAACCCGGGGCGACATGCGGGCGATGTCTGTCCGAGAAAGGACGCGACGTGGTCAGTCCGAGGCGATCTCGATCGAGGAGAGAAGCGTTGAGCGGGCGGTCTTCAGATGCTCGGCACAGGCATGCCGCGCCTGTTTGAGGTCGCCACTCTGAAGGGCAGCGATATAGGCCAGATGTTCCTCGACCGCGACGTGATTGCGCTGTCGCTCGTCTTTCTTGCTCCATTGATAGTGATAGTGGAAAATGACCGACATCACGCCCTGGATATTGATGAAGAACCGGTTGGGGGCGATGCCGTGGACCAGCTTATGGAACCGGTGGTCGAGATCGGAGAAATCGCGGTAGCGCCAGCTGATTTCGGCCAGCATCTCCCGATGCTCCTGTTCGAGGAACGCAAGCGTGCGCCATGCGGCATGGTCGGGCGGTAGCGCCATGAAGCGCTCCACTGCCCGGATTTCCATGAATTCGCGCATGTCGAAAAGCTCGGCCACGAAGTCCACCGTCAAACCGAGGGCCTTCCAGCGTCCGCTGCTCTGCCGCTCCAGCAGGCCGAAATGGCTGAACGTGTTGAGGCATTCGCGGATGGCAGACGTGGAGACCCCAAACTGGCGGGCGAGATCGAGCGCATTGATGCTCTGGCCAGGACTGCAATCTGGCCCCACCATCCAGGTCATGAACTTGCGTTCCACGATCTCCGCGAGCGGCCCGAGATCAGTCCCTGCCTGATAGTCCTTGGCGCACGGCAGGCGCAGGAGCACTTTGGAGCGCCCGTCGAGCGCGACGATACCGCTGCTCGAAAGCTCCGCCAGCACGGCGCGCAGCGTCGTCCGGCTGACGCCGAGTTCGGCCGCCAGGACCGGCTCAGACGCAAGCTTTGATCCCGGCGACTTGCGTGCGAGTACGTCAAGACATTGATTGAGCGTCCGTTTGTAAAGCGTGTTCGTCTTCATGCCGCCCCCCGACGCTTTGTCTTTTACAATGATTTTTTTATAAAAAAAACAGATTGCCCGTCCAAATAATGTCTTTTATACAAAAAAAACAGACCAGCTGTGTGGAAGGAGGAGTTCATGCACGCGGACAATGGATGCGAAGCGCATCCTCACACCCTTTTCTGTTGCTGTCCTCTTCTGGGCACCGGCCGCCTCCCGGTGTTCGGCCTATGACAGGGCTCATCCTTCAATTCGGCACGAGCCGCTTCCTTCAGGCGCATGTGGATCTGTTCCTGCACGAGGCACGGGACGCGGGTCAGGACGTGCCATCGGTCGTCATTGTGCAGACCTCGGGCTCTGCCGAGCGGGCCGGTCGGCTTGCGGCCTTTTCCGATCCGGCGGGCTTTCCTGTCGTTCTTCGCGGCCTTGAAAACGGCATGGCCACCGAGCGTCGCGTTGCGGTGAAAAGCGTATCGCGCGGCCTTTCGACCGCCGGCGACTGGGCCGAAATCGTCGATCTCTTCGCTCACGAAGCCGATTTTGTGGTCTCCAACACCGGTGACTCAGGCTATGCGGTCACTCCTGGCGAGGCGTCCACCGGCCTTTCTGCTGACACGCCGCTTGTCTCGTTTCCCGGCAAGCTCCTTCAGCTTCTCCATGCCCGCTGGCAGCGCGGCGGGCGTCCGCTGACGGTGCTGCCCTGCGAACTCGTCAACCGCAACGGACCGGCGCTAAGGGCCATTGTCCGCGACCTTGCGGCGACGGCCAGCGCCCCTGCGGATTTCCTGAGGTTCCTCGACCAGGAGGTGGTTTTCGCCAACACCCTCGTCGATCGCATCGTCTCCGAGCCGCTGCAGCCGGCGGGCGCGGTGGCTGAGCCTTATGCGCTCTGGGCGATCGAGCGGACGCCGGGCCTGCGCCTGCCCTGCACGCATCCGTCCATCGTGCTGACGGACGACCTCGAACCCTACGAGCGGCTCAAGCTGCATATTCTCAATCTCGGCCACAGCGTCCTTGCCGATATCTGGCAGCGCGACGGACGTCCGGAGCATGAGACCGTTCGTGCCATCCTGGCAGACCCTGCCGTCAACACCCGCCTCGACGCGATCTATCGCGACGAGGTCCTGCCCGGATTCTCCGCACGCGGGATGGAGGATGCGGCGCGCGCCTATGTCGCCACCACCATGGACCGCTTCCGCAATCCCTATCTCGACCACCGCATCGCCGACATCGCTGGCAATCACGCGCTGAAGGTCGAACGGCGTATCGCGGCCTTCCTCGACTGGGCCGGTACGCCAGCGCCGGTTCTTTCCTCGATCGTTTCCCGGCAGAAGGCGACGGCATGAGCTATACATTCGACTTTTCCGCCCTCCTGCCGTACTGGCCGGTGTTCCTGCAGGGGGTCTGGCTTACGCTGAAGCTTTCTGCGCTCGCAACAGTCCTGGGTTTCGTTGTCGGCACGCTTTGCGCGATCGCGCGGGCGGACGGTCCTTCCTGGCTGAAATTTCTGGTAGCGGTCTACGTCGAGACGATACGCAACACACCGCTGCTGGTGCAGATCTTCCTGGTCTATTTTGGCTTCGCCTCGATGGGCTTGAAGGTATCGGCGAACACGGCAGCCGTCGCAGCCCTTGTGGTCAATGTTGGTGCCTATACCTGCGAGATCGTGCGGGCGGGCCTCGAATCCATTCACAAGTCCCAGTTGGAAGCCGCCGAATGTCTTGGGTTGACGCGCACCCAGACCTATTGGCACGTCATCGTGCGTCCTGCGATCGAGCGTGTCTATCCGGCACTGACCAGCCAGTACGTACTGCTGATGCTCGCCTCGTCGATCACATCGCAAATTTCCGCCGAGGAACTGACGGCTGTGGCAAACCGCATCCAGTCGGACACGTTCCGCTCCTTCGAGACCTATATCGTCACGGGGGCTCTATACATCGCCTTGTCCTTCGTGGTGCGGGTAGCCTTCATCCTGTTCGGCCTCGTTATTTTCCCCCGTCGGCGCAAGCTGGGCACGGCCATCTGAGGAGGAACAGGACATGTCGCTCACGCCCGTCCACATCGAATTCATCGCCGTCGGGGCGCTCTGGACCATCGGTCTTTCAGCAATCGGCTTCATCGGGGGTTCCGTCCTGGGCTTTTCCATGGCGCTCGCCCGGATTTCGCCAAGCCCGCTGCTGCGGCGACTTGCCAGCGGCTATATCCAGATCGTGCAGGGCACACCGCTGCTCGTCACGCTCTTCCTCTTCTATTTCGGCCTTGCCGTCATCGGCCTCGATAGCCTGCCGGCCATTGTCGCCGCCGGCCTTGGCCTTGTCATCTACTCTTCTGCCTTCCTTGCGGAAATCTGGCGCGGCTGCCTGGAATCTGTGCCGAAGACCCAGTGGGAGGCGGCCGAATGCCTGGCGCTCAGCCGCTGGCAACGCATGACCCGGGTGATCCTTCCGCAGGCCATGCGCATCGCCACGGCGCCGACCGTCGGCTTCCTCGTGCAGATCGTCAAGAACACCTCGCTGGCCTCGGTTGTCGGCTTCGTCGAGCTCGCCCAGGCCGGCAAGCTTGTCAACAACACGATCTTTGAGCCTTTCACGGTGTTCATCGTCGTCGCCGCCTTCTACTTCGCCATCTGCTACCCGCTCTCGGCCTGGAGCCGCAGCCTTGAAAGGAAACTCAATGTCGGCCGTCGTTAGCCTCAGCAACGTGCACAAAAGCTTCGGGGCCGTGAAGGTCCTGAAGGGGGTCAGTTTCGATATCGGCGCCAGCGAAGTGATCGCGGTGATCGGTGCTTCGGGCTCAGGCAAGTCGACTGCGCTACGCTGTATCAACGCACTCGAGACCATCGACAGCGGTGAGATCCTCGTTTGCGGCCACAAGGTCCACGACGCTGCACTCGATCGGCGGGCGCTGCGTCGCGATGTCGGCATCGTCTTTCAGAGCTATAACCTCTTCCCGCATCTGACAGTGGCACAAAACATCATGCTCGCGCCCTCCTGCGTGAAGAACATGGGCAAGGCTGAAGCGCGCGCGCTTGCCGAGCAGGTGCTGGCGAAGGTCGGCCTCCTGGAGAAGGCCGACAATTACCCCGAGCAACTTTCCGGCGGCCAGCAGCAGCGCGTCGCCATCGCCCGTTCGCTCGCCATGCAACCGAAGCTGATGCTCTTCGATGAGGTGACCTCGGCACTCGACCCGCAGCTCACCGGCGAGGTTCTTCGCGTCATGGAGGATCTCGCCCGCGCGGGCATGAGCATGATCCTCGTCACCCACGAAATGGCCTTCGCCCGCAAGGTGGCGAGCAAGGTGATCTTCATGCACCAGGGCAAGGTCTGGGAAACGGGCCCCGGCGCGATGCTGGATAATCCGCAGACCAAGGAACTAAGCGAGTTCCTGAGCAACGGCCTCTAATTCGATCGAAATGTCTCAAGGAGGAGATTAAATGATGAAACGCAGAACCCTGATGACCAGCGCCTTGGCGCTCGCTCTCTTCGGTGCCGTCCCGGCAATCGCCATCGCCGATACGCTTGACGACATCAAGGCACGCGGCACGCTGCGCGCCGCCATCGACCTCGGCTCACCGCCCTTCGGCATGCAGGATGCCAACATGCAGCCGACCGGCTCCGAGGTGGAAAGTGCAAAGCTGCTCGCCGATCATCTCGGCGTGAAGCTCGAAATCATCGAGGTGACCAGCCCGAACCGCATTCCCTTCCTGCTCACAAACAAGGCCGACGTGGTCGTCGCTTCGCTCTCCATCAGTGAGGAACGCAAGAAGGTGATCGATTTCGCCGATCCGCACGGCGTCATCCAGGTCATCGCAGCTGCTCCGAAGGGCCTTGAGATCAAGGGGTTGGAAGAACTGGTGGGCAAGGATGTCGCAACAACCCGCGGTACGACCAACGACAAGGTAGCCACAAGCCAGGCGACGGGAGCCAACATCGTGCGTTATGACGACGACGCGACCCTCGTCACCGCACTCGTCTCCGACCAGAACAATATCATGATCTCCGCTCCGCAGATCATGAATGCCGTCAACGAGCGCCGGACGAACGACCCGCTCGAGGTCAAGTTCGTGCTCAAGGTCAATCCCTATGCCGTTGGCCTGCGCAAGGGCGACGATGCGCTGAAGGCGGCGGTCAACGACTGGGTCAAGACCGATCTCGCCAACGGAAAGCTGAACGAGATCTACAAGAAGTACAACAACGTCGACCTGCCGGCGGAAATGCCGAAACCGTAAGCGGACAGCGGGGCGGCCGACCCACGGTCGCCCATGCACCTCCCTCGTCCGGTCGGGCTGCCGACTGATGATGAGGCGTAAGGACCTTATCGATATGCCCGGCGGCTCTGTGGTGCCGTCCAAACCTTCAGACAATCAGGATGAACTTCATGAAAGCGCTTCTCTGCGAAGAACCCGGCCGTCTTTCGCTTGTCTCCCGTCCGGCACCGGCACGCGGCGCTGGCGAGGTTCTCGTGCGCATCCGCCATGTCGGCATCTGCGGGACCGATTTTCACATCTTCGCCGGCAAGCACCCCTTTCTCGAATACCCGCGCGTCATGGGCCACGAACTTTCCGGTACGGTCGAGGAAGCCCCTGAGGGCAGCCGTCTCAAGACGGGCGAACACGTCTATATCGTGCCCTATCTCTCCTGCGGTACATGTCATGCCTGCCGGAAGGGGCTGACGAATGCCTGCCAGTCGATCCGCGTGCTGGGCGTGCACTGCGACGGCGGCATGGCCGAATATGTTTCGGTGCCCGAGGCCAACGTGGTGCCGACGGGCGGTATCGCGCTTGAAGATGCGGCGATGATCGAATTCCTGGCGATTGGCGCGCACGGCGTCAAGCGCGGCGCGATCAACGCCGCCGACCGCGTGCTCGTTACCGGATCCGGTCCGATCGGCATGTCGGCAATCATTTTCGCCAAGACGCGCGGAGCGCATGTGACTGTCATGGACACGCGCGCCGACCGGCTCGCCTTTGCCACAGACCGGCTCGGCGCTGACGCTGCAATGCTCGCCGATGCCTCCGCCGAGGCGGAAGCGAACCGCCTGACCGGCGGCGACGGTTTCGATGTGGTGGTCGACGCGACCGGGAGTGCCGGCCCCATCGAGCGGGGTTTCGGCTTCCTCGCCCACGGCGCGCGCTATGTGCTGCTCTCCGTCGTACGGCAAGACATCACCTTCTCCGACCCCGAATTCCACAAGCGTGAGGCGACGCTTCTGGCCAGCCGCAATGCCCAGCCGGACGACTTTGCCGAGGTCGTGCGCCAGATCGAGGCCGGCAAGGTGCCGACCCGTGCCCTCAATACGCATCGGGGACGCCTGGAAGATGGCGCGGCCCTGCTGGTGGAATGGGCCCGTCCCGAGGCGGGCGTCATCAAGGCGATCCTGGACGTTTGAAAGCATCGACGAATTTCAAGCGCGAGCGCGGGTCCCCGACGGGCTGTCGCCGAAGCATCGAATGCCTGCGACAGCAGCTGTGAGGCAGCGACAAGATCATGGGCGCAACCGCATGGACTGCGTCGCAGTTGTATCTGCGACCTGACAGGTGCAGAGTACGCAATGAATAGCCGGAGATAAAAACCGGCCATGTGTTTCAACCCGTGAACAAGCAGCCGCGGACTATGGAACTCGTACTCGCCACCGGATTGATCGTCTTCAAGGTCGCGTTGCTTATTGCGATGCTGCTGCTGCTGCCTCTGCCTCTCACCTGGCTGGAACGCAAGATCGCCGGACACATGCAGCAGCGGATGGGGCCGATGCGGGTTGGGTGGCATGGGCTGCTGCAGCCTATGGCGGACGGAATCAAGCTTCTGACCAAGGAGGACCACATTCCCGCCGAGGCCGATCGCTTGCTGTTCAAAATGGCTCCCATCCTGGCGCTTGCTCCGCCCTTTGTCGTCTTCGTCGCGATCCCCTTCGGCGAATCCGTCTCGGTGCTCGGCAACGAGATTTCCCTCTATGTCTCCGACATGAATGTCGCGCTTCTCTTCGTCTTCGCGGTGCTTGGGATCGAGGTCTATGGCGTTATCTTCGGTGGCTGGGCGGCCAACAGCAAATACGCCGTCCTCGGCAGCCTCAGGACTTGCGCGCAGATGATCAGCTACGAGATCCCGATGGGGTTCGCGGTGATCGGCGTGGTCATGCTGGCGCAATCCATGAGCCTGTTGGAAATCGTGCGTGCGCAGGCCGATGTGTGGAACATCGTTTACCAGCCGATCGGCTTCTTCGTGTTTTTTGTCGCCGGCCTGGCCGAAGCCCAGCGCATTCCTTTCGACCTGGCGGAAGCGGAAGGCGATCTCGGTGCCGGGTTCCATACCGAATACAGCGGTATCCGGTTTGCGTTGTTCATGGTGAGCGAATATGCCATCGTCCTTTTGGTGTCGGTCCTGGCGGTGATCCTTTTCTTTGGCGGCTGGAACGGCGCGCTCATCCCCTTGCCACCGCTCCTGTGGTTCGCGCTCAAGGTCGCATTCTTCGTCTATATGTTCATCTGGTTCCGTTTCACCTTCCCACGCTACCGCTACGACCAGCTGATGGCGATCGGATGGAAAGTCTTGCTTCCTCTCTCGATGGCGAACATAATTATCACTGGTCTTGTCTTCCTTTAGGGGCCAGAGCGGCTCGGTAGTGAGGCAGCGATGTCGCACGCGCAGGACAGAATTGGCACATGGATCGGCTGGGCGTTCTTCGCCGACCTGGCGAAGGCTTTGGCTCTGACCTTCGGTTACATGTTTTCCAAACCGGTAACCATGCAGTACCCGGACAAGGAGAAATGGCTTCCCTATTCACGCTACCGTGGGCATCACTTCCTGAAGCGTGACGAAGAGGGTGAGATCAAGTGCGTGGCCTGCGAACTCTGCGCGCGCATTTGTCCATGCGACTGCATCGAAGTCGTCCCCTACGAGGATGAGAAGGGCAAGCGTCATCCGGCGAAATTCGAGATCGATACGGCACGGTGCCTCTTCTGCGGCCTGTGCGAGGATGCCTGTCCAGCAGACGCGATCGCGCTTGGCCAGCAATACGAATTCTCCAGCTTCTCTTCGCGCGAGCTTGTGATCGGGCGTGACGATCTGCTTGCCAAGCCGGGCAAGGCAGCGACTGGCGGCAGCGTGGTGGCTGCGCGCCTCAGTGTCGAACCGAAGGTCCTGGTCGAGACCGGCGGGCGGCAGGGGTACAATTGGTGGCGTAATATCCGACGAACGTGAAAATGCGCCAGCCGTCAAGGCAAAGCGCGCAGAGAGGAGGCCCACATGCATGTGCGCCAGATCTTGAACAGCAAGTCTCCCGAGATCGTCTCGGTTACACCCAACCACACGATGGTGGAGGTCCTGAGGTTGTTTCGAGAAAACAACATCGGCTTCGTTATCGTCGCCCGTTACCCGGGGGAATGCCTGGGAACGGTGTCGGAGCGGGACTGCTGCAATGCCGTCGCCAAATATGGCACCCAAGCACCCGCCATGCGCGTCAGCGAGATCATGAGCCAGCGTGTGGCGACCTGCTCCACAGACGATTTACTGCCTCTCGTGATGGCGATCATGACCGAGCGGCGTACGCGCCATGTGCTCGTCATGGAAGGCGACAACATCGCCGGCATCGTCAGCATCGGCGACGTGGTCAAGTACAGGCTAGAGGAAGCGATGCGCACGGAGCAGGATCTGCAGGATTACATCTGCGGGGTCAGCTATCATTGACAAGGCACGCCAGGGCTAGAGGCGGCCACCGGTCCTGCCCTGGGCGTTGTCTTCGGGGTCAGGTGCGAGGACGGCGGCTGCGGTTCCATTGGCCACCCGCGCCTTTCGAACCTCCACCGGACACGGGTATTCGCCCCGCTGCATCAGGCTGTTGAGGCGCAACGCGCTGTAGTTTTCAGGAACGAACACAAGGTTCTTCGGGAAGCGCCTGTTGACCTTGAGCTTTGCAGTCAGCTCGCCTTGGGCTGAGCGCACGACAAGCTGATCGCCATCGGAAAGGTCCAACTCCTCGGCATCCTGTGCGCCCATCTCGACATAGGGGTCATCTGCGACCGTATTCAGGATTTCCGAGCGTTCGGAAAGATATCCATTGTGGAACAGGCAGTTGCCGGTGACCAGCATGAGACGGTCGGATTGAGCGGAAGCAGGCGCCGGGGCGAAGAACCCGCCAGCCGGTGGCGCAAGTCCCCCTTTGGTGAACGCTCCGTCTGCGCCAAGGCCGTCCCAGTTCAAGCCGTCGTAGGCAGGAACCAGCCTGGCAATCTCGTCGAAAATCTCGCGTTGGATCGATGGTCGCAGTGAGTGGCCACGAAGTGCCGCGACGAAGTCGAAGATCTCCAGATTGCCGCGTGCCTCGCCGACGGGTTCATGGAACTTGCAGACCTTTTGGAGCCGGCCCTCATTGTTGGTGAAGGTCCCGGGCTCCTCGCCGTAACTCGCGGCCGGCAGCACCACCTCGGCCATGCCGACAGTCTCGGTGAGAAACGCATCCTGCACGATCAGGAGCTCGGCGGCACGAAGGGCCTGCTGTACGTACGCACGGTCGGGATAGGACCCAAGCGGGTCGCTTCCGGCAATATAGAGCGCGCCCATCTGCCCCTTGTCGCAGAGGCCGAGCATCCCGTCGAAATCCGAGCCGGGCTCGGACGGTATCTCACTGCCCCAGCTCCGTTCGAGTGTTGTGTGTGTCTGATCGTCAGCGACCGGGCGCAGCCCCGGCAGAGTTGCCGGCAGCACGCCCATATCCCAGGCTCCAAGCTGGTTGGCGCGGTCGAAGAGAAACTGCATCGCCAGTCTTTTGCCAAGCAGGCGGACAAGCTGCATAAGGTTTGAGAGTTGCTGCAGTGTGTCACGTGCTGTCGACGACCTCAGGAGCTCGGCGCTGACAAGCAGTGTGACGCTCTGCGCGTTGAGCAATGCCCGCACCAGACGAGATACCTCATCGCCAATGGCCGCCGGCGATCCGCCGAGGTTCGCGGGAACGGCGCCCAGCAGGTTCGCATCAGCCGCCGCCATGATCCCAGCCACCACCCCAGCGAGACCTGGCCCCTCACCGCCCGGTGACACACGCACGACCGCCCTGGCATCGGCGTCCAGACGGGATGGCCGGGCCGAAAGCATGAACAATCCGGTCTGTCGCCGCCGCGCAGCGTCCCGCAGGAGGTATTCGGTGACCGGGTTTTCCTCGGTCGGGTTACCACCGATGACAAGCACGCAATCGTTGCCGATCACGTCCGCCAGCGGCGCGCGGCTGTAGTGGCCGGTGACCAACGCAGCGAGCGGATCGTAGGGTGTCGACCAGCGCGAGGAACAGTCCATGTTGTTGGTCCGGAAGACCGTGCGCATCATTTTCTGGAATTGATAAAGCGTCTCGTTTGGAAGGCGTGGCGAGGCAAGCCCGCCTGCGGCCTTTCCTTCCACCGCCGAAAGGCGCCGTTTCAGGTGGTCCCCGGCCTCTTCCCAGGAAACTGCGACAAGGGCGCCATCACGGCGGACCATCGGTCGCCTGATCCTCTCCGGGCTTGTGACAAAATCGAGGCCAAAGCGCCCGCGCACGCAGAGCGTTTCGCGGTTGACCCCCTGGTCCCATTTTGAACGCACGCGCATGAACTCGCCCTTGCGCGTGCCAACTGTCAGCTGGCAGCCGGTACCGCAATGCGGGCAGATGGTGTCGGTTTCGGCCAGATCCCAGGGCCGCGCCTTGTAACGATAGGGGAAGCTCATCAGCGCACCGACCGGGCAGACTTCGATGCAATTGCCGCATTGGTCGCAGCTCGCGAGACTGCCCTCAAACCCGGTTACGGCAGTATCCATGCCTTTCTCGACCGTGCCCAAGGCGACCGCGCCGACCACCTCCTCGCACATCCGCACGCACCGCTGGCACTGGATACAGCGATTGACATTCATGATGACGACGGGGCTCAGACGGATATCTTCGGAATGGAACACGCGTTTGGCATCGCGGAAACGGCTTTCGCGTGGCCCATAGGCCATCACCTGGTTCTGCAGTTCACACTCGCCGCCCTTGTCGCAGATGGGGCAGTCGAGGGGGTGATTGGCGAGCAGCATGTCGAGCATGGACGAACGTGTTTCGTCAATCAGCGGCGTGTTCGTTCGCACGACCATGCCGTCTGTGACCGCGGTGGCGCAGGACGGCTGCAGCTTGCGCTGTCCTTCGATTTCGATCAGGCACATCCGGCACGAGGCCAGCGGCGGCAGCCGCTTCATATAGCAGAAAGTCGGGATGTCGATACCCAGACCCTGAGCCGCCTGCAGCACCGTAGACCCGGCCTCCACGTCCAGTGTCTGGTCATTGATCGTGACGCGAACCATGGCTTCCTCGCGGTCTTCTCCCGATGCACCCTAGTGGTACGGGCACCTGTGCTCCTTGATATGGACGTCGAACTCGTCGCGGAAATGCTTGAGCGCAGCCCGCAGTCCCATCGCCGCGCCGTCACCCAGCGCGCAGAACGTATTTCCGAAAATTCCTTTGCACAGGGCGTCCAACTGCTCCAGATCACCGGGCTCACCCTGCCCCGCCTCGACCCGGCGCAGTACTTTCACCGCCCAGTCCAGCCCTTCGCGGCATGGGGTGCATTTGCCGCAGGATTCGTGATGGAAGAACTCGACGATCCGTGTGGCGACCTTGACCATGCAGGTCGCATCATCGATCACGATCACGCCGGCCGAGCCGAGCATCGAGCCGGCGGCAGCAAGCGAGTCAAAATCCATCCCAACATCAAGCCCGCTCTCCGGTATGACCGGCGCCGAGACCCCGCCCGGGATCACCGCCTTGATCCTGCGTCCCGGCAACGGGCCGCCGGCGTGGCTCTCGACGAGTTCCCGCAGCGGTATGCCCATCGGCAACTCATAGAGACCGGGTTTCAACACCTGTCCGCTGACGCAATATAGCTTCGGGCCGGGGCTCTTGTCCGGTCCGATCTCCCGAAACCACCTCGAGCCACGCATCACGATATGCGGCACGCATGCAAGCGTCTCGACATTGTTGATCACCGTGGGGCTGGCATATAGCCCCTCGACTGCCGGAAACGGCGGTTTCAGGCGAGGCTGGGCGCGTTTACCCTCGAGCGAGTCGAGCATCGCGGTCTCCTCGCCGCAAATATAGGCGCCAGCACCGCAATGAATATGCACGGTGAAATCGAAATCGGTGCCCAGGATTTTCCGCCCGAGGTAGCCTTTATCGTGGGCCTCGGCGATCGCCTGCTCCAGGCGACGGATCGCTGTCACATACTCTCCGCGAACGTAGACATAAGCGGTCTTGGCGCCAATTGCGTATGCGCTCACCGCCAACCCCTCCACGAGCTGGTGTGGGTCGCGCTCCATGATGATGCGGTCCTTGAAGGTACCGGGCTCGCCCTCGTCGGCGTTGCAGCAGAGATATTTCGGCTTGCCTGTTTGCTTCGGGACGAAGCTCCATTTCATCCCCGTCGGGAAACCGGCACCGCCGCGACCTCGCAGGTTTGCCTCCTTGACGAGGTCGATGACCTCGTCGGGGGCGTGCTCGCGCAGCGCCTTCTTCAGCGCCTGGTAGCCGCCGCCGGCTTCATAGGTCGACAACAAATGACCATCCTGCACGTTGACGTTCTTGAGGAGAACCGGCTCGAACATGGCTTTACTCTCCCGGCGGCCGCGCCGAAGCGGGCTCAATGCCTGCCGCTCGCGACACTCCTGCCCGAAGACTGTCGAGCAGTTGATTCACCCGCACGTCATCCAGCTTGCCATGGTAGTCGTCGCCAACCTGCATTACTGGAGCCATCTCGCAGGCCCCGAGGCATTCAACGGTCGAAAGCGTGAACAGCCCGTCCGGGGTCGTTTCTCCCTTTTTGATCTGCAGCACCGTTTCGAGATGTTTCAGCAGGTTCTCCGAGCCGCACAGCATGCAGGAAACATTGTCACAGAGCTGCAGGTGGAACAGGCCAACCGGTTCGGTATGGAAGAGCGTGTAAAAGGTCGCCAGCTCGTAAACCCAGATCCGCTCGACGCCGAGGATGTCGGCGACCTCCTCGAGCACGGGGCCTGGCAGATAACCATGTTCTTTCTGCGCGATCAGAAGCGCGGGCATGATCGCTGAGCGCTGGTTCGGATACCGCGCTGCCGCTGCTTCTATTTTTTCGCGCATGCTCATTGCATCCAGATCTCCAGTTACTTGTCCACCTCCGCCATCACCGGGTCGAGGCTACCCAGCACGGCTATCATGTCGGCCAGGTAGTGTGCGTTGGTCACCCCGAAGAGCCCCTGCAGATTGACGAAGGACGGGGCGCGCACTTTCATGCGGAACGGTTTCGGCGACCCATCGCTGATAATGTAGAAGCCCAATTCACCCTTTGGCGCCTCGATCGCCGAATAGACCTCGCCCCTGGGTACGTCAAAGCCGTAGGCCGACAGGTCGAAATGCTGGATCAGGGCCTCCATCGAACAATGCACGCGTTCCTTGTCCACGGGGAACGCGATCGTCGGCATGTCGATCTGGAATGGCCCGTCCGGCATCTGCTCGAGGCATTGTTCGATGATCGCGATGCTTTCGCGCATCTCGTCAACGCGGCACCGCCAGCGCGCATAGCAATCGCCCTCGTTGCGGGTAATGACGTTGAAGGCGAGCCTTTCATAAATCTCGTAGGGCTCGTCGCGGCGGATATCCCAGTCGACACCTGAGGCCCGCAGGTTCGGGCCACTCAGACCAAGATCGATCGCATCCTCGCCGGAGATCACGCCGATCCCCTTCGTGCGCTTGAGAAAGACCCTGTTATCTTCGAGCAATCGCTCATAGTCGCGGATCCGGTTCGGGAAGATGTCGCAGAACTCCCTGATCTTGGGCAGGAAGCCGTCGGGCAGATCCTCGCGCACTCCGCCAACCCTGCAAAAGGACGTGTGCATGCGCGCACCGGTAATCATCTCCAGCAAGTCCATGATCATTTCGCGCTCACGCATGACGTAGAGCAGCGCAGTCATTGCACCGAGATCCATTGGCAGCGCACCCGTGATCAGGAGATGACCGGAAATCCTTGCCAGTTCTGCCATCATCACGCGGATATACTGAGCGCGGATCGGCGCTTCGATGCCGAGGAGCTTCTCCACCGCCAGCGCGAAGGCCAGGTTGTTCGACGGCGGACAGAGATAGTCGAGCCGGTCCGTGAGCGGGAAAATCTGGGTGTAGGTGAAGCTCTCGGCGAGCTTTTCCGTGCCGCGATGGAGGTAGCCGATATGCGGGTCCACGCGCTCGACATACTCGCCGTCCAGTTCGAGAACGAGCCGGAGCACCCCGTGAGTGCTGGGGTGCTGCGGGCCGAGATTGAGAAGCACTTCCTTGGTGTGGAGCGCTTCGCCTTGCGGCCTGCTGAGCTCGGTGACTTCGGTCATCTCAACCCTCCGGCGTAGAACGGCCTCCTTATGGGATGTCCCTGGTGGCGATGTCCGGCTGCGTCGGCGGCGGACCTTCGGCACCGAAGGGATTCAGTTTGTCCTTGTAGCCCCTCAAGGGGAAATCCTTGCGCTGGGGAAAGCCCTCGAAGCCTTCCCACATGTAGATCCGGCGCAGATCGGGATGGCCCTCGAACTTGATGCCGTACATGTCCCAGGCTTCGCGCTCATGCCAATTGGCCGTCCGCCAGATGCCCGTCACCGACGGGACGCTGGGCGGATCACCAAGGCGGCATTTGATGCGCACGCGCCATTTGTTCTCCAGCGAATAGAGGTGGTACACGGCCTCATAGCGTGGCAGCTCGGGGTAATGATCGACGCCGCAGATATCGGACAGGAAATTGAACTGCAGCGCCGGGTGCTGTTTCAGAAATCGGCAGAACTCAACGATCATTTCCGGTGGAACGGCAAAGGCATGAATGCCGTGCCTGGCGCCGAGATCCTCGATTGCGGCGTTGAAATGTTCGATGACCAGAGCGGGATTGAAAGACGACTTGACGCTCATGAGGCTGCAATCCGATCGAGAGGCGTCCCGGCCAGCGCGCGGGATTTCTTGATCTTCTCCTGAAGCAGCAGGAAGCCGTGCATCAGCGCCTCGGGTCGAGGCGGGCAGCCGGGGACATGCACGTCCACCGGCACGAAGGTTTCCGATCCCTGCACCACCGCATAGGTATTGTAGACCCCCCCCGAGATCGCGCAGGTGCCCATCGCGATCACCCAGCGCGGCTCCGGCATCTGGTCATAAAGCCGGCGCACGACGGGAGCGAATTTCCGGGTCACGGTCCCGGCGATGATCATCACGTCGGATTGGCGCGGCGAAGGCCGGAACACCACGCCGAACCGGTCGAGGTCGTAACGCGCGCATCCTGCCGAGATCATCTCGATGGCGCAGCAGGCAATGCCGAAGGTTTCTGGCCACAGCGCCGAGCGTCGGCTCCAGCCGATGATGCTGTCGGCAGTCGTGAACAGCACGCTGTCGCGGATCGCATCGCCTACGCCTCCCATTCCAGCGCTCCCTTCAGCCAGGCGTAGGCGAAACCCACGATCAGCAGCAACATGAACACGAACATCTCGACATAGCCGACCAGACCGATGTCCTTCAGGACGACGGCCCAGGGAAAGAGAAACATCGTCTCGACGTCGAAGACCACCAGCAGGATCGCCAGCATGAAGAACTGCACCCTGAAACGGCCGCCGGCGGCCTCGCCGGCCGGGTCCATGCCGCATTCATAGGCTACGTTCTTTGCAGGATAGGGATTGGATGGCCGCAGCAGTGACGAGACAAAAAGCGTTGCTCCCGTCACCAGAGCAACTCCGGCGACCATGACGAGGACTGGCAGGAATTCCATTGCAGTCATAGCCATATCGCATTGCTGCGGTCGCCCACCGAGGGTTCTTTTCAGGCCGCCGCCGGCGCCAGTTCGGAACCGGAGATGCGGTCGCAAAGGAAGCGACTTTGGCAATCCTTTCTAGAATTGTCAGTGTATTCCGTCGGGTGGATCATTGCAAATTCAATAGATCAGCCGCCAAATACCGAGTGCTGGGCAAGCCTCAGAAACCATGCCGGAAACAGGCCAATTCCTATGGTGCCGGCGGCGGTAAAGGCAAGCGTGGCGCGCAACAAGGGAGACAGTGCGGGGGAAAACGCCCTTTTGGGTTCGCGCATGTAGATCAGCATGGCGATGCGGATATAGAAATAGGCCGCCACAACACTGAGCAGTACTGCGCTCACCGCCAGTATGACGAAGCCTTGCTCGACCAGCGCGACAAGCACGTAGAACTTGGCGAAGAATCCGGCCGTCGGTGGAATGCCCGCCAGTGAGAACAGATAGAGTAGCATCAAAAGCGCCAGCCCGGGATGCGACCTGGAAAGACCGGCATAGTCATCGATAGTCTCGCCCGAGAAATCGCCGTTGCGCATCATGATGATAGTGCCGAAAATGCCGAGATTCATGAACGAGTAGATCAGCAGGTAGAGCATCACGCTGGCGATCCCATCTGCGCCGCCGGCAACCACGCCGAATAGGGCGAAGCCGGCATGGGCAATGCTGGAATAGGCGAGCAGGCGCTTGAAATTATCCTGCACCAGCGCTGAGAAACTGCCGAGCGCCATCGTCGCGACCGCGATGACAGCGACGATGATCCAGGCATTTGAGGCTGCGACCAGCGGGTTGAGAAACACACGCAGGATCACCGCAAAACCCGCCGCTTTTGGTCCGACAGACATGAAGGCGGTGATGGTTGTCGGCGCCCCTTCATAGGCGTCCGGCAACCACATGTGGAACGGAACCGCGCCGACCTTGAAGACCAGCCCCGCGACAATGAAGACGACAGCAAGCAACAATCCGGGATCGGGCCGGGCACCGGTCACAGCCGCAGCGACCCCATCCAGTTGCGTCGTGCCGGTCAGCCCGTAGACCAGCGAGACGCCATAAAGGAAAATCCCGGTCGAGGCCGAGCCAAGGATCACATATTTCAGCGCTGCTTCGTTTGACCGCCGTTCTTTGCGCAGGAAGCCGGTCAGAACATAGGTGCAAAGCGCCATCAGTTCGAGGCCAACATAGATCGACAGGAGATCGATCGCCGAGGCCATGATCATCATTCCTGAAAGCGCAAGGAGCAACAGGACATGATATTCGCTGTTCGCGATGCCTTCGATCTCCGCATATTTTCTGGAAAGGAGGAGTGTCAGAACGGTGGCCAGATAAAAGACCATCTTGAAAAAGACCGAAAAACGGTCGGCGATGAACATGCCCGTGTAAGCGGGGCGCACCTCGCCGGCGAGCATGATCGTCAGGACAGCGGCTGTCAGTACCACCGCGACGGACGCCGAAAGAAGGAATTGCTCCTGCCCTTTCCGGACAAGCTGTCCGAGGATGAGGAGGATGCAGGCCCCGGTGACGACCACGATTTCGGGCAGGCTTGCTACAATCGACTGCAAGAGCGCGGCAGCAGTCATTGGACACTCCCCTCACCGTGCACATGTAGCATGAGCTGCTTCACCGAGGCGTCGATGATGCCGAGAAAGGGCTTTGGATAAAAGCCGACCCAGAGCACGAAGAGCGCCAGCGGCAGGATCGCCGCCATCTCGCGGGCGTTGACATCGCGTATCTTGAACTTCGCACCGACGTTTGCCGGACCAAGCGCAACTTTCCCATACATGCCGAGCAGGTAGGCCGCGCCCAGCAAGGCGCCGAAGACGGCGGCCGCACCGACAACAAGGTTGGCCGCAAAGCCACCTGACAGCACGAGCAGTTCGCCCACGAAGGAATTCGTTCCCGGGAGCGCCATCGACGACAGCGTGAACAGCAGGAAAAACGCGGTATAGACAGGCGCTGCCTTCATCAACCCGCCATAATCCGCGATGCTGCGCGTATGTGTCCGTTCGTAGATCAGGCCGACGAACAGGAACAGCGCGCCCGTCGTTACGCCGTGATTGAACATCTGGAGGATGGCGCCCTCGAGCCCGCGCAGGTTCAGCGTAAAGATCCCCAGTGTCACGAAGCCCATGTGGCTGATGCTTGAATAGGCGACCAGTTTCTTGAGATCATCCTGCGCCAGCGCAAGCAGCCCGCCGTAGACGATCGCAAGGGCCGAAAGCGCCAGCATCAGCGTGGAATAGTAGGCCGACGCTTCCGGTAGCATCGGCAGAGAGAACCTGAGGAAACCGTAGGCGCCCATCTTCAGGAGCACGCCGGCAAGGATGATGCTGCCTGCCGTCGGGGCCTGGACATGGGCGTCCGGCAGCCAGGTGTGGAGCGGAACCATGGGTACCTTGACTGCAAAGGCGACCAGGAAGGCGAAGAACAGCCACGACTGGATCCGGAACGGCAAATCCTGCGCTGTCAGCGCGAGGATGTCGAAGGTCTCGCCGCCATTGAAATAGAGCACGATGACGCCGATCAGGAAGAGGACGCTGCCGGCCAAGGTGTAGAGGAAGAACTTGAATGCCGCATAGACCCGGCCCTCGCCACCCCAGACGCCGATGATGAGGTACATCGGGATCAGCATCGCTTCCCAAAAGACATAGAACAGGAACAGGTCGAGGGCGCAGAACACTCCGAGCATCAGCGCCTGCATGGCTAGCAGGCTGACCATGAAGGCTTTCACCCTCCGGTCAATCGCGACCCATGAGGCGAGCACGCAGATCGCGCCAAGGAGCGCGCTCAGGAATACGAAAAGCGCGCTGATCCCGTCCACGCCCAGCGCATAGCTGATCCCAAGCGCGGGCACCCAGAGGTGTCTTTCGGTGAACTGCATCGCGTGCGTCGTAGTGTCAAAACTCGCAAGCATGATGATGCAGAGGACGAGATCAAGG
Source organism: Rhizobium sp. 57MFTsu3.2 (assembly GCF_012932765.1). NCBI lineage: Bacteria > Pseudomonadati > Pseudomonadota > Alphaproteobacteria > Hyphomicrobiales > Rhizobiaceae > Rhizobium > Rhizobium sp. 57MFTsu3.2. The sequence goes on from NZ_JDWI01000002.1 coordinate 168,558, forward strand.
ATGGCGATGCCCAGTGCTGTCCATCTGATGGCATCTTCGCTGCGCAGAAGCATCAGCAGCCCTGCCCCGATGGCGGGCGTGAATACGATGAGGCTGAGCAGCGGCAACCCCATGAACGCCCCCTACCGCCACGCCACGGCGAGAATGACGGTGGCTGCGATCACACCGACAATCATCGCCAGTGCGTAATGGGTCACGACGCCCGTCTGGAGCCGCCGCAGCGCCCCGCCACCGCGCAGGATCGAGTGGGCGACGCCGTTCACGACACCGTCCACGGCGACGACATCGATCCGCAGTCCTGCCCGTGCCGCTCGATTGAGGAGGGGCAGCGCTGCTGTCTCCGATGCGTTGCTCACCGCCTGCTCGTAGCGCGCGAGCGGCTTTTCGGCGAACCACATGAATGCCCGCGCGCCCTTGCGATAGAACCAGTCGGTGTCGAGGCTGATCGTATTCTCGGGGTCGAGCGCCCTGAGGAACAGTATAAAACCAAGGGCGGTAAACATCAGTATGCCGAGGCTCTCGGTGACATGGGAGCCCGTATAGGGTTCGAAGTCGACCGGATATGGCAGGAGCGCATAGAGCGGCTGCGGAAAAACCCCGATCGCGATGCAGAGCACCGCCGCCATGGCCATCGCGACCAGCATGTTTGCTGGCGGTTCCCGCGCCTGAAGCTTCCGGTCCGTACCGAAAAACATGTAATAGGGAAGCTTGAGCCCGGTGTGCAGGAAAGTGCCGGAGGACGCCATGGTCAGGGCCAGCACCACGAGCGCCCGATGATCCTCGCCTGCAGCGGCAATCACCATCGACTTGGTCACGAAGCCCGAGAAGAATGGAAATGCCGAGATCGCGAAAGCACCGATCATGTAGAGTGCAACGGTTACCGGCATGCTCTTGTAGAGCCCGCCGAGTTCGGTCAGCTTGCGCCTGCCCGTAACATAGATCACCGCCCCGGCGCCCATGAACAGTAGGGACTTGTAGAGGATGTGCGCGAAGGCATGACTTGTGGCCCCGTTAACCGCCATCTCGGTTCCGATGCCGATGCCGGCTACCATGTAGCCCACTTGACTGACGATGTGATAGGCCAGCAGGCGCCGGCAGTCGTTTTCCAGGACCGCATAGACGACGCCGTAAAGCGCCATCGCGGTGCCAAGCCAGACAAGAAGCTCGGTTCCTGGAAAGGCACGGGCGAGCACATAGACCGCGGTCTTCGTGGTGAAGGCGCTCATGAACACCGCTCCCGTCACGGTCGCCTCGGGATAGGCGTCTGTCAGCCAGGCGTTGAGCGGCGGTACGGCAGCGTTGAGCAGAAACCCTGCAAGGATCAGGTAAGTCCCGGTGCTCATTTCCCCGATCGGTCCGAAGAGGAGCGATCCTGTTGAATGTCCATGGAGAATGATACCGCCAAGCAGGACGACGCCCCCCGTGACATGGACCATGAGGTACCGGAAACCGGCGCCGATGGCTTGCTGACCGCCCTGTGCGAAGACCAGATAGGCCGAGGCAAACGCCATGATTTCCCAGAACAGGTAGAGGGTCAGGTAGTCGCCGGCAAACACCACGCCAAGCGAGCTTCCGACGTAGACGAACGCCGCGACGTGCTGGCCGGGGTGAGACAGGTGCAGGGCGTAGACCGTTCCGATCAGAGCCATGATCGCAAAAACGGTGGCGAAGACGATGCTGAGCTTGTCGACCCTGGCAATCAGGATGTCCTGCCCCAGGAACTGCGTCGCCCCATAGCTGCCCGGCTGCATTGTGACCACTGCAAGCAGGCCCAGCAGCGGGACCAGCACCAGATAGATCCTGCGGATCGGATCCTTAAGGAAAGGGATCGGCGCGGCACCAAGAACGAACAGCAGGGCGGGATGGGCGAAGTCAATCATAATAGTCCTCGCGCCGCATGAGCCCCCCCTGATGGCCGAGGAACTTGGAAACGAAGATCAGCAGTACACAGGATACGAATCCGTAGACGGCCGACCAGCCCGGCAGGCGGTCCCAGAGGTATTCTGCGTGTTCGCGCGGGACCAGAAAGTCCGCGATGACGATCAGAACAAGCGCAATGTAGAACAGCCGGCGTCGCTGGCTGGCATATCTCTCCTCGCCAAAGAAATCGATCACGCGCTTGATCATCTGACAACTCCTTCCGCCAGAGCGAGGAAATAGTTGGGAAAGACGCCCATCGAGACAGACAGGATCGCGGTTGCGACCAACGGGATCGTCATCATCGGAATTTCCCGGACCGTTTCCGGGCTCCCCTCCGCCTCCGTCCTGAAGAAGGCGAGATAGGTCACTGGCAGGAAATAGGCGGCGTTCAGAACCGAACTCACCAAAAGCACGATCAGGAAGGCAACATCCCCCGCCTGCATAGAGCCCAGCGTCAGATACCATTTGCTGACGAAACCCGCGGTCGGGGGCACCCCGATCATGCTCAGCGACCCGACGAAGAACGCTCCCATCGTCCAGGGCAGCCGGCGGCCGATCCCGGCCATGTCGCTGATGTTGCGCTTCCCCGACGCGCAATAGATCGACCCGGCGCAGAAAAACAGGGTGATCTTGGAGAAGGCGTGCGCCGCAATGTGGATGATGCCGCCGACCATGGCGACCGGCGACAGCAGAACCGCGCCCAGCACGATATAGGAGAGCTGGCTGACCGTCGAATAGGCGAGCCTCGCCTTCAGGTCGTCCCGCGTGAGCGCGTAGACAGACGCCATCAGGATCGTGAACGAGACCAGATACGCTGTGGCGATGCCGAGATGCAGACTGCCCATCAGCCCGGTGCCGAAGACGTGAAAAACCACCCGCAATACGCAAAAGACGCCCATCTTGACGACGGCCACGGCATGCAGGAGCGCGCTGACAGGTGTCGGCGCCACCATCGCGGCTGGCAACCAGGCGTGCATCGGCATCACCGCAGCCTTGGCGAAGCCGAAGAGATAGCAGAAGTAGACCACCGTCAGCAGCGCTGCAGTAGCATTATCCCCCGCCAGCAGACCACCCGCCACAAAGTCGAGCGATCCCGCAATCGAGTAGGTCAGCGCCAGAGCGGCCAGAAGTGCGCTCTTCGAGGCGCCCATCAGATAGACGAGGTATTTGCGGCTGCCCGTCCATGCCGCTTCGTCCTCGTGGTGATAGACGAGCGGGTAGGTAACGAGGCTGAGCACCTCGTAGAAGATCACCAGTGTGAACAGATTGGCCGCGAAGGCGCCGCCGGCGGCGGCCGCAAGGCTGCTGGCGAAGCAGGCGAAGAACCGGGTCTGCGCGTGCTCCTTCAAATGTCGCATGTAGCCGATGGAATAGATCGCCGCCGCGATCCATAACAGCGATGAGACGGTGGCAAACACCATGCCGAGCGCGTCGACCCGGAAGGCAAAGTCAATCCCCGGCAGGATCTCGAACAGGCGCAAGTCGATTGTCCCGCCGGAAAGCACTGTTGGCGCCATCGAGGCGACAATCGTAAACATGGCGACCGCCGCGATCGGCGAGACGGCGTCGCGGAATTTCTCGCGGTTGTTCAAAAGGAGAATCGCAAGGGCCGCCAGACCTGGTATGGCGATGGCAAGCAGCGGCCGGATCGATGTCACCGGGTCCAAACCGCTATCCTTTCATCATCGTCACATCGTCGACCTTGAGAGTGGATTTGTTCCTCACAAAGGCGACCAGGATGCCAAGGGCGACTGCAACTTCCGCCGCGGTGATCGCGATGACGAAGATCGCGAAAACCTGGCCGCGGAAATCGCCATGCTGGCGCCCAAATGCGATGAAGTTGATGTTGACCGAGTTGAGCAGCAGCTCCAGCGACATCAGCACGACCAGGATGTTGCGTCTCAGCAAGACGCCGGCCGCCCCAATCACGAAGACGACCACTCCGAGCAGGATGAACCAGGAGAGCGGAACCATTATCGCTCGTCCTTTCTCGCCAGCACGATGGCGCCGACCAGGGCGGCCAGCAGGATGACGGAGGCTGTTTCAAACGGCAGCAGGTAGTCGGCGAAAAGTGCTGTGCTAAGTTGCCTGACCGTGTCGCCGCTTGATATTGCGGGGGGCAACGCAACCGAAAAGCGGCTGCTCCAGAACACCAACGCAATCATCTCGATCCCAAGCAGGACCAGGAGCACAAGAGCGGGCAGGTTGGGGCCCGGCAAGAACCGCTGCAACACGGCTTCGCGTACATCGATCATCATGATCACGAACAGGAAGAGGACCATGATCGCGCCGACATAGACGAATATCTGGATGACGGCGGGCAACGGTGCGTCAAGCAGGATGAAGATTGCCGAGATCTGCAGGAAGCAGGCCATCAACGCCAATGCGCTATGAACGGGATTGCGCGCCACGACCACAATGAGGGCCGCAATCACGCACACCGTCGCGAACAGAAGAAAAAACCCCTGACCCATCGACGCGACCCTCCCACGCAAACTGTCACCCAGCGCGAGATGGCCGGATTTGAGATAGTTGCGCACCTCAGGTGCATTTATAAATTGTGCCCTAGTCTCGGATCTTTCACAAGATTATTGTCATGGTGGCAGAAAACCCGGGCCCAACCCGCGTAGGGCGAACGATGCTCAAGAGAACCACTGGCCGGGGAGCCACCGGTTCCGTCACCGACGCGCTCTGCGTCGCTGCGACGCGCCAGAAAACTCCGTCTTGCCGCTGGTTCAAAACCGAAAGCACATCATCGGAGCTGGTCAATCGCGGGGTGAGGTTCACGCAACCCATATCTGAGGCTTGACGAACGCGATATTGGTTGCACCTCAGCGAGCCTCTGGAAGGCACTCGATGTGCTACAGATCCTGCTTCATCACGCCGTGATCTGGGTGGGCGTTTGCACCGCCCGACAGCAGCGTCGCGATCCACTTTCCAGATGGCGTGCCTGCGCAATAGACGATGAAGGCGATCAGAATAGGCACGCCGATGAAGGCACCGGAGATGCCCCACATGAAGCTCCAGAAGAAGACTGCGAAAATGACGGCGAAGGGAGATATTGCCAGCGACGCACCGGTAAGACGCGGCTCCAGATAGCTCCCGATGATGAACTGGATCACGTTCAGACTTGCGAAAATCAAGACCACGGATTGCCATTTCTCGAATTGGGCAATGGCAAACAGCGTTGGGAGCGCGGTTGCGACAAACGGTCCGAGGAAGGGGATGTAGTTGAGCGCGAATGCGATCGCGCCCCAAGCGGTCGCAAGTTCAAGCCCCGCACCCAGCGCAAACAGCCAGACCACCAGTCCGGTCAGGATACTGGCAAACGTCCGGACGGTCATGAAGCGACGCAGCTTGGCACCAATCACGCGATTGGCAGTCAGGATACGCATTCCGTGAGGTTGCGCTGCGGGAGAGACAAGGCGTTTGTTAAGGTCCTCGACCTCGAGGAGGCCGAGCATGACGAAGATGAAGACCAGCAGCGCAAAGCCGGCGAAGCTGTTCAAGCGGCCGGCCATTCCCTGCACGAAACCAACGAGCCAGGCAACATCGAAACGGTCGGCCAAGGGACCAGCGACCGCAAGGCCCCGCTCCTCCAGCCAATTTGTCCAGTCGACATAGACCGCCTGGAAACGGTCAGCATTGACGAACAGCCATTGCGCGAGCTTGCCAAACCCCCACGCTACCGCAGACCCGATCGCGATGATAACGGTCATTGTGACGATCAGCGTTATCAGGAGGGCGACGAGCTTGGGAAGCCAGCGCTGCAGGGCGGCCTGGCATGGCCAGACCAGGGCTATTACAAAGAGCGAAAAGATCAGGGGCGCAAAGATCGATTGGGCGACATAAAGCAAAGCGAGCACCAAAATACCGGTTGCTATCGAACCGATCATGCGACCACCGCCCGCTTCCTGCATGCTCGCCCCTTGAATAGTGATAGAGTTTCCGGATGCCGGCCGATGATAGCGGAGCTCGACGGCAAATTGAATACTTCGCGCAGAACTGGAATTTATCTACCGCAACTGCTGCGGATAGCTTAGAACAATGACGTGCTTCGGCTCATGCATGTTGCCACAGGAGCGACCGGACCGCTTGTCTTTGTTGTTGACCCTTTTGATAAGCTTGGCAGAAGATTAGGTCGAGCCCGTGTCCTCAATCCGTTTGTCGGTCATTGTTGTCATCCTGTTGGCTCTCGTCGGTTGTGGCGGACCGCGTGCGGTCCTTGGTCTCCCCGTCGCATCATCATCAGGCGCAGAACCGCGAGCCATCGTTCCGATCTATGTCGCGACCAACCGCGCCCGATCCAATAATCTCTCCCTGCCATACTCGGCTGAGCGGTCGAAAACATTGAATTTTGCAGAAGTCGACGTTGGGATTCCGCAAAACCATGTCGCCGGCCGCGTCGAGAAAAGTGGCAGGACCCCCGATCCGAGAAGACACTTTTCGGCAAGGACCTATCAGCCAATTGCCGGGCGAGAGGACTTCATCCGACGGCTGAATGCGGCGCTGGCGCAGAAGGCGCCCGAAAACCGTGAGATCTTCATCTTCGTCCACGGTTACAACAACAACTTCGCCGACAGCGTCTTTCGAAACGCCCAGATCAGCTACGACTTCGATGTCAAATCGGTCTCTTTGCATTACGCCTGGCCGTCAGGCGCGTCGATACCGCTCTACGTCTTTGATCGTGACAGCGCCCTTGTTGGCCGGCGTGGCCTTGCCGAAACAATCGAGATCGCAGCCGAAACCAATGCGAAGAGAATAATCCTGGTTGGTCATTCCATGGGCGCCTATGTCGTCACCGAGGCCCTGCGCGATCTCGCCCTCAGGGGGCGCACCAGTGCATTGAAGCGGCTGGGTGGCGTGGTTCTTGCTGCGCCCGATATTGATGTCGACGTGTTCCTGAGCCAGCTTGACGACATTGGGGACATACCGAGACCGTTTACAATCATTGTCTCGCGCCGTGATCGCGCGCTCGGGTTTTCACGGCGATTGGCAGGCGGCCGTCCGCGCGTCGGCAGTGGCTCCGAGCTCGCCGTCCTTCAGGCAAGAGAGATCGCGGTCATCGATGCCTCTGCTGTTGATGGCGGCACACACAGCGTCTTTGCGAGTTCACCGACGCTGATGGACATGGTCAACAACGATACTTTGATGCGTGGTCTTATCAGAGATGACGAGCCCCCCGCCGGCCAGACAATGCTTGCCGACGGCGCATCGGTGATCGAAGGCGCTGCATCGCTGATCGTTTTTCTGCCAAGCCGCATTCTGGGCGGGATCACACAGGCAGCCGCCAGCCAATAGCCATCGTGCCGGATTGCCGGCGCGATACGCTTGGCCCCAGGTTCGCCTGCTTCAGTAACTGCAGGGCCGATCGTTGCCGAATCCGCCCCTGCACGCTGGCCGCAGCGCAAAGTCGGCATTGTGAGCGCCATACCCGACCGACCCCGTCGTTCTGGGAGCCTCCGAGCTCGTCGAACACGCCGTCGCGACGCCCGCGACGGCAACCACTATTCCCAGGCACATCATTTTTCGAAGCGTTTTCATTGCATCCACCCCTACGTAGCCTGCCACCAGTTGTGACAGAAACTAGTTCGCGGCGGGATCGGGGAAACGGCACGTCAGATCAACACTTCGGCATCGAACGCTGCCAGGGGCGTCCTTCTGCAGCCGCAAGGCCGCCCTTCATCAGTTTGGCACGGCGTATGCATGACCTTTTCCGGGGTTCCTTTGTCAGGAGGGAAAAATGACGGCTTTGGTTAGCGATATCGTCAGCGCCACTGGTCAGCTTGAAGCAGCGATTCTCGATGCGACCACTGCAGATCCGGACATTCTGGTCTGCTCCAAGTCCTTGAGAGAGAAAGCAAAATTTCTCCCGCAGGTTTTGGTGGAGCACTACCCGGAACTCTTCTGGATCGAGAGCGAGCTGCGCGGCGTATTCGAGGCCTGCTCTGATGCTGTTGATCGCAAATCGGTCAATCCGTTGGTCGCAAAAGCGGCAATCTCGATCGCGGAGGAATACCGGCAGGTTATCGATGAGGTGAGGCGAAACAACTGACGGCTCACGAGAGCCGGTATCAGTTCGGATTGACCATCACAATCGCGTCCAGATAAGCGAGACGCAGATCACCTTCATCGTGCAGCCGCGCATACGCACGGTGTCGCCGCTCAGGGTCAGTACGCCAGTGAATGTCTTCTTGCTCTCGGGCTCGACGATGCTGCCGGTGAAATTGCCGTTGCTGCCTTTAAATGATCCTATGCGCCTTCCCGCATTATTGCCGGTTTTCATGGTAATGCAGTAGCCTTGGGCGCATTCGTCGATGGTCGCGGTGGTGCCGACTTGTGTCTTCCAGTTACCCACAACAGGCTCTTGAGCCAGAGCGGTGAAGGTCACGAGCGCCATTGGCGCGGTGATCAGTGCCAGCCTTAGCATGGTTTGCTCCCCTTCTTTGGAAATCAGGGTGAGGCCGTGGGAGGCCTAAAGCGTTCCACTATACGCCCCGATGGCGCCCCGCTCCAGCGCTGCGTGCTCCCCATGCTGTCTCGGCAGGTCATGCGCCCGGGACTGGTGTTAGGCAGACCCGGGCGATTGTTGCTGTCGGCTCAGGCTTCCAGCCACCTCACCTGTTCTGGTGTGAGCTTGATGTCGAGCGCCGAGAGGCTGTCTTCCAGTTCGGCGATAGTGCGCGGCCCGATCAGGGGAATGACCGGGAAAGGCTGGGCGATCACATAGGCGAGCGCGATATGGATCGGGCTGCGGCCGAGCTTGGCTGCCAGCTCGATGGCCTTGTCCCGGCGGTCGAAATTGCGATCCGAATACCAGCAACGGACGATTTCTTCATCGTCGTGCTTGCCGCGGCCCGCACGGTCGGTAAAGAAGCCGCGGCCCTGGCTCGACCAGGCGAAGTTCGGGATCTGCTTTGCGTTCAGCCATTTCTTCCAGTCGTCGTCGGAGGCCGCCACGCATCCAGCCCAGATCGGATCAAGCATTTCGGCAAGCGAGAAGTTGTTGGATAGGGCAGCCGGCGCCGTCTTGCCGTTCTTGGCCGCATATGCTGCAGCTTCGTCCATGCGCTCTCGCGTCCAGTTTGAACCGCCGAAGATGCCGCGGATCCGACCGCGCCTGACCTCCGCGTCCATGGCGTCGACAAACTCGCCGACCGGAATGTCGGTGTTGTCGCGATGCATGAAGTAGATGTCGACGTAATCGGTCTTCAGTCGGTTCAATGACTGATCGAGCTGCTTGCCGATCACATCGGGATAGCAGAGTGGGGAATGAACGCCCTTCCCGATCAGCACGATCTCGTCGCGCGGAACTTTCCGGCTCGTATGCCAGTCACCAAAGATGGCCTCCGTCTTGCCGCCGCCATAGACGAAGGCCGTGTCGAAGACGTTGCCGCCTGCCTCGTAGAAGGCGTCGAGGGTCAGCGACGCGGCAGCGAAATTCGGGAAGAACTCGAAGCCGAGAGTGACGACCGAAGCAGGCTTGGAAATGCCGGGGATCTGCCGCTGCGGAATACTGCTGCCGCGCCGAACGACACCGCCTGCAAGGTCCGTGGTCCGCCTGTCTGACTTCTCGACCCCATATTCCAGGCCGATCGAGGCGCGCCATTGATCGAGAACGCGCAGGTTTCCGATGGAATCGCTCCAGCCCATGCCGGGTGCTCGGAATTCCTTTTCGCCGGCGCGGATTGCATCGCCGGCTGCGTCTACTTCGAAGGAATAGAGCCAGCGGTCTTCCTTGACCTCGACGGTCTGCTGCTCGCTGCCCTTGAAGATCTCGATCCGGCCGACGCCGCCCTTGTGACCGGAGGCAAACCAGAAGTCCTTGACCTCGATGCGACCCTCCGAACCGATGATGCGAAGCGTGTTGTCCTGTTGCGCCATGATGGAGCAGGACACTTCGGCGATAACGCCGTTCGGAAATTTCAGGACCGCGGAGGCCCATTCATCGACACCCGACTGACCGAGATGACCGACACCGGAGACCTTGTCCGGTTCGAGGAACGGTTTGCCCTCGGCAGCACCCGCAATCAACCGCGCCATGGAGACCGGATAGCCGCCAACGTCGAGGATGCCGCCACCTGCGGTATCATTGGAAAAGAGACGATGTTCGGGTTTGAACGAGCCCATGTTGAAACCAAAGCTCGAACGGATGATCCGTACAGTGCCAATGACGCCGCTCTTGACCAGTTCGACGATCTTGGCGGTCTGCGGGTGAACCCGATACATGAAGGCTTCCCCGGCGAAGACGCCAGCCTTTTTGGCTTCATGATAGATCGCATCGGCATCGAATGCGGAAAGCGCGATTGGCTTCTCGACAAGAACGTGCTTGCCTGACCGGATCGCCTTGATCGCCCATTCAGCATGGCCGGTATGAGGGGTCGCGATATAGATCGCGTCGATCTCTGCATCTGTCAGCAGCGCGTCATAACCTTTGACAATCCGGGCGCCTGGGAAGTTTTCGGCAAGCCCCGGCTTTTCCGGATTGCGGGTGGCGATGGCAACGAGCTTTCCGGTGCGCGAATGGGCGATACCGTCCGCGAAGGTGCGGGCGATCGTACCCGGGCCGATGATGCCCCAACGGATCGGTTGGTCTGTGCTCATGGGAATTCCTCTTTCATTGAATAGGTCTTGGGATGAGGTGGCAGTCACCGGAGGCGGTTGCCGGCGCTGTCGAACAGGAAGCTGCGGTTGGCGCTCAGACCGACAGTCAGCGTGTTGCGATTGCCGGCCGCCCGCGATTCGGGACGCTCGATGATCAGCTGTTCGCCTGCCGCCGTGGTCGCATAGATGTAACTGGTGTTGCCGAGGTGTTCAGCGACATCGATCGTAACGGTAAGATCCGCATCGCCCTGCCCCGCGTCGACGAAGTGCTCCGGGCGCAACCCAAGCGTTACCGACTGACCAGCCTCGAGCGGGCCTGTTACCGGCATGGTCAGACGAACATTCTTGTCACCGGTGACCGCAACGGTGACGCCTGCAGCATTCCGTTCCAGGATTTCGGCCTTGAGGAAGTTCATTTTCGGCGAACCGACGAAACCGGCAACGAACTGGTTGGCGGGATCATCATAAAGGTCGAGCGGCGCGCCCACCTGCTCGATCTTGCCGGCCCGCAGGACGACGATCTTGTCGGCGAGCGTCATCGCTTCGGTCTGGTCGTGGGTAACGTAGATCATCGTCGTACCGAGCTGCTTGTGCAGTCGTGATATCTCGACACGCATCTGCACCCGCAGTTCGGCATCCAGGTTCGACAGCGGTTCATCGAACAGGAAGACCTGCGGTTCGCGCACGATGGCACGGCCGATGGCGACGCGCTGGCGCTGGCCGCCGGACAGTTGCTTCGGCCGTCGCTGCATCAACTCGTTGATCTGCAGGATGTTGGCCGCGTGCTTGACGCGCTTTTCCGTATCCTGCTTCGGGTTGCCGTTCATGCGCAGGCCGAAGCTCAGATTTTCCTCGACAGTCATGTGCGGGTAGAGGGCGTAGGATTGGAAGACCATGGCGATGCCGCGCTCGGCAGGTTCGACGTCATTGACGACCTTGCCGCCGATATTGATCTCGCCGCCCGTGATATCCTCAAGGCCCGCGATCATGCGAAGCAATGTCGACTTGCCGCAACCGGAAGGGCCGACGAAGACGACAAATTCGCCGTCCTTCACTTCAAGATTGGCGCCATGGATGATTTCCAGCGCGCCGAAGCGCTTGACGACATTTTTCAACGAAAGTTCCGACATCAGGCGTTCCCCGATTATTTGACTGCGCCGGCCGCGATGCCGGCGATGAAGTGGCGTTGCAGGAACACAAAGACGACCAGGATCGGGGCTGTCAGCATGATCGCACCCGCCATGATGCCTCCCCAGGACACCTTGGTCAGGCCGATCAGCGTTCCAAGGGCCACAGGCGCCGTCATCATTCCGGGCTTGGAGTTGATGAGGAGCGGCCAGAGATAGTTGTTCCAGGAGTGCAGGAAGAGGATGATGGCCAGCGCGGCCATCGTCGGCCTTGCAAGTGGCAGGGCGATGCGAAGGAAGATTTGCCACTCCTTGACGCCCTCGACACGTGCGGCATCGAAGAGCTCGCCGGGCATCATCGAAAACGCCTGACGCATGAAAAGAACGCCGAGGGAATTGAAGAGCGGCGGGACGATCAGCGCGATCCACGTGTTCGCCAGCCTGAATTCGCGGGCCACCATGATGAACTGCGGGATGACGACGACGGCAAAGGGCAGCGTGATGGTCCCAAGAATGATGCCAATGACGATCGACCGCCCGACGAAGCGGTAGCGCGCCAGCGCCCAGCCGGCCATCGAAGTGAGAAGCACCGACAGGAACGTATAGATCGCCGCAACGCCGATGGAGATGAACATTGCGCGGAGGAAGTCGGTGTCCGCCTGCAGGTTTTTAAAGTTCTCGACGAAGTTGGTCGACGGCCAGAGAACAATCTCGGGGCTGAAGATGCCGAAATCCGACATCGTGGAGAAGACGAACATCATCCATAGCGGAAACAGCCAGATGATGGCGAGCGGCGTCAGGACGGCATGAAGAGCGATCTGTCGCAGCAGCAGGGATTGAGACTTCGATCTCATTTGGGTTCCCTTCCGATCCAGAGGTTGAGCAGCGAAATCGCCACCGCCAGAGCTGCCATCGTGTAGGCGACAGCGGAGGCGTATCCGAAATTGAGAGAGCGGAAACCTTCGCGATAAAGCAGCAGGCCAAGCGTTTCGGTTCCACCGCCCGGGCCGCCGCGGTTGGTGATCAAGAATGGCTCGGTAAAGAGCTGCATCGTGCCGATGACCGACAGGATGACGCAAAACAGGATGATCGGTTTCAGGAGCGGCAGGGTGATGTGGAAGAACTGCTGTGTCTTGCTGACGCGATCGAGCGTTGCTGCCTCGTAGACGTCGTCTGGAATGGATTGCAGGCCGGCAAGTATGATGATCGCGTTATAGCCAGCCCAGCGCCACGTCACCGCGATGATGATCAAGGCCATGGCGGCGTTGGCATTGTCGAACCAGGAGACCGCCGGAAGGCCAACCAAGGTGATGATCTTGTTGATGATCCCGAAATCGAAGCTGAACATCAGGCGGAAGACTGCGGAATAGGCCACTTCGCCGACGACGACGGGTGCGAAAAACGCAAAGCGAAACAGGGGCCGCGCCTTTAGAAGCGGGGAGTTCAGCAGGACAGCCATGACGGTCGCAATCGTGATCATGACCGGCACCTGGATGACCAGGATGATCAGCGTGTTGTAGAGCGCGTTGTAAAAGGCAGGGTCACCAATGAGACGACCCCAGTTAACGCCGGGACTGAATTTCCAGGGGTTGACACGGGTATTCTGAAACGAGGTCAGAAACGAACTGATGATCGGCCATATCCAGAAGGTGGCAAATACCAAGAGATAGGGCGCAAGAAAAGCGTAGGCGTTCCGGTTCCGGATCGGCATTCTATTCTCCTCACAGACGAGACGAGCCATCCCTGAGGATGGAGGCCGGGCGCCAAGCGACGCCCGGCACCGTTACTCATTTCGCAAGGGGAAGACCGGTCGCCGTCGCGATCTGTTTTGCGGCGTCGTCAAGCGCGGCCTTCGCATCAGGATAGCCGCCGGCGAAGTACTTGGTCTGCGCTGCCCTGTAGATCGAGTCCGCATCCGTCTGGAACGGCGTCCCGCGGCTTGGAACGATCTTCGGCAGGGTCGAAAGGATATCGGCCCATACCTTCTGGTCGTGCCAGTAGGCCTGTGGTTCGTTTACGAACGGATCCTGGACTGCGGTCAACAGCGACGGGACGAGGCCGAAGGATTTCAGCATCGTCACCTGGCCCTCATTGGTGCCAAGTGCGTAGTTGATGTAGGTCCAGGCTGCTTCCTTGTTCTGGGAATTGGCAGCGATCGCAAGCGACGAGCCGCCGAGATTCGCAGCATGCGGTCCATCGGGCGTCAGGCTTGGCATCATGTAGACGCCCCACTTGCCGGAAAGGTCGGGCGAGCCGGAGCGAATGGTGCCTTCATACCAGCCGCCATACATCTGGCTTGCCACCTTGCCAGCGGTATTGGCCTGGATCTTCTCGTCCCAGATGGCCGCCGTCAGCGTTCCGGCGTCCTTCATCTGCTTGACTTTTTCGAGTGTCGCAACGCAGGCCGGCTGATTGATGGTAATCGTCTGGCCGTCCGTCGAGAAATAGCCGCAGCCCTGCTCGTTGGAAATCATGCGGAACCATTCGCTGTCGCCGTTGAAGTCGGCTTGCGCCATGACGACGCCCGGATTGGCCGCGGAGATCTTCTTGCCAGCCGCAATGAAATCGTCCCAGGACTTGATCGTCGACGGATCAACGCCGGCCTTTTCATAGAAATCACGGCGATAGAAAACGGCGACCGGACCGGAATCCCACGGCATGGCGTAAGCGACATCACCGACTTCAAGCTCCGTGCGCTTGAAATCCGGGAATTTCGCCTGGATTTCGGGAGTGTAGCCCAGCTCTTTCAGATTGGCGAAGCAGTCAGGGAAGCGGCTCCAGAAGATTTCCGCCTCGAAGTTTTCCACGCTGACGATGTCGGGCAGTCCTTCGCCACCGGCGGCGCAGGCGGCCAGCATCTTGTCGAAGACCTGCTGGTTGCCGAGATCCTCGACCGTGACCTTGATGTCAGGATGCTGCTTGTTGAAGCCTTCGAGCGTGGACTTCAGCGCCGATGCGGCGATGTTCCAGCTCCAGATGGTCAGATTGCCCGACTGCTGTGCAAAGGCAGAACCGGAAGCAAGAAGTGCGACTGCGGCGGTCGCACCGATGAGTTTGAAGCGCATTGAAAATCCTCCCTTTTCAATTGCCGTCCCTTAGCGAACGCGGCTAGACTATCTACAAGGGAGCCGCTGTCTCCTAAAAAGGGAACATGGACTTGGCGGAAAGTAAGATCGTAAGGCGGGCAGTCTATCAACCGGGAGCGAGCAGCATCGAGGGTTTGCCGACGGCCCTTCAGATGTTTCACAACCATCCACCAGTGATGCTCATGCCTCATTGGCATGTGCAGGTCGAAGTGAATTATATCATGCAGGGTAGCGTGCACTACCGCATGAACGGCCAGAAAATCTCGATGAAGGCGGGCGATATGTGCCTGTTTTGGGGTGGGCAACCGCACCAGATGGACGATTGTTCCGAGGACGCAATCTATGCCGGCGGCCACCTGCCACTGGTCTATTTCTTCCGTATGCGCCTGCCGATCAACATCTCCAGCCGACTGATGAAGGGTGAGATCCTGTTCACCTCGGCAACTGATGCGGCCGACCTCGAGAACTTTCCGCGCTGGGTGCGCTATACCAAATCCGGCGATCCCGCCAAGGCTCAGCACGCCGTCGACGAGATGCTGTTGCGGGTGGAGCGAATCGCACTCGAACCCTATTCCATGATCCCGACCCTCGGGCCGACGGATGCCGACGATATCGAGCAATGCTACCCGCAATCGTCGCGAAGCGTGGCGCGTATGTGCGACTTCATCGCTGTCAACTTCCTGCAGGAAATCGATTCGGTCGATATCGCTCGCGCCGCCGATCTTCATCCGAAATATGCGATGAACCTGTTCAAGAAGACCACAGGCATGACGCTCAGCAAATATGTCAATCTGCTGCGTCTGTCACGGGCGCAGGCAATGCTGATGAACGATGAGGCGAACGTCTTGCAGGTCGCGATGGACAGCGGCTTCGGGTCGATCAGCGCCTTCAACAAGTCATTCCGCCATATCGCCGGGATGTCGCCTTCCGATTTTCGTCGCGATGCGCGCATGGTCACGCAGTATGCGCCCTAGTCCACGGCCTCACAGATTTCGTGTCGTGGCAAACACATTGTAGACAAGCTCGGCGGAGGCCGACAGTTCACGTTCCTTGAGCTTGATGAGGCCGAAACCCGGAACGGAGATGTCTCCCTCGATCTGCAGCGCCTTGACGAGACCATGCCTCTCGAGGAGCGCGGCAACAGGCTCGGCGAAGATGCCAAGCCGCTGGCTCTGCAGGATCAACAGCATGGTCAGGAGCGCATCAGAGGTCGAAACGACGCTGGCCGGTACGATGCCATGGCGCCGGATGAAATCATCAATAACCTGCCTGAGAAACGAGCCATGCGGCTGCAGCACCCAGCTCTGGTGCCGGAGGTCGTCCTCGGTGACGACAGGTTTTGCCGAGAGCGGATGATCCACCGCCACGATGACGCGCAGCGTCTCCTGGCCAACAGGCAGATAATCAAACCAGAGTGGGTTCATGCCGCTCGGAATTCGGCAAACGGCAAAGTCGAGTCTCCTGCTCAGCACGTCCTCGAGCAGCACGTCGCTGCTTCCTACAGCGATGCTGATGTCGATTGTCGGATGGGTCTGGAAGATGCGTTTGAGCGCGGGCGCGACATAGTCGGCGGCTGGCGTCATGATCGTTCCGAACGCGACGCTGCCGCCCTGCCCGGCTGCTGCGACCACCATTTCGTATTCGGCGCGCTGTGCCTCGGAGATCAACATCTTGGCGTGGCGAACGATCACTTCTCCTTGAGGGGTGGGGATAAGTCCACGGTTGTGTCTCTCGAAGAGCTGGTGTCCGGACATTTGCTCCAACTCGTTCAATGTCCTCGACAGTGCCGGCTGCGAGACGCCGAACATTTCTGCAACGACACCGAGCTTTCCGTGCTCGCTGAGCGCCACGAGCATCTTCAGGTGGCGTAGCCTGAAACCATCCAATCCCATACTTGCCTCACTTGATATAAGGAATTTGCATATCAAAATGCGAAAGACTGATTATACATTCCTGTATCGATCAGCTAAGTGCATGACAACAACGGCGTCAAAGCAAGGAAATTCATCGTGGTTGAGAAGACACCTTCCCCGAATCAGAACGCAGTTCAAGAGCAGGACGGATCGCGCCAGCTTCGCTCGAAGGCCTGGTTCGACAATCTCGCAAATCCCGACATGACCGCGCTCTACCTCGAGCGCTACATGAACTTCGGTCTCAGCCAGGAAGAGCTGCAGTCGGGTCGCCCGATCATCGGTATCGCGCAGACGGGCTCTGATCTGTCGCCCTGCAATCGTCACCACATCGAACTCGCCAAGCGCGTTCGCGAAGGCATCCGTGACGCTGGCGGTATCGCCATCGAGTTCCCGGTCCACCCGATCCAGGAAACCGGCAAGCGCCCGACGGCGGGCCTCGATCGCAACCTTTCCTATCTCGGTCTCGTCGAGGTTCTCTACGGCTACCCGCTTGACGGTGTCGTTCTGACCATCGGCTGCGACAAGACGACGCCGGCCTGTCTGATGGCCGCGGCAACCGTCAACATTCCCGCGATCGCGCTGTCGGTCGGCCCGATGTTGAACGGCTGGTTCCGCGGCGAACGCACGGGCTCGGGCACGATTGTCTGGAAGGCACGCGAAATGATGGCGCGTGGCGAAATCGACTATCAGGGCTTCGTCAAGCTCGTCGCATCCTCCGCGCCCTCGACCGGATATTGCAACACGATGGGCACGGCAACCACGATGAACTCGCTTGCCGAAGCACTCGGCATGCAGTTGCCGGGCGGCGCCGCCATTCCGGCCCCCTATCGTGACCGTCAGGAAGTTTCCTATGAAACCGGCCTGCGAATCGTCGAAATGGTTCGGGAAGATCTGAAGCCTTCCGACATTCTGACCAAGGAAGCCTTCATCAACGCGATCAAGGTCAACTCCGCGATCGGCGGCTCCACCAATGCTCCGATCCATCTCAACGCACTTGCCCGCCACATCGGCGTCGAGCTCACGGTCGACGATTGGCAGACCTACGGCGAGGAAATCCCCCTGCTCGTCAACCTGCAGCCGGCTGGCGAATATCTCGGCGAGGACTACTATCACGCCGGTGGCGTTCCCGCTGTCATGGGCGAACTGATCAAGCATAACCTTCTCAACACCGGCGCAATGACCGTCAACGGCAAGACTGTTGGCGAGAATTACACCACGGCGACGATCGAAGACGACAAGGTGATTCGCCCGTTCGAGCGTCCGCTTAAGGAGCGCGCCGGGTTCCGCGTCCTGCGCGGCAACCTCTTCTCGTCGGCAATCATGAAGACGAGCGTGATCTCGCCCGAGTTCCGTCAGCGTTATCTCTCCAACCCGAATGATCCGGAAGCCTTTGTTGGCCGCGCTGTCGTCTTTGACGGACCGGAAGATTACCATCACCGCATCGACGATCCGTCACTGGCAATCGACGCTTCGACGGTCCTCTTCATGCGCGGCGCCGGCCCGATCGGCTATCCGGGTGCGGCCGAAGTCGTCAACATGCGCGCTCCGGACTACCTCCTGAAGCAGGGCATCAGTTCCCTGCCCTGCATCGGCGATGGTCGCCAGTCCGGGACGTCCGGATCACCCTCCATCCTCAACGCTTCGCCAGAAGCGGCAGCAGGCGGTGGGCTTGCGCTCCTCAAGACCGGCGACCAGGTTCGTATCGATCTCAAGAAGGGGAGCGCCAACATCCTCATCAGCGACGAGGAGCTCGCCGAACGCCGCAAGGTGCTCGAGGCGGCCGGGGGCTACGTCTATCCGGAAAGCCAGACGCCCTGGCAGGAAATGCAGCGTGCCTGTGTTGGTCAGATGGAAACCGGTGCCGTGCTCGAGCCTGCCGTCAAGTATCAGCGTATCGCTCAGACGAAGGGCATTCCGCGCGACAACCACTAAGTCGTCGGCGCGCGGGCGAGAGCACGTGGCGCCGAAGACAGTCCGATCGAGTACAATGGGCGCGACGCTGTCTCCGGCATCGCGTCCATTTGTGTTTCCGGTCGAGAATCCTTGGTTTTGACCTTGTCGTCAGGCACCGATTGTGATCGATTTTCGCGGCCGCTGGGTTGGAGGGCGGCCGGTTCGTTTTTCATTTTGAGCGCGTCCATCGCTCGCGTGACGGAACATGACGATGTCTTATACTCTTCTGGACTCTGCTGCCGCCGGTGGCTTGTTTGTAGGTCGTGCCTGGAACCCTGGTGTCCAAGGGCCGAGCGTCGTGGCGGTTCGGGATGGCCAAGTGGTCGATATCACCTCCAAGGCCGTGCCGACGCTGAGCGCACTTCTGGAGCAGGCCGACGCCGCAGCAGTTGCCCGTAGTGCACAAGGCCCTGTGCTCGGCACGCTGGAGGAGATCGCTGCCTCGGGCATCGGCACGCCCGACCTGTCGCGCGTCCATCTGCTTGCTCCGGCTGACCTTCAGGCTATCAAGGCCTGCGGCGTGACGTTTGCCCAGTCGATGATCGAGCGGGTCATCGAGGAGAAGGCCGCCGGAAACCCGGATCGTGCAGCAGCCATCCGGGAGCGCGTCAGCACGCTCATCGGCGGTAGCCTCAACAACCTGAAGGCCGGGTCGCCGGAAGCTGCCAAGGTCAAGCAGGCGTTGATCGAGGAAGGCATGTGGTCACAATATCTCGAGGTCGGCATCGGGCCCGACGCCGAGGTGTTCACGAAGTCGCCGGTGCTTTCTTCTGTCGGCTGGGGGGCCGATGTTGGTCTGCATCCGATCTCGACCTGGAACAATCCCGAACCCGAGATCGTGCTTGCCGTGAATAGTCGCGGGGACATCAAGGGTGCAACGCTTGGCAACGACGTCAATCTGCGCGACGTCGAGGGCCGCTCGGCGCTCCTGCTCGGCAAGGCGAAGGATAACAATGCTTCCTGCTCGATCGGCCCGTTCATCCGACTGTTCGACGAGACCTTTGGCCTCGATGACGTGCGCAGCGCAGAACTCGACCTCAAGGTTACCGGGACAGACGGTTTCGTCCTGCACGGCAAGAGCTCGATGTCGAAGATCAGCCGCGACCCGACTGACCTCGTCAAGCAGACCTGCGGCGCCCATCATCAGTATCCGGACGGCTTCATGCTGTTTCTGGGAACGCTGTTTGCCCCAACGCAGGATCGCGATGCGCCGAATCAGGGCTTCACCCACAAGGTTGGCGACGTCGTCGAAATCTCCTCGGCGGGTCTCGGCTCGCTCGTCAACACGGTGAGGCTTTCGACCGAGTGCCCGCCCTGGCGATTCGGGATTACGGCCCTGATGGCAAGCCTTGCAAGGCGCGATCTGCTGTAGGTTTTGAAGACGCGGTGCGGGCAGGCGCCGCTGAAATCTTGCGCCGGACGGGCGGGCTACCTGTTCCGGCGGAACTGATCACATATATGCTTCTAAAACAGGGTCGAAGCGTTGAGGATGCCATGAAGAAGAGAGCTCTTGTACTGGTTGGAGCATTGCTTCTTGCTGCATGCACGGCTGCAAAGGATTTTTCATCGCCCGGCCTCGAGCCGATCCCCGGCAGTGTCACCTATGGCGGTCAGCCACGCACCAAGCTGACGAAATCCCCGCCCGGATCGACGTTCCCCCACAACTTCATAGATCAGTGGGGTCAACAGGTCGATGAAACCTACATGATACAGCCCGACAGGTCTTTGAAGATCGTCCACAGGGAGTTCCGGCCAATTCGCTTCCACCGGTGAGCAATGTTGACACGGGGCCTTAGCGAAGGCCGTAGCCTGGCGATACTTGTGAGCGAGCCCTGGCCGCATGTTCGGGCTGGAGTCACATTCTTGTCAGATGATATTACCCAAGTAGGAAGAACTACCAATTGAATTTGGCCCATGCCTAATACACATTTATGGGAGTGCTATACCGGAGATCGAGCGATGATCGCCACGCCGGCCCGGTCATGGAAACGCGTATGATGAATGCAAAGACACCAAATGCCATCGATACCTATGTCGGTTCTCGCGTGAGGATGCGCAGGCAACTCCTAGGTCTCAGTCAGGAAAGGCTTGCCGACCAGATCGGTGTTACGTTCCAGCAGGTGCAGAAATACGAGAAGGGTCTGAACCGGATCGGTGCCAGCCGGCTGCAACGGATTGCCGAGGTCCTGAGTACGTCGCCGAGTTTCTTCTTCCAACAGAACGAATCCGAGGCGGTGAGCCTGGTTGAGACGAATGTCGCGGCTGACCCCGTCGCCGAATTCCTGCATTCGAAGGAGGGGCTCGCACTTAACCGCGCGTTCCTGAAGATCACCGATACGCAGCTGCGCGAAAAAATCGTCGCCTTGGTCAAGGCCATGGCGCAGGCGCAGGAAGGGCGTGACGTATCAGGTGAGCGAGGAAAACACGGCGAAACCTTCGCCTGAGCAATCAGGCTCATGTGATGTAGGGCCGGCCGGCAAGATGCAATTCCGCCTGTCATCCCGTGCGTTGTTCGGGCGGTCGGGCAACTTATGCTCGCTCTTCCCAAACCCTTGCAAGCTCAACCAGAGTGGCGACGGCCCTTTCCATGTCCTGCCTGCTGATCCATTCGCGTGGTGAGTGGAAGGCGTGTCCGCCTGCAAATATGTTCGGACATGGCAGCCCCATGAAGGAGAGACGCGAACCGTCCGTTCCGCCTCGAATACTGCCGCGGACCGGCGACATTCCGGCATGGCGGATCGCTTCGATGGCGTTTTCGACGATCTGCGGGTGGCGATCGAGAACCACCTTCATGTTGCGATACTGCTGCTTGACGGCGAACGTGTAAGACGAGCCGGGATAGTCCTCCATCACCTCCCGCACGATCGCTTCCAGACGCTTCTCCTTGTCGGCGAGGCCGCTTTCTTCGAAGTCCCGGACAATGAGGCTGATAGCCGCCTTTTCCATCGATCCGCTCAGACCGGTCGGATGGATGAAGCCTTCCCGTCCGTCGGTCGTTTCCGGTGCGATATTCCTGGGCAACCGATCTATGATCGCACCGGCGATCTTGATGGCGTTCTCCATCCTTCCCTTGGCAAAGCCTGGATGGATGGCGACGCCTTCGATGGCAATTTCCACACCGTCGGCCGAGAACGTTTCGTCTTCTATGTGTCCGGCTGTCTCCCCATCCATCGTATAGGCAAACTGCGCACCAAGCTTGGTCAGGTCGACCTTGTCAACGCCGCGACCGATCTCCTCATCGGGCGTGAAAAGCAGCTTGATCGTTCCGTGCCTGATGTCGGGATTGTCCATCAGGATTTGCGCCGCCGTCATGATTTCGGCGATGCCGGCCTTGTCGTCGGCACCGAGCAGCGTCGTCCCGTCGGTTGTAACGATATCGTTGCCGATCTGGTCATTGAGCGCCGGATTCTCAGTAACGCGAATGACCTGCTTCTGGTCGCCGGAGAGCTGAATGTCGCCACCGCCATAGTTGTGCAGGACTTTTGGCCTCACATTCGTTCCCGTGAAATCTGGTGCCGTGTCCATGTGCGAGCAGAAGCAAATGACCGGGACTGTCTTGTCGGTATTCGATGGAATGGTCGCATAGACATAGCCATGCTCGTCGAGGTGAGCATCGGACACGCCAATCCCCAGCAACTCGTCCACGAGCAATCGACCCAGGTCCTTCTGCTTGGC
The DNA here is from genome assembly GCF_012932765.1 of Rhizobium sp. 57MFTsu3.2. NCBI lineage: Bacteria > Pseudomonadati > Pseudomonadota > Alphaproteobacteria > Hyphomicrobiales > Rhizobiaceae > Rhizobium > Rhizobium sp. 57MFTsu3.2. Next base: position 190,836 of record NZ_JDWI01000002.1, read on the forward strand.
TGTCGACGGCTGTGTTGGTGAGCCCGCATCCGATTGAGTGTCAATAACGACGTAGCGGAGGAAACGATCGAGGACAGTATCGGTCATGGCGGCTCCGGTTTGTGTTTGGCGACGCACGGGTATAGCCTTCCAGGAGAGGTCTTGAATAGTGGTCTTCGACGCCCATGTTCGACCGCACGTTGGCGAAACCGGGGGTCCTGCCGTCCAGCGAATGTCAGTGTCAGACCTAAGTCCGATGGAACCTTGAGACGTCCGACTTAGTTCCTAAGCCGTAACGCAAAAATCAATTATGGTTGGAGTGGAAGATGAGAAAAATTATCCTGATTGGTGCATTTATGGGCGCGTTGGCCTCGTGCACCGCGACCGAGAAGGGAACGGCGATCGGCGCCGGTTCGGGAGCCATCATCGGCGGTGCAGTCAGCAATAGCTGGGAAGGTGCGGCCATTGGTGCCGTGGCCGGCGGCGTGGCGGGTGCCCTGATTGGACGCTCTACCGAACATCGCGGCTACTGTGTCTATCGTGACCGGTATGGCCGCAGGTATGAGGCGCGCTGCTAGGCGCATGCCCGATGACCGCCTCCTCCTCAAGAGGCGGTCATTTCCATCATGACCCCGCTAGTGGGCACTTTGTTGTTTTGCCCGCGCGACGATCTGCGTCGGGTTGACGAACTGCAGCGCGAGGACAAGCCAGAACAGTGTCGTGACCATATAGACCACCGCCATCGCATCGATGGACTGGCCTGCCCGGACGCCTGACGCGAAGACGGCGTAGTAGAGGGAGACGACGAGTGTTTGGGTCGTGGGGCCGGCAATCAGGAAGGTGAGTTCGAACATCGCGATGGTTCGAACCAGAACCAGAAGCAAGGCGGCCAGCATTCCCGGCAGGAGCAGCGGTAGCAAGATTCGCAGAAAGAGGCTCGTCGTTCCTGCACCGAACACGCGGGCTGCCGCTTCGATACGCGGGTCTATCTGCTCGATGAAGGGGATCATCACCAGGACCACAAAGGGCAGCGAAGGCACGATGTTGATCAGCACGACACCCCAGAATGTGCCGCCGAGGCCGAGCCGATAGAGGACGGTTGCAAGCGGAATACCGTAGGTCAGCGGCGGGATCAGCAACGGCAACAGGAATAGCAGGACGACAAGGCCCTTTCCGGGAAAGTTGCGCCTCGCAAGCGCATAGGCGGTCGTGACGCCCAGAATTCCAGAAATGATGACGACGGTGAAAACGATCTCGAAGGTGACGAGAACGACACTGGAAAGCTGAAATTCCTTCCAGGCACTGAAGTACCAGCGTGTCGTCCAGCCGGCCGGCAGCCATGTGCCAAGCCAGCGCGTCGCAAACGAATTGACAATGACGGCTGCGATGACGGCAAGCAGGTTTAGCACAAAAAGGATGGCTAGCGCCCAAATGGCGAAACGCCAGATCTTCGAGGTGAGGCCCTGATCTCGGATCATGATTAGCCTTTCGTGCCGCCGGCGGGGCCGCGGTAGAAGAGTGAGCGTATGGCGAGAACCGTCAGCACGACAGCGAGCTCCACGGCACCCATGATGAGCGCGATCGCCGAACCGAGCGAATGATCATATTGCTCGAAGGCGGCCTGATAGGCGGCAATGGAGATGACACGCGTCGGCCCTGCCGGCGCACCCAGAAGCACGGCGGAGGGAAAGACAGCGAAGGCCTGGACGAAGGCAAGGCAAAAGGTGACGGCTAGGCCCGGAACCAGAAGCGGCAGGAAGACGCGGAAGAAGCGCTGCCGTGGCCCTGCGCCCAATGTTGCGGCTGCCTGTTCAATCGCGGGATCGATACCGGTGACGTAGGACAGCGTGAGCAGGAAGGCAAACGGAAAGCCGGTGATCAGTAGCGAGGCAAAGACGCCCCAGTAATTGTTCGTCAGCTTCACGGGGCTGTCGAGGATGCCGAGCAGCAGGAGCGTATGATTGAACCAGCCACGCGGTCCGAGAAAGGTCAGCAGTCCGTCGGCCACGAAGACCGTGCCAAGGGTGATTGGCAAGACGAGAATGGTCGTCAGCAGGCGCTGTCGGCGCATCAGACGCACGCGCAGGGCAACCGGCACCGCGAATGCGAGGTTGATTATGGTTACCGGCAGGGCCAGCCACATGGTCGCAGCGATCGTTTGGTACTGGAACGGATCGCTGAAGAATTTTGTGTAGTTGGCATACCAGGCGCCCTCTTTCGGCATGAGTGAATCGGCCAGGCCATAGAGGAAGGGGTAGACGAACAGCGCGATCATGAAGATCAGGCCTGGCAGAAGCAGCAGCGTCGTGCCGTCAAGCCCACGAGCGGCAAGTCGAGTTTGCAGCGAGGGCTGGTTCATCCCGCCGCCCCCGAAAAGACCAGGGCCCGACCGGCAACCGGCTGCAGCCTCGTCGATGCGCCGCGGCCCAGCGGCTCGTCCGCCCGGAAATAGAGTTCCGAACCGTCGCCTGCCCGCGCCATGCCGAAAAATGCGCGTCCGCGATACTCCATGCTGCTGACGGTGGCGGCGATCCCCTCGCCGCTGGACGCGACAAGATCCTCCGGGCGGACGGACAGGATGGCTGCATCACCTGCCTTGAGGGGCGAACGCATCGTGCCGACGAGGCGAGCGCCGGCGACCTCGATCTCAGCCTCATCGCCGGACACGCGCGTAATGCGGCCCGGAACACGGGTTCTGAAGCCCATGAAGTCGGCGACATCAACGTTGACAGGCCGCTGGTAAAGATCCTGGGGCGAACCGATCTGCTCGATATGACCCTGGCTCATGACCACGATGCGGTCGGCAAGCGACAGCGCCTCGTCCTGGTCATGCGTGACATAGATGGTGGTGGACCCGATCTGGTCGTGGATACCGCGAATTTCGGCGCGCATTTCAAGCCGGAGCTTTGCATCAAGATTGGATAGCGGCTCGTCCATCAGGACGATTGGCGGGCGAATGACAATGGCGCGCGCGATTGCGACGCGCTGCTGCTGCCCGCCAGAGAGCTGGCCCGGCAATTTGTCGGCTTGGCTTTCGAGGCGAACCAGGGCCAAGGCATCGCGAACGCGCTGGTCGGCCTCGGGACCCTTTATGCCCTGCATGGCAAGCCCGAAGCCGACGTTCTTTCGGACAGTCATGTGTGGAAACAGGGCGTAGCTCTGGAAAACCATCCCAAAGCCGCGGCGCTCCGGTTCGAGCTGGTCGATGCGCGTGCCACCAAGGCGGATTTCGCCACCCGTCAGTGCAAGCAACCCGGCAATGCAGTTCAGCGCGGTCGACTTGCCGCAGCCGGATGGACCAAGCAGCGCCACGAACTCGCCGGGCTCGATCGCAAGATCGATGCCATTCAAGGCGTTGAACGCCCCGAAGGCGCGACGCATTCCGTCGAGTTCCAGGCGCGCGTTCTTGCGCGTCGATGCTGCGGCATTCGATACCGAGGTCAAACCAATCTCCATCTGCAGAATGAGGTGGCCGGCCTGGGACGAAATCCCGGCCGGCTGATGCTGTTCGATCAGCCCTTCTTGGCGCCGATCTTCTCGTCCCAGATGCGGAAGGCTTCGACCAACTGCTTCGGCTCCAGCGGAACCTCCAGGGGATTGTTGGCGATCCAGTCGGCATATTCCGGTCGACCGAATTCCTTGAGGGTGTCCTGGCTTTCCTGCGGCGCCATGTCAATTGTGACGTCCTTGACGGCCGGACCCGGATAGAAGTAGCCGGCGTCGTAGGCGATTGCCTGCTGCTTGGGCTGCAGGACGTAGTTGAGGACGTCGATCAGCACGCCGATCTTCTCGTCGGACACGCCCTTCGGGATCACTGCGTAGTGGGCGTCGGTGACCCAGTGGAAGCCATCGAGCTTCTGCACCTTCGCTTCAGCCGGAACGATGCCGAGCGCGCGCGGATTAATGTCCCACCCGGTCGTCGAGACGACGATGTCGCGGGTTCCCTCGCCAAGCTCCTTCATCACCTGGCCAGTGCCGGTCGGATAGTATTCGATGTGTTCGCCGAGTGCTGCGAGATAGTCCCACGTCTTTGACCAGCCCTTGGCGGGGTCACGCGGGTCGCTGTCGCCGAGCAGATAGGGCAAGCCCATGAGGAAGGTGCGGCCGGGGCCGGAATTGGCAGGGCGAGCGTAGATGAAGCGGTTCTTGTTGGCCTTCGCCCAGTCAAGCAACTCCTGCGCCGACTTTGGCGGCGTGGGCACCTTGTCAGGCATATATTCGATGAGGGGACCGGACGGGTAATAGGTGACGACGACGCCCTGATCCTTGGCAAGGGCCTGCATCTTGAAGGCCTGCGGCTGCAGGATTTGCTCGAGGTTGGGAAGCTCGGACTTGTGCGCTCCGAGATCGATCCAAAGTCCCTGGTCGAGGCCGGCCGAAAGTGCATCCGTGCCTGTCAGGACGAGATCGATATCGACCTTGCCGGCTGCCTGCTGCGCCTTGATCTTGCCAGGGAGTTCCGGCGCCGGTGCCTTTGTGAAGGCGAAGCTCGAGACCCATTCCGGCTTCTCCGCGGCATAGGCCTCGAACATGCCCTGCGTGAGCGCGAGGTTGCCGGCGACATCCGCGATCGTGATGGTGACCGGACTTGCCGGTTTCTTGGCCTGTGCAAAGACCTTCAACGGCAGCATGCTCGCGACGGCGGCGCCTGCGGCGGTGCCGACAAATGTTCTGCGGGTGACTTTCATATTGTTTCTCCTCCTCTTGTTGCCGGGCACCGCAAAACGTGGTGCTGCGCGTCCCCGAACCGATCGTTGCAGGGATCGGCACCTTCTCTTAGATGTCTGAAACATCTGAAATGATTGCCGAAAACACCATTCCTCCCGGTGCAGCTTGGCAGTCGCGATAAATTGATATACTAGTATTCACGAACGAGTCAATGTCAGGGCCGCACGTAATGCAGGCAACAGTTGTTTCCACTCCCGCGACCCTGCCTTCCGGGGCTGAGAGGCCGGCGAAGCTTCGTCGCGTGACGACCGCAGATGCCATCTACGACAGGCTGTACGCCGACATTCTTGCTCTGCGTATGCGACCTGGAATGCAACTGCAGGAAAAGCGCATTGCCGAAGAGTTCAACGTCAGCCGCACACCCGTGCGTGAGGCGCTGCTTCGACTGTCGGAAGGCGGGCTTGTCGATATCTATCCGCAATCGGGCACCGTCGTGTCGCGCGTGCCCGTCGCGGCCATCCCGGAGGCAGTCGTCGTTCGCAAGTCGCTTGAGGGTACCACGGTGGAACGAGCGGCCGAGATCGCGACAGCTGCCGATATCAGTCGCCTGGATGGCATCATCTCACGACAGAGATCACTGGCCGCACTCGGCGACCCCTCGGCGTTTCACGAAGAGGATGAGGCGTTCCACGAGGCGATTGCCAGCATCGCTGGATATCCTGGGATCTGGACGATCCTCAAGACGGTCAAGGTGCAGATCGACAGGGCGCGTCGGCTGACGCTGCCGGTTCTTGGCCGGATGGACAATGTCGTGCACGAACACGAACTCATTCGCGATGCGATTGCGGCCCATGATCTTCAAGCAGCGCGCGCGGCAATGATGCATCACCTCAGCGCCGTCATACCCGATGTCGCCGAGCTTCGAACGCAGTATCCAGATTACTTCTGCTGAGCCGATCAGCGGACAACGACAAGACGATCCCAAGGAGGAAGTGCATGCGCCAGGGTTGGAGATGGTTTGGGCCTGAGGCTCCGGTGACACTTGATGAGGTGCGCCAGACCGGAGCGACGAATATTGTTTCGTCCCTGCATCAGGTTCCGATCGGGCGCGCGTGGACTGAGGCTGAAGTGCGTGAGCGGCAGGCGATGATCGAAACCACGCCGGCTGGGCGCTCGAGCCTGACATGGTCCGTCGTCGAGAGCATCCCCATCCCCGATGCGGTCAAGCGCAATGGCGGGCGGGCAAAGGCGGAAATCGAGGCCTGGATTGCCAGCCTGGAAGCTGTTGCCGCCTGCGGTATTCCAATTGTTTGCTACAACTTCATGCCCGTCGTCGACTGGACGCGCACCGAACTCGACCATGTGATCGATACCGGTGCCACCGCCATGCGCTTCGATCACGAGAAGTTTGCTGCCTTCGATCTGTTTGTACTACAGCGCGCAGGTGCCAAGGAACAGTACAGCGCCGAGGATGCGGCGCGGGCGCGCGAAGTGTTCGACACGATGAGCGAAAGCGAAATTGCGGAGATCACCCGGATCATCACATCTGCCCTGCCCGGCTCTACGACCGAGCCATTGACGATCCCGCAGTTCCGCGAAAAGCTCGCCGCCTATTCCGGGGTCGATGCCTCCAGGCTGCGCCAGCACCTCATTGAATTCCTTCAAGCAGTGACACCGGCTGCCGAAGCGCGTGGCGTGAAGCTGACGCTGCACCCCGACGATCCGCCGCGCTCGCTGTTTGGCCTGCCGCGTATTGCATCTACCGCGGATGACTATGCCGCACTCTTCGATGCCGTGCCCTCTGAGGCAAATGGCATGTGCTATTGCACCGGCAGCCTCGGCGTTCGTGCAGACAACGACCTGGCCGCAATTGCCCGGCGCTTTGCCCCCCGGATCCATTTCGCGCATCTGCGGGCAACCAGGCGCGAGGGCGACGGCCGTACCTTCCATGAGAGCGCCCATCTGGAGGGTGACGTTGATATGGTCGCCGTCCTGAAGGAGCTTGTTGCGGAGGACCGACGGCGTCAGGCAGACGAAACGATCGTTTTCCGTTCCGACCATGGTCATCGCATGCTCGACGATCTCAACAAGAACGTGACGCCAGGCTACCCGGCAATCGGGCGTTTGCGCGGTCTGGCCGAGCTCCGCGGCATTCTCCATGCGCTGGGGGCGGCGCCGTCGTGACGGTGGCCGCATCGCATTGAGGATCTTTTAAAGCGCTTGTTGCGGGGGTGAAACGGCGGATCGTCCGGGACGCGGCATTTCCCGCATCCGGAACAAACTTGGGCACGGCTCATTTCTCTTCTTGCAGAGAGGAGAAACGACATGACGTACGACCCCAATGATCCCAACCGCAATCCCGACACAGATCATGATCTGCGCACGCCACCGGTGCGTCGCAGCTCGAGCGCCTGGATCGGATGGGTTGCCGCGATCGCTGTGATCCTCGTTGCGGCGTTTGCTATCACGGAATGGTTCGACCGGCCGGGTACCGACATGAACCCGACGGCTTCGACGACTGAAACTCAGCCGGTGAAGCCGCCGGTAGCGCCCGCCGCGCCGTCAAGCGAGCCGGCAACACCAGCCCCGCCCAATCCTTCGACCGGCGGCACGACACCGCAATAACCATGACCGGAATCGGGAGCCTTACCGGTCCTCGGAGGCTTCCCTTTTCTGATCGCACTCTGGTCGGTTTCAGTCGGCCGCGGCTCTCCTGGCCACGGCCTGGGTCTCGACCGAGAGGGCGTGTTGTCCGGCTCCCCGGAGCCAGGTCCACGCACCATCAGTGTGTCGCTGCGCGCTTTCTGGAGGCGGCGAGGATGTAGTCGTCAGCAATATCGGCGATTGCCATTGCGATTTCCGTCGACGAAAAGCCGTCGAGTTTTTCGCCCTGGATGATCAGATAGACGGCTTGCTCGATCTTCTCCCTGCAGGCGGAAAGCCTGTCGGCGTGACTGATTACTATAGGACGTAGTTCCATTGCCCTCTCCGGTCGTTCTTGATCTGTGTTGAATGCTGACATTGGTTAAGCGGTGCACCTGTTGACAACCGAGACGCTGTCGCAGACGCCCACCCATCGCTCAGTTCAGCGAAATGGCTTTGCCGCCAATCATCTCCGCTGGAGCGATCGGCGATCGAAGCTTCAACTTAACCGTGCCTCGACCATAGTCGCAAAAGTTCAAAGCGGCTCGTGAAATCGACGTGACACGACCATAAATTGCATCGCCAAAAATATGTACCGCCCAGGGTCAGTGTTGTGCTGCATCAATACTGTTGCTTGACCGCTTTGACCTTGGTCTCATTTGCGCGACAGGGATAAATTCGCAACGGCGGGGGAAAAATTTGGGCGATCGGCAATTAGCTTCTTGAAATAATTTACTCTTGGTTGTATTTTTTCAGAGTTCAAAGATATTGCCAGTCTGACACGAGGAAACGGTGAGCGCCATGAAGGCCAAGACTCCAAACGCCATTGATGCCTATGTGGGCGAGCGTGTCAGGTTGAGGCGGAAGCTACTTGGCATGAGCCAGGTTAGCCTTTCAGAGTCGCTTGGGATTACGTTTCAACAGCTCCAGAAATACGAAAAAGGCGTCAATCGCATAGGTGCGAGCCGTCTGCAGCGGATTGCGGAGGTCCTTGGCGTGCCTATTGGCTTCTTTTTCGATGAAGAGGGGGCGCATACGGCAGGTCTGCAGTTGAGCGCTGAGACCGATGAAGTTGCGCATTTCATCGCCTCGAAGGAGGGGTTGGCGCTAACGCGCGCCTTTATCGCGATCGAAGATCCGAACATTCGTCGAAAGCTGTTGGCGCTTGCAAGGAGCCTTGGCTCCTCGCAATCGGGCACGGATTCGCATGAGGGCTGGGAACGCGCGGACGAAACACGAGGATAGGCGGTGCTGCACCTCCAGACATTTGGCGAACTGCGGCTGACAGATGAAGCGGGCAATGCAGTCGGCTATCCCGCCAAGGCACTGTTGACGATGGCGTATCTCTTCACGTGCAAGGGTCATGCGCTCACACGCCAAGAGGTGGCTTCGTTTCTGTGGTCGGATGCCGAAGCCGATCAGGCCGGTCTCAATCTGCGAAAGCTGATTTCCCGTATTCGACAAATCGATGACAGCCTTGCCGCGCCACTTCGGATCACCTCGGCCTCCGTCGAACTGCGGGCGGAACTCCTGACCGTTGATATTGGAATACTCGATGAGGCAAAATCGCCGATGGACCGGCTGAAAGCGAGTAGCGATCTGCTTCAGCGTGAATTCGTCGGCAATGTTCGCTCAGCCAGCAAAGCGGTCGACCACTGGATCGCGCGGGAGCAGCGGAGCCACAGGGCCAAGTTGCGCCAGACGCTCCTCGATGCGGGCTCGGCTGCTCAGTGTGCCGACGATTATCGCGCTGTGTCGGGCGCTGCTTTACAGCTCCTGGAACACGACCCGTCCGATGAGCAGATCCGGGCGATCCTCCGCGGGCTGCCGGGAGGAGCCGACCCGGACCTACTGCCTCGGGGCGAACGCCAAGCGAGAAGCTATTTCGTGTCAGCGGAGGCGCAGAATGCGACCACTCGTGAGGCGGAACCTCGAGCCGCTTCGAGCCTGCCGCGGCTGGTTCTGCTTCCGCCAACGTCCCAGGGTAACGTCGTTGGTCTGTCGCTTGCCGCCGCGCTGATCGAAGATGTCACGATCGAGCTATGCGGCCTCCGAAACATTTCCATCGTTGCGCCTCACACTGCGGAGCAAATCCGTCGTGACTCTGACAAGGCGGCCATGATTGCCCGCCACTCGATCTCCTATCTTCTCGATACAAGGTTTTCGGGCGAGGGCCTCTATGCGCAACTGGTCTATTTCCCGACGGACGAAATCATCTGGGCCGTGAGATTTCCCATGACCGCGGCAACGCTGCCAACCCAGCGACGGCTCATGGCCCAGCACTTGTCATTATCCGTCGTGGATGAGCTTGCCAGGAATGAGGAAGCCCGGCTTAGCCTGGAGGCGAACCCGCAGGCATATCACTCCTACCTTGTCGGCGCGAGCCTGATGGGCAAGCTGACCTTGCCGCACATTCGCAGGGCGAGAGCGGCCTTCAAGGAGGCGCTGAAATATAATAAGGATTTTTCACCAGCGTTTACCGGCCTGGCGCGGACTTACACCAGCGAGTGGCTGGTGACGGCGCAGGGTAACGAGGAGCTCTTGGGCCTTGCTGAACAGAGTGCGTTGAAGGCCATCGAGCGGGACGAAGCTTTCGCCGGCGGCTACCGCGAACTCGGCGTGACAAAGCTTTATCTCGGCGACGTCGATCAGAGCGTGGCGGCGCTCCGCCACGCGGAAGAATTGAGCCCTCATTTCGCCGACGTGATCTATAGCCACGCCGACACACTTGTTCATGCCTCGCGTCCCAAGGAGGCATTGGCCAAGATCGAGAAGGCGATCTCGCTGAATCCAATTTCGCCTGACAGCTATCTTTGGTGTGCCGCAGGCGCGAGCTACTTCCTCGAGCGCTACAACGACGCCATTGCCTATGTGGAAGCCATGAAGGACAAGGAGCCGGCTTACCGCATTGCTGCTGCGAGTTGTGCAATGATTGGCGATCGCAGGCGGGCCCAGTTTTATCGGCAGCGTGCGCAAGCGCTGAACCCGGTCTTCGACCTGGAAAAATGGCTTTCTGTCATTCCGTTCAAGGAACAATGGCAGAAGGATCTCTACAGAGAAGGGCTTTTGAAAGCTGGATTTTGACACCAACGAAAGGAAACGTCATGTCAAGGGCAGTAGTATTCGGCATTGCAGGGGATACGAAACTTTGGATTGCCGACCTCGATGCGGGGACCGTCAAGCCACTCGATGGGGCAACCGGTGATCTGGCGAAGGTCGCGGATCTGCGCAAGTCAGGTGCCTCCGTCGTCAAGAAGGTGGATTTCGCAATTGCGGTTTCTTCGGCGAAAGCGGCGTTCTCCGGCCACGTCGAGCCGAACCCCTGACGAGCATCAAGCTGGCCGCCTATTCCGACCGCACGGTTCCACCCTCTGAGACGCTGGCCCGAACCGCGCCACTACTCGCGAACTTTGGTATAACACGCGTGGCGCGCCACACCGGATTGGACAACATCGGCATCCCGGTGTGGTGCGCTTATGTCCCCAATGGGCGGTCGATCGCGATCGCCCAAGGCAAGGGTCTGACCGACGACGATGCCAAGGCTTCGGCCGTTATGGAGGCGCTTGAGCGCGTCGTTGCCAACAGGCCCGCCATTGCAACGCTTTGCGCCTCGGCGAACGATCTGCGGGAGGAAGGATTCTCTTTTGACACGCTTGCTTGCCTGATCGGTCGGCATGAGGACGACATTCGGCTCGATGAACAGATTGACTGGGCGCTTGGCAAGGATCTCCTGACCGATCGGGACGTGTATGTTCCCTTTGAGGCGGCACTTCTGGACCGCACCCGCCGCAATCGCTTCTGGATGTCTTCCGATGGTCTTGCCTCCGGCAATACGATGGAAGAGGCCACCCTGCACGGACTCCTTGAGCGTGTCGAACGCGACGCATTTTGCCTCTGGCAGGTTGGCGCCGTTGAGGATCGGCTTTCGCGCTGCATTGATCCGGCAAGCTTCGAAGATCCATGGCTCGATGACCTCGTTCGAAAGATTGAGGCGGCCGGTCTTGTCGTTCGCCTGTTCGATATGACAAGCGATATAGCTGTGCCCTGCTTCACGACCGTCCTCGGGCCCGCGGAGCGACGGGGCGACAATATTCGCTTTGTCGAGGTGACGGGAGGAAGCGGTGCGCATCCCTCCCCTGTCCGCGCGGCCATTCGGGCAATAACAGAAGCCGTTCAGTCGAGGATAACATTCATCAGCGGCGCCCGTGACGACCTGTCGCCGGACGAGTTTCAAAGGCCTGTGCCTGCGGAGACCTTGCATGCCCTCGATGCCATCCCAGTCGCCTGGATCGCTGCTGCGCGCTACGATGACAAACCGCACCTCAACAGGATCCTCGATGCCTTGCGGGAGCGACAGATCGCGCCAGTGATAGCGCTACCACTCAGCGACCCCGCCTTGCCCTTCCATGTCGTCAAAGTCTTCGTTCCAAGCCTCGAAAACCCCGAGGGCGCGCGGGCGCGTCGCTTTGGCGCCCGCGCGATCGCAAAGGCGCTGTTTTCATGAAAGTCATCTTTGTTGGGCCAAGTCTCCCGGACGCAGCGACGCTGGCAGGAGATGGGGTCACCGTATATCCGCCCGCCGTTCAAGGTGACGTGTTGGCCGCAGTGCGGAGAGGCGCGCGAGTCATCGGCATCGTCGATGGCGGTTTCGAATACACCGCGCCCGTCTGGCACAAAGAGATCCTTTTTGCACTCTCACGGCAGGTCCGTGTGTTCGGTGGTGCAAGCATGGGGGCGCTTCGCGCGGCGGAATGTAAAGTCTTCGGAATGGTTGGCGTTGGCCGGATCTACGGCGAATATGCCTCGGGAGCGACGGTGGACGACGCCGATGTAGCGCTGCTGCATGGACCCATGGAACTTGCATATCGGGCGTTGACCGTGCCGCTGGTGAATGTCAGGTCGACACTCGATAAGCTGGAGGGCCGGCAGATGCTGACGCATGAACTTCGCGTAGCGCTCGAAGTCGCTGCTGTCGATTTGTTCTTTAAAAAGCGGACTTGGAGGGCGATTGTGGCAAATGCGGACGTTTCCGCCGATCGGCAGGAACTCCTGTCGTTGCTGCGATCGAACGAGGTCGATCAGAAACGGGCGGACGCTCTCGCTCTGCTGGACGCTGTCCGAGTGGCGGACAATGACTGCTCGCCCCCGGCTGAGTTGGCGTGGCAATTCAACGAGACCTTTGTCCGCTCGGAAGAGCGATAATTTGGAAACTGTCTGCTGTAATGCAACAATAAAGTGTGTCACGGGGTTTTCACGGGCCTTTTGCGCGCACACTGAATATTCTCCAATGGTTCGAGGGAGAATAGTTATGAGTGCAGCATCGGCAAACGGATCGGTGGTACTAGACGGCAGTGAGCGATCTTCTGAGGACTTGGATGAGCTCGTCGCACTGGCGCGTATGATCGCCTATGCGAAATATGCCGCTGGAGATGCCGATCTGGTGGGGGCTATGGACTACCTTGGTATGGCGCTGAATGAGGTTCTGCGTGAAATTGGGGACGGTCCGCATGAGGGCCTGGCGGACGTGATGGCGTCCAAAGCGGCGACATGCCTGAATTGACATGAATTGAGGGGACGGTGGGGATGGGGCCGGCGCGTTGCGTCGGCCCTATTTCAATTTCTTGGAATAGACGCAGAGCTTTTCGGAGTGTTCATAGTGGTTGCTCTTGTAGTACTCCGCAACGCCGCCCGTGCTGCGCGAGACGAGCCAAACATGGACATAGCCCATTATGCGCGCGTCCTCCTCCAATGTGTGCAGGAGGCGGGAGCCGATCCCCGTGCGCTGGTAGCGTGGCCTTATCGCTATTTCCGCGACGTGGATCCCGCGTCCCATGACAGAGGTGTGCGGCAGGCCGAAGGCGAAGCCAACGGGTCGTTCGGCATCGAACGCGGCCACCGCCAGGCACATCGGCGTCGTTGTCAGTTCGTCTATGCGTGAGATTGCGTTCTGAAGGCACCACTCCTCGTGCCAGGGCGGCCTCGCGTAGGCTTCGACGATGATGTCAGCATTGAGGAGTGCTTCATCCCGGGTCACGCGTCTATAAATTATCGGCATTCATACACTGTCGCCATCACCGCGCACGACACGCTTGATGGCGCCTTCCTGTTCACTCCGCCCCAGAGCGTTAAAGCATAGGCCAAACGATCCGTGTTGTGACTTCATCGTGACACGCGTTTTGCGCGAACCCCGGGGCAACCTGCAAGCCAGCGCTTTGTGCCGGGTGCCGCCCGGCAAAGAAAGGGCGCTACGTGAAAGACTGAGCGCCTTTTTCCTTTTGACATTTGCTGTTGCTCGCCCGAAACAGCGTATGTTGTGGCGCGAGGAGAAACCGCAGATGAACGATAATGTCATTCAATTCCGTCGACGAAAGCCGCCCCGGCCACCCCGGCCAGGCCTTCGCAAGCTCGCGATCGCCGCAGCAATTCTTGCGCTGTTCGTTGTGGCGTGGGGGTATTTCACCCTGTTCAGCCCGCCGGTCTGACATCGCGTCGCGCTGGTGCGGGTTGGCGTTTGACGCTGGCAGCACAATTACATGGCCTGATGTGCAGGCCGCGTCGTTCGGCAAAACTCTCTCATCCAGGCATTTGATCTGAGGCAAGGCGCGCTACTCTTTTAAATGGAGTGGTGCGCAAAACTCGTGTGGGCCGCATAGTTTCGCCCGAAGTGCCTTGTCATGAGAACCGCACATATCGCGGAAGCGAGAGATTCCAATGAAATTGCCCGCAATTGACAATATCGATCGAAAGATTCTCCGATTGCTCCAGAGCGAGGGTGATCTCAGCCACGCCGCGCTGGCCGAGCGGGTCGGGGCATCGAGCGCGTCGTGCTGGCGCCGCATCAGGGCGCTGGAGGCGGCGGGCATGCTGGGGCGGACTGTCAGGCTCGTGAGCCCCGAAGCCGTTGGCCGTGGGCTGACCGTGTTCTGCCAGGTGCGAATGAAGACGCATGATCCGGCTGCAAGAGATGATTTCGAGCGCTTCGCAGAGAGCCATGAGGAAGTGCTTGAATGCTATTCGATGTCTGGTGATTGGGACTATCTGTTGCGCGTAGCCGTCGCCGATGTCCAGGACTACGAGCGTCTCCTCATGCAGGGTATTCTGACGCACCACGCAGTGGCGACATCGTCGTCGCATTTCGCCTTGAAGCGGGTGAAGTACTCCACTTCGGTTCCAGTCTGAGCCGGTCGCTTTTTTCTGGTTACTCCGGCGAGGCCTGTTGTTCCCCTCAGTAATGTTCGGACCTTGGTCCTAGGAGGGCCGGACTAACGTCCGGTGGTGGTCAAGGAAAGGTCTGATGTCAACGATTGCGAATTGACGGTCGGGTCGACCCGTGGGCAAAATTGGTAAGGGTTGAGCGGCTAGCATTTGCAATGCCGCGCGGTTTATCTGGGCCCCAGCCCAAGATGGCTGACAGCGCCGGCTGGCTGGATCGCGACCAGGAAAACCATGGAATGCAAGGGAATGGTGATGCTCTCACGACGTAGCTTTGTTGTGGCTCTATGCTCGATGTCAATCGGCCTGTCGCTCGCGGCAATGCCGTTCAAGGTCGCGGTTTCGGGCGGCTCGTTCAAGCTCAGCCTCCAGACTGCCGAGGCCGCCAAAGGCGGCAACGGCAATGGAAACAGCGGCGGCAATGGCGGTAACGGCAATGGAAACGGCGGAGGCAATGGCGGCGGTGGCGGCAACGGTGGCGGAAATGGCAACGGTGGCGGAAATGGCGGCGGCAATGGTAACGGGAATGGCGGGGGAAACGGCAACGGCGGGGGGAATGGTAACGGGAACAGCGGCGGTAGGTCCAATGGCAGCGCCACGACCGGAACAGGCTCGACGGTTGATGTTGATACGGACAACTCGTCAATAGAGGTTCGCCACCGCGACGGCATGAGCGAATTCATCCGGAACGGCCGTTACATCATGAAGGACGCCCGTGGACGCACGATCGTCAATCGGCGGGCAACCTCAGCAGATGAGGCGCGCCTTGAATCCTTCATTCACTGATTGCCCCGCCCGTCGGTGGCATCGCGCAGCGCTATAGCCGCTTCCGTTCGGTTGGCGACCCCGAGCTTGGCCATGATCTGCGTCATGTGATGTTTGACGGTCTTTTCGTGCAGATCGAGCTGCCTTGCCACGTGCTTGTTGCTCAAGCCGGAAGCGACCAGCTGCAGGACCTGCAGCTCACGGGCGGTCAACGCCTCCAGGGCCGATGGTGTTTTCGGTGCGGGTGAAGAGCGGCTTGAAAGTAGCCGCGCAGACAGCGCCGGCGCGACATAGCTTTCACCAGCTGCCACGCTGCGGATAATCTCTGCAAGCGCCCTTGAACCGACCCCCTTCAACACATAGCCCTTTGCGCCGCAATTCAATGCCGCCGTGACATCATCGCTGGATTCGGAAACCGTAAGCATGACAATCTTTTGTGATGGTACGGTTGTCAGAATGGGAAGGATCGCGTTCAACCCGCCGCCAGGCATTGAAATGTCCATGAGCAGGACATCGGGCTGGAGGGTCTCGGCGACCCTGATTGCATCGTCCTTCGTGCTTCCTTCCGCGACAATATGAAATCCATCTATCTCGGACAGGCTCCGGGATACCCCTTCCCTGAACAATGGATGGTCATCTATGACGGCGACGCGAATTCCTGCTGTCATGACTGGGCAATCTCCTCGCTGCTGAGCGACATGCTGACTATGGTACCTTGTGCGGATGTTCGGAGCTGGAAGGTGCCGCCCAGGCTTTCAATCCGCTCTCGCAGTCCTGCAAGGCCAAGGCTGGCAGGGCCGACATCGTCGGGATCAAAGCCGGGCCCACCGTCGGAAACCTCGATGCTGATGCGGTCACCTTCCATGCGTTGCACGACCCGTTGTTCTTTGCCGCCGCCGTGACGGTAACCGTTGTTCAACCCTTCCTGCACAAAGCGATATACGCAGATTTTGGCGGAGGGCGAAAGATTTTCGGGCGTCTCCGCTACCGATAGTTCAACGCTTGAGCCGGTTCGCTGCTCATGCGCGCGCACACTGCGCTCCAGTATCTCCGTTAGGGTTGCGGCTTCGATCTGCGGCAACACCAGCCCATTGCAGATGGTCCTGATCTCATGCATTGCCTCGTCCAGGCTTTCCTTGATGGCTGCAATTTCACCCTCGCGCCTGGATGCCGGTGTTGAGGGATCGACCAGCGCATTGCTGTCCAGGCGCAATGAGGCAAATGCAACAAGCTGCGCTGGTCCGTCATGGAGATCTGCACCAATGCGCCGCAGGTGGCTTTCGTTGAGGGCTGTGGCGCGTTGGGACGCACGCTGGACGCGCCTGCGCAAGGCCTGGTTCTGGGATAGCAACGCTGAAAGGTCATCCACGCGCCGCCTTAGAGCATGCCGCTGATCATCGATGGTTCGGCTGCCTCTCAACGCGATCGCCGACAACACGATAAAGAATGCAAGCGTGAAGGCGGCGACGGCCATCCAGCTGTGCAATCGCGCCTCATTGAGGCTGCGCTCGAAATCATTGGCTATTTCATAGAATTCGGACACGGCGACAACCTGTCCGGACCATGGCTGCAGAACGGGGTTGTAGATTTCGAGCAGGGGTTTGCCGCTCGCCCGCTCGACCTCGTCTTCCGCATCTTCCAGACGATTGAACTGGGCGACCATCGTGCCAGAAAAGGCCGCCTTGAGGTCGTCGCTCAACTCGAAGCGCTTTCCTTGCATGGTTTTGTCGTTTGAATAGAGAACCGTGCCGTCCGCGCGCCAAAGCCGGAAGGAGATCAGGCGGTTTCCAAGCGCCCCCTGCTCCAGCGTCTCGTCTAGCGCGCGGGAAACACTATCGTCGAGCTCTTGGGCCGTCAGCATGTCAGGCAGGAGGGGGGCAATCACACTGTCGACGTAGAGGGCGGTGGATGCCGCCGAGTTGCGGGTCACCGCGTCTTCGATCAGACTGCTCACGAATGCGCCGACCAACACCATCGCCACCAGCGACACGGCGCCTCCTGTGAACAGGAACTGCCTGGCCAATGATTGCGAATTCCATCGTTTTATGAGTTCACGGGGCCGCACGAGATGTCTCGGGATCGGCCGCCAAAATTGCGTGGCGGCACTTTAGTTGTTTCGATCGTAACCTAGCTTCATCCAGCGGCGGGTCAAACGATATCGCCTCGCAGCCCCCAGGTTTCCGACCTTTGGTCTCCTTTTGGCTAGGACCTAGGTCCTATCCGGTTAAGCAAAGGTCTGACCGCCATGGAGCCTGCGCGGGACGCAGGCTATCGTCGTTGTGATCTGGAACGCGGCATGTCCGCGTCCGGCCGGAAGGCTGGCGTCTTGCCTGCCGCGAGCAGCTTGGCTTTCCGGACATAGGAACAAAAGACGGCAAAACGGTTTTGGACCGGGAGGTTGATATGAGCATTTCAAGTATTCTTGGACGCAGCGTTATAGCGCTCACAATTGCGGTTGTACCCGCCGGTGGCGCTTTCCTGGGATTAGAGGGCATCGCCTATGCAAAGGGTGGTAACGGCAACGGAGGCGGCAACGGAGGCGGCAACGGCAACGGAGGCGGCAACGGGGGCGGCAACGGCAACGGGGGCGGCAACAGGGGCAACGGCGGCGGGGGGAACCACGCGGGCGGCAATTCCGAACACGGGAAGAAATCCGATACCGTTGGCTCACACGGCTCGCATGCAAAGAGTAAGGACGACACCCGGAGAGATCACCCGACGTTGAAGTCGTTCTTCACACACGAGAAGAAGGCGGCAACGACGACCAGGACCAGAACCGCCACAACGACAAGAACGAAGGCCGCCAAATCCGAGTTTGCCGGGCTGAACTCGCTGAACAGGAATTACCACGCCTACTTGCATTCGAACGATCCGCGAATGGCGGCGGTTTCGGCCTATGTGATGGCCTATGCAGAATTCGAGGCCGAGAATGGGCCGGATGTCATCCCTACGGACCCTGCTCTTAGCGACGAAGCCCTTCGCGAAGCACTCTCGAGCTTTACCAAGGGCGGCGAAGTGAGTGACGGGGCTCTCGAGCGAGCAAAGGACATCTTGGGCGTAGGGCCCGCCGTTGGCAAGATTGATCAGGTTCGTGACACTCTTCCAGTGGAGGAGCCTGCGCCGGAGCCCGTCGAAAGCGCGCCTGTGGAGGATGAGGCGCCGCCACCGCCGGTGACGGTCATCGTCGAGCAGCCCTGACGCTTTCAAAACTTGGCCACCGCACGGATACAACGCGCCGTGCGGTGGCCCAAAAATGCAGGTTGCACCAGCCACGGGCTCGGCAACCACTACTTAGATCGAGCCAGGGATGGCTCGGACGGGGCAGCGCCGCCGCTCTTCGCCGCCTGTTCCAAGGCGCATCGGTGCCTTCTGAACCTTCACCTTCTTGATCCGGGATTGCTTCTGTCGCGCTAAAGGCGTGTCTCTCAAGGCAGTTCCTTTCGCCGTTTGTGAACAGCTACAGGCGGAATCGGTCCTTTTCACCTTCTCATGTAACTCGACGGCGGCCGGCCGCGGCACGGCTGGGTGAACCTCGTCCTCATATGTGCGGCCTCCGTCAGCTGACCACATAAGGGAGCCAGTGACGGGTTTGCCGAATCTCGCGAATCGAGCTAGTTCTGTAACTACGCAAAAAGAGCGAATTATCGCTATAGAGCGAAACAATTACTGAATTAACTGTTCATCAACCGTATCGGCGCTTAGGCTATTGGAACGAACTGAGGAAAGAATCGTGAATCGCCACTTGAGCAGCCTCGACTTCATGCAGAGCTTTTCCACCAAATTGGAGCTCGCCCTGCAAAATCTTTCGATGGCACAGTATCCACCGGATGCGCGCCGCGAAATGCGGAAATTTTCCTCGTCGGAAGTCGCAGCGCTCCTGGATGTCTCGGAAGCCTATATCAGGCAGATCGTTCTGAAGGACAAGGGTCCCTCGCCCGAGACGACGTCAAACGGCCGCCGCATGTACACGCTCGAGCAGATCCTCGAGCTGCGACTGATGCTGGCCGGAAAGGGTCGCAAGAAGTGGATGAACCCGCGCCGTGTCGAGGGCGAGGAATGCCAGATCATTGCGGTCACCAATTTCAAGGGCGGCTCCAGCAAGACATCCACGACCATTCATCTTGGTCACTACCTGGCGCTCAAGGGCTACCGGGTATTGGCGGTCGATCTCGACCCGCAGGCGTCGCTTACAAGCCTGCACGGCGCGCTTCCGGATTTCGATCCGCGCGAGGACGAAACGCTCTATGCGGCCATTCGCTTCTCGGATCCCAAGCCGACGAAATCGCTGGTCCACACCACGCATATTGCCGGCTTCGACGTGATCTGCGCCGGGCTCGACCTGACAGAGTTTGAAACGGCTGTCGCTCTCGAGATGCGCAAGAATGGCGGCACGAGCTTCCTTCTGCGGGTATCTCAGGCCCTCGAGCAGGTTGCGGATGACTATGACGTAATCCTGATGGATTCCGCGCCTTCTCTGAACTTCCTTACTCTGTCGTCGCTGACCGCTGCCACCGGCGTCATCATACCGGTCCCGGCACACATGCTGGACGTCGATTCGACGGGGAAATTCCTCGAGCTTGCCTCGTCCTACATGCAGATATTGAGCGAGATGGGGAGTTCGGCCCAGTGGGATTTCGCGAAGTTCCTCGTGACGAAATTCGAAGCCAACGATCACCCGCAGGCCAACATGACCGCGTTGATGCGACAGGTCTTTGGCGAAGACCTGCTGTTGAACATGGTGACGAAGTCGACGGCTGTTGCTGATGCATTGACGTGGAAGCAGAGCCTCTATGAGGTGCAGCGTTCGCGCTTCTCGGCACCGAAAACCTATGACCGCGCAATGGAATCGATCAACGCGGCCAATGCCGAGATCGAGAAGTTGCTTTGGGCAGCATGGGGGCGCGAATGAGCCGCAAGGATTCGCGTGGCATGTTTGCCAATGTGCTCGGTCAGCTTGAGCAACCGAGCGCAGCGCCGGCCGCAAAGCCGACAACATCTCCACACCTTCTCAAGGTCGCCGCAGGCGTCAGGCAGATACAGGAAAAGGGGGAGGTTCTCGACAGGCTCCTCAAGGACGGCGACCATATTGTCGAGGTCGACCCCGATGACGTTGCTCCCTCCTCGATTCCCGACCGCTTCGATGGCGCCTATGACGATGCGGCCATTGATGAGATTGCGACGTCCATCAAGGAGCGTGGGCAGATTGTCCCTGGCTTGATCAGGCCCCACAAAGGTGATGGACTGCCATACCAGATCGTGTTCGGAAGACGGCGTCTGGCTGCCGTCAAGATTCTTGGACTGAAGTTCCGTGCTATTGTCCGCGAACTCAGCGACGAAGAGGCGATCGTCTTCCAGGGTGAAGAAAACGCCAATAGGAATGACCTTTCCTTTATCGAGAAGTGTGCATTCGCACTGTCACAGGAGCAGGCGGGATATCGGCGCGACGTAATCTGCGCGTCGCTGGCGACAGGAAAGTCGCACGTGTCGGAGATGCTGCGGATTGCAACGGCTATCCCCCGGGATGTTCTGCTCGCGATCGGCTCGTCGCCCGAGATCGGCCGTCGTAGATGGATCGAGTTTGCGGATGCCTTTGCCAAGCGCCAGGACGGGGTGGCGCGCGTCAAGCAATCGCTGAGCGAGGACAAGCTCGTCGCCGGGAAAGATCGCTTCGCTGTCGCATTAGGTGCGCTGAAGGCTGAGCAAGCGCCGACTGCCGCGCGGCCTTCCGTCACCGAAATACGTGCAAATGGCTTTCTTCTGGCGACCGTAAGCTACGCGAAGACCGGCCCGAAGATGAGCTTCACCAAGGCTGTTCCGGATAGTTTCGTAGACTTTTTGAACGATCGTATGGAGGCGCTTCACAGCGAATTCGTGCAGTCAATACAACGCAAAAGCAAAGGATAACGCCGCAAAAGAAAAAAGCTCCCGAACGTTGCCGTAACGGAAGCCCTTCTCATAGGTTAGCAGCTAGAGAATCGCATTTCCGGGAATCCCTGTCAAGTGTGGGCACCAATCTGGTGAGTGGATTTCTTTTGCCTTCAACAAGGTGAAGGTGATGGAAACAGGAAGTGTGACGACGCCCTTTGGGCAGCGTCCGATGACGCTTGGCATGCTCGCGAGCCAGAAGGCAGCAAGCGAGCTTCAGGCTGATCAATCGGTCGACAAGTGGAAAATCTACAGGTCCCTGTGTGCAGCCAAGCCCTTGCTTGGAGTGACGGATCGCGCGCTTGCCGTCCTCAATGCACTGCTCAGCTTTTATCCGAAGAACGTCCTGTCGGAGGAAAACGGCCTGGTGGTCTTTCCGTCAAACGAACAGCTTTCGCTGCGCTCACACGGCATGGCGGAGCAGACGATCCGCCGCCACCTGGCGGTCCTGGTCGAAGCGGGGTTGATCATCCGCAAGGATAGCCCAAATGGCAAACGCTATGCCCGCAGGGCGAAAGAGGGTGAGGTCGCAGAGGCATTCGGCTTTTCATTGGCGCCGCTGATCGTGCGTGCCGAGGAGATCGAACGCCTCGCATCGGAAGTGGCGGCCGAGCGGCTACATATGCAGCGACTGCGTGAGCAACTCAGCCTTTGCCGCCGGGATGTGGCCAAGCTCATTGAGACCGCGATGGAGGAGCAGCTGGCAGGAGATTGGGAAACCGCGTTCGCCTATTTCAGGGAGCTGGTAGGCTCCATACCACGTACAGCGACGGCCGAGCAGCTTTCCACTGCACTCGAAACGATGGAAACGCTGAGAGACGACATCACTAGCAGACTGGAAACATTACTAAAAGCAAAGAAAACGAGCGGCAATCACGATCAAAATGAGCGTCACATACATAATTCAAACCCCGACTCTACTTTTGATCTTGAACCAGCTTCCGAAACGAAGCAGGGGGCAAACTCGGAATTCATGATTGAGCCGAAAACCGTGGCGTCGACGCGGAAACAGAAAAGTGACGCTGGACGCATAGCCAGGGTTCAGAGCCAGGCGGCCAACGATCGCCCGGACCTTAAGTCCTTCCCCCTCGGGCTGGTCCTCCAGGCTTGCCCCGACATGGTGAGCTACGGCCCGGGTGGTTCGATTGCAAATTGGCGAGACTTGATGGCGGCTGCGGTCGTTGTGCGGGGAATGCTCGGTGTAAGCGAGTCGGCCTACGAGGAGGCTGCTGCCACGATGGGACCGGAGAACGCCGCCACGGTCATGGCGTGCATCCTCGAACGTGGCGGGCATATCAACTCCGCGGGTGGTTATCTGCGAGACCTGACCCGTCGCGCCGAACGAGGTGAATTCTCGATCGGTCCGATGTTGATGTCGCTGGTGCGAGCACGCGGCGGCGGAACACGGCGGGCGGGATAGCACGCTCATGCAAGCCTGACATTGTTTCGCAGGGGCGAGCTGTTTCGGAAAGGGAAGCGGGTGGCGGGGGTAGAAATCCGTTCGAGGCAGCGGATTGGGCCGGTCGGAAACAGCGGCGTGGGAGCGGGGAAAAAGTGGGGGGAAGAAATTTTGGGTAAGCATGTGCCTTTTCTGAAGGGGCATTACTTGGCTCCGCAATTAAAGATGATCATCTCGGTCGAGCGTCTTGGCATCGACGGCGTGTCGCAGCGTTGCGACATTGCCAAGGTCGACCGGTCTCTCGATGGGGCCTGTCTCAACGATTTTGGCCTCTCCCTCGAAGAAGCCAAGGAGATCCAGCGGCGCCTGCAACAGGAACTGACGCAGTTTCAGGCGGATCAAGCCGGCCACCGAGATCGGAAGTGCCAAGACTGTAACCGCCGTCGGTCGGTGCATGATAGTAGGTACCGTACGATCCATTCGCTCTTTGGCTCTTGCCAAGTGCGTGTGCCGCGGTGGTGCCGCTGTGCATGGGAAGCGTCGAGACCCTGTTGAATGGCCGAGCTACCCCCGAGTTGGAGCGCATCCAAGCCGAACTGGGGTCCCGGTTGTCATTTCGAGAAGCAGCCCGTGTACTTGATATCTTTGTGCCGGCCACGCGGCCTCATAATCATCGAACCGTAAGCAACCGGCCGGCTAAGGTTGCCGATCAGATCGAAAAGTGGGATGTCGCAGGCCCCTATCGTATCAGTCGCGCCGGCAAGTCTCCCGTTTCCGTTTTCATAAAAGAGCACGTGACAACAGTCGCAACGCGTCATAACGCCAGCGCTCGCGTGAGGTCGTCGTGTTCGAAGGCGCTGGCCATGCGGTTGATCTCGGCCGACCGGGCACCAACGGCCATGGCTGTCTCGCGCCATGTTGAAGTCACGGTCGCGACGTCTTTGATGACTACACGTGCCTGCGCCAGCGTGAGCGCGAAATATTCGGAAGCCTGTTCGAGAAGATCAAGGGAGCAGGTGCCCTCGTCGAGGTCAATGTTCGTAGTCAGCACCCGCGCTTTAAGATCCGTAGGCACCGGATTGAGATCATAGGCGGGCGAGAGCGACCATCCGGCCTTGCCAAGCCAGAGGAAGCCGTGGTTACGCAGATGATCGTCGACATTGGAAATCAGCACATTGAAGACGACCCGCCGATAGAGCGCGTGAGTGTCCCTCTTTCCCTGGGAGCCATGCCGGGCCAGGGCGTCGACAATTTCGGGGTAACTGCTACGGTCGCCGTCCTTGGCGCCCATCATCCCCATTGCGGACAGGAATGGGATGCGGATCACGCCATCGCGATCGAAGCGTCGCGATAGCATCACTGACTTGCCGGCCACTTTGACAAGTTCGTGTCGTGGAGTGGCAATGCGGGCTTGGCCGGCCAGCCGCAGCGCAATCTCCTCCCAGGTTTCCATGCTGTACTCGTCCGTCTCCTTCGGAAACTTGGCGATGGAGAGATGGCCGTGTTGGTCGATGACCGACGCCTTCGGCCGCGCACCTCCGAGGGAGGAGCCGGGCGCGAAGATGAGTTGAAGGTCTTCGTCCGTTTCCTCGTCCCGCAGAATCCGCTCGGTGATCTGAAGCAGGCGGCCAAGCTCTATTAGGGCCGGCACGCCGGCTCTGACAGGCGCCTGGAAGATATCCTCGCCGACCCAGCGAAACCGCAGCGCGCCGAGCCGCGTCTCATCTGCGACCCAGAGCAGGTAGTCGCTTTCCGCGAGCGTGCGCACGGCGCGGCCCTCGCGATCGGCAAAGCGACGCTCGGCGCGCTGCATGAGGCGGCGGCCCCACGTATCTGGCGCGGAGTCGCCGATCGAGCCGAAGGTTGCTAGTCCGGCAGGAGGAGCGAAGGCGCCGCGCGTCAATGCAAGTGCTGGCTCCAGCGAGAAGCGGTGCGGATCCTCAAGCCATGTATCTTCGTACTCGAAAAGAATAGTTTCCGCGCCGCGGACGCGATTGCTCCTCGCCAATCCGATCGGGCGCGTGCGACCATGCAGATCGATGTGCACCTCGAAGTCAGCCATCGTGGGGCGATCGGGTTGGCCGCCTAAGATGAACGTGCTTGGGCAGATCGGCACTGGCCAATGCCTGTCCGACACTGTCGTTGCTGATGTCGGCGATTTGCCCCAGACCTTCGAGCAGACCGAGGGCCTGAAGGACGCCAGCATAGATGCCGATGCTGACATTGGTGTCGCCGGCTTCGACCCTTTGCAGGGTTGAGCGGGATGTGAAAGCACGCTGCGCCACGACCGCCATAGGCAGTTTGCGACGGCGGCGGGCGTCGTGGATATCCGCGCCGAGCTTCCGCAGGGCGCGGCGCACGGCCGCTGGAGGGTTATGGGGAGTAGGCATTTGAAACCTTCGCGCTACAGATTAGCGGGATATGTAGCACGAAGTTTACAATATTTCTAGCCATGATTGGAATCTGTCGTGGCGTTTCCCGGCAGTGGAAACTACCTAGGTGAGGTTGGTGGACGTCTCACCCTAATTTACAAACTGCCTGCAAGTTGATCGCCGACCACATAAACCGCTGCATTATCCGACACCTCGCGTAGCCCCTTGTAGGACGCGTGTCTCAGCTTGCCGTCATGCGTCCTGGCGCGATACTCGATCTCGGCAATTAGCGTCGGCTGGACCCATAGGAGGTTCTTTCGACGCCCGTCCTATTTCACCGGCGGCGTCTTGCGCTTTATGCGATCGAGCGCCTTACGGCGTGATCAAATTGGCATGGTTCGCGATCGTCCTTCATCCGCAGACTGCCGCGCATCGAATGTGCGAAGACCTGGGCGGTGTCGACGGCAAGTGCCCTTGAGAGGAAAAGGGCGACATGCGGTGCAAATCGCGAGGTTCTGCTTGAGGCGAGCAGAGGAACGCGTCCCTGTCAGGCGAGATTGGGAGGAGATACGGGCACTCGTCTGGATCCGGAAAAAAATTGAGCAACCGCTTCATGGGCGAGGCAGTTGCCACCCGGCCCTGCCCGTGGTCTCGGGCATTCGTTGGGGCGGAAGTGGCAAGTTCCTTTGTCCTCTGGATGACCGAGCCGTGTCGTCATCGGTTCCGCGCTCCCCGTTTCGGCCCATGGCACTGCATGAGGCGGGCCTCGGCGGGGTCCGAGCTTTGCAGCGCGACTGCGACCGAACGGCACAGGCGGATAAACATATATTGCCAATATATCTTATGATGGTTACGTCACCTTTGTCGACGGAACAAATTTTGGAGACCATGATGACGCAAACATTGACCGAGGCCACGAAGGCAATTGTCCGCGCAACAGCGCCTGCCCTCGCAAGTCACGGGACCGAAATCACGGCGGCCATGTATAAGCGGCTGTTTGAGAATGCCGAGGTCCGCAACCTGTTCAACCAGTCGAACCAGGGAGAAGGCGGGCGCCAGACGAAGGCGTTGGCGCAGGCGATCCTCGCTTACGCCCAGAACATTGACAATCTCGCCGTACTCACCTCAGCTGTTGAACGGATCGCCCAAAAACACGTCGGCCTGCACATCCGGCCCGAGCATTATCCCCATGTCGCGACGGCCCTCCTGAATGCGATCAAGGATGTCCTCGGCGAGGCGGCGACGGATGAAATCCTCAACGGATGGGGCGAGGCCTTCTGGTTTCTGGCCAATATTCTGATCGAACGTGAAGGACAGATTTATAATAGTCTTCAAGCGTCCGAAGGCGGCTGGAATGGATGGAGGCAGTTTGCCGTCGTGTCGAAGCGCCGGGAGAGCGACATCATCACATCGTTCGTGCTGCGACCGGTTGATGGCGGGGCGGTGATCAGTCATCGGCCTGGTCAGTATCTGACATTTCGGTTCGATATTCCGGGTCTTCCTCCGCAGCATCGAAACTACAGCATTTCTTCTGCGCCCAATGCCGAGAGCTACCGCATCTCGGTCAAGCGAGAGACGCATGGGCTGGTATCAAGGTTCCTTCATGATCAGGTTGAGGAAGGCGCGGTCATCGAGGTTGCCCCTCCTACGGGAGATTTCCATTTGCCGACTGGGCAGGAAAGGCCCGTCGTGTTGCTGAGCGGCGGTGTCGGTCTGACGCCGATGGTGAGCATGCTGGAGACCATTGCAAACGATGGACGCGAGGTACCCGTGCATTACGTCCATGGTGCCGAGAACGGTCGTGTCCATGCGATGGGATCGCATGTCCGCGATATTGCCAAGGACCGGGAGCATCTCAAGACGACAATTTTCTACGGAAGCCCGCATGCGCAGGATCAGAGGGGCGTTCACTTCGACCACGATGGCCTCATCACGGTTGAATGGCTGGCAAGGAACACGCCG
Organism: Rhizobium sp. 57MFTsu3.2; assembly: GCF_012932765.1. Lineage (NCBI taxonomy): Bacteria > Pseudomonadati > Pseudomonadota > Alphaproteobacteria > Hyphomicrobiales > Rhizobiaceae > Rhizobium > Rhizobium sp. 57MFTsu3.2. The sequence goes on from NZ_JDWI01000002.1 coordinate 217,761, forward strand.
ATCGCAGAGGCCGACTTCTATCTCTGCGGCCCGCGGCCCTTTCTCGCCGTCTTTGTGAACGGGCTCGCAAAGGCCGGTGTCCCGCAGGATCGTATTCACTACGAGTTCTTCGGTCCGGCCGACGAACTCGCTGCTGCATAGGTTTTCGGAAATGCAAGGCGACCGGCGACGGCCGCCTTGCTATTTGATATACGTTGCCGATATCTTTTATGCGATTGCGCCGATTTTTCCGGGAGGATCTGGTGATGCGTTTGACCGTTTACTCCGACTACGCGTTGCGGCTCATGATGTATCTTGCGCTCAAGGGAGAGCGGCTGTCGACGATTGCGGAAATCGCCGAAGCTTATGATATTTCAAAGGCGCATCTGATGAAGATCACCCACGAACTCGGGCAAAAGGGCCTGATCGACACTGTACGAGGTCGTCACGGCGGCATGCGGCTCGCACGTGCCGTCGAACAGATCGGCGTCGGTGAGATCGTGCGGGCCTGCGAACCCGACTTTGCGATCGTGCCGTGCATGGAAAATGGTACGGAGATTGTCTGTGTCGTGCAGCCTGCGTGCGTATTGAAGAGGGCGCTCGCTTCGGCGGCTGCGGCATTTCTCGATGTGCTCGATGGCTACACGCTTGCCGACCTGACGCGACCAGCCGTACCATTGCGCCGCCTGCTCGCGCTGCCGGAGGCGGAAGCCCACGCAGGGCACCCGGGATGACAACAGGATCGCAAGGACCGTTTGCTCGGCAGAAGCACACCGGATGATATCGCCATCGTCGGACAGGACGGCATCGCCATGGCGGCGCAAGGCTGCAATAACCCGACGACGCTAAGTATAGACCACGTCGCCTTCATCGATGCAGTCATGGGAGCTTGTCGAGTGCCACGATGCTCAGCTGGAAGGCCCGTAGCATCACCCTCACCTTCACGGACCGCTGGGGCTCGACATCGTGAAACCTCTCCCGTGACATTGTTTCAGATGAAATTTAAGCTTGGCGAGATCGCGTGATCACCAGATCTTCGGCTTCTTCTTGGCTCATATTGAGCACCGTCCTGCCCGTTTCGTAGCTGAAGCCATTGCGCCCGAAGGCCGCCATTTCCTTTGCGTTGCGCTCCCGATCGGCGTCGCCACGACGAAACGGTCCGAAGCGACGCTTGCGCGCAAAATGCACGGCTGCGAGCAGTTCATCCGCCTCATCAAGTGCGGTAGTGATGACTCCTTGATCGACGCCCTTTTGTGTAAGGGTTTGAGCGATGCGCCGTTTCGACCGGCCACTGCGAACACCAGAGCGCGTGCTGATCTCGGCATAGCTGATATCGTTCAGGCCGCCATTGTCATAGGCGAAGGTCACGGCCGATTCTGCAACCGCTCTGAGCTGCATTTCGGTGATGTTTTCGAATTTGTGCTTCGCCTTCCGGATGATGGCATCGTACAGCTGTCTTTCGGTCATCATTCGCTGCTCGAGCCGATAGATGGTGGAGTTTCGGGCCCAACTCAGCATCCGTGCACTGGGAAGGTCTGATGGTGCTTCATCATTGCTCACGATTCAGTCGCACCCCTGGTGCTTACCTGTGAGAGAAGCCAGGTCGTGAACGCCACGCCGAGGGCATGTTCGCGCTTACCGTCTGGCATCACGACATAATAGCTGTTTTCCGTCGCCATCGGCCGGTCAAAGACGATTTGCAGCTTTCCAGCACTCAACTCTTGTTCGATGAGATAGAGCGGTAGAAGCGCGAACCCCATCGCCATCGTAGCCGCCTCGATGATCATCGAAAACTGGTCGAACCGATTGCCGCGATAGGAAGGATCTGCGTCGACGTCGCAAAATTCGAACCATTGGCGCCAGAGTCGTGGGCGTGTAGCCAGATGCAGCAGGGGCCTGCGCATGAGCTCGGCCGGGGTTGCAACCGGATCCGCTTGTAAAAGGGTTGGGCTGGCAACGGGAACGATCTTCTCGTCGCAAAGGAAGGTGCAGGTCGCCCCTGCCCAGATTGGCTGGCCGTAATGGATGGCGAGATCGACGTTTTCCTGCTCGAAATCGAAAGGCTCGGAGCGCGATGTTATGTCAACGAGGGAGCCGGGATGGGCAGCCAGGAAGTTCGGCAGCCGAGGCGTCAGCCAACGACTGCCGAACGTCGGCAAGGTCGCAATCGAAAGCGTCGCAGTCGCATCGGCGCCCGATGCTGCACGGATCATCATCTCTTCTGTCTGATGGAGGAGCCGCCTTGCCTCAGGCAGCAGCCTTCGTCCGGCTTCCGACAGGATTGCCCGCTGGCGGACGCGTTCGAAGAGAAGGACCCCCAACTGGGTTTCCAGGTCCTTGATCTGGCGGCTGATGGCGCTTTGCGTCAGATGAAGTTCAAGAGCGGCGCGCGTGAAATTGCCGTGTCGGGCGGCAGATTCAAAAGACTGCAGCGTTGTCAGGTCGGGCGTCAGCTTTCGGGGCAAAGTCATTCCAAAACCGCATCATCTAAGCTTGATTTATTGTTATTCATGTACTCCACGCGCGATATGATCGCAATCCAGAATGAACTCTTCCAACTATGGCGCGTGAGGCAATAAATGTTGACCAGAAGTTTCGTTTCCTCCTGCAGCATCCGCTCTGCATTCTCGGCGGCAATGTCGGCCATGTATCGCACCGAGGTGCCCGCTTACGGCACCCTGATGGACATTGTTGCAAAAGTGAATGAGGCCACGCTTGCAGCCGATCCAGCCCTCAGGCGCAGGTTGGAAGAAACGGATTCCCTCGAGCGTGTTTCCGAAGAGCGCCACGGCGCCATCCGTCTCGGAACTGCCGACGAACTTGCGATGATGAGACGCGTCTTTGCCGTCATGGGCATGTTCCCGGTCGGCTATTACGATCTCAGCGAGGCAGGCGTACCAGTCCATTCCACCGCTTTCCGCCCGGTCGGCGATGTAGCGCTGAAGCGCAATCCTTTCCGTGTTTTCACCTCGCTGCTGCGCCTCGACCTGATTGCCGACGAAGAACTGCGCGCCGAAGCCGAGACGGTCCTGCAGAAGCGTCATATCTTTACCGCTGGCGCCATCGAACTGACTGAAAGGGCCGAGCGCGAGGGCGGTCTAGGCGAGGACGATGCCAAGCGCTTCGTCGCAGAAGTGCTGGAGACTTTCCGCTGGCATCATCAGGCGAACGTTGATCTCGCCATGTATAGGCGCTTGCATGATGCGCACCGGCTTATAGCCGACGTTGTCTCCTTCAAGGGACCGCACATCAATCACCTGACACCCCGCACGCTTGATATCGACGACGTGCAGCGGTTGATGCCGGAATATGGCATTGCGCCGAAGGCAGTTGTCGAAGGTCCGCCGAGCCGTCGTTGCGCGATTCTGCTGCGGCAGACGTCGTTCAAGGCCCTCGAGGAAGCCGTCTCTTTCAAGGATGCGGGCGGGAACTGGCAGCAGGGCACGCATACCGCGCGTTTTGGGGAGATTGAGAGCCGCGGCATCGCCCTGACACCGAAGGGCCGCGCCCTCTACGACAAGCTCTTGGCGGATTCGCGCAAGGTCGTGCGCCCCGCGGCCGATGGCTCGAACGCTGCGGCTTACGAAAAAGCACTCGCCGAGGCTTTCGCGCCTTTCCCGGACAGCTGGGCCGAAATTCGCGACCAGGGTCTTGGCTACTTCAGCTACTCACTCACGCCGAAAGGCCGGAGCGCGATTGCCTCGGCTGATGCCAGTGTCGATCAACTTGTGGCGGAAGGCCTCATCTGCTTCGACCCGATTGTCTACGAAGACTTCCTGCCCGTCAGTGCTGCGGGTATCTTCCAGTCCAATCTCGGGGACGAGGCTGCGCAGGAGTTTACTGCAAGCCCCAATCAGCAGCGCTTCGAGCGGGACCTCGGCGCCTCGGTTCTCAACGAATTCGATCACTATGCTGATATCGAGGCGCAATCAATCGCCGAATGCCGGGCCCTTCTGACCGCGGCGCAGGCGGCCGAGTAGGCCAACAGACCGAACCAGCAACCATTCAAAACGTCAAAGAGTGCACAAATGACCATCGCAGCGAGAACAGTGAATGTGGCCCAAGAAGCCGTCGGGCTCCTCGACAAGATCGGCGTCGACAAGGCGCTCTACACAGGCGGCGACCTGGCCTCCTACAGCCCGGTCACGGGCGAGCAGCTCGCGGCTTTGAAGACAGACAGCCAGGACGCGGCGGGCGCCAAGATCGACAAGGCTGCGCGCGCATTCCAGACCTGGCGCCTTGTCCCGGCGCCGAAGCGCGGTGAGCTTGTCCGCCTCCTGGGCGAAGAGTTGCGTGCCGTCAAGACGGAGCTTGGTCGACTGGTATCGATCGAAGCCGGCAAGATTCCGTCCGAAGGCCTGGGGGAAGTACAGGAGATGATCGACATCTGCGATTTCGCGGTCGGTCTTTCCCGCCAGCTCTATGGTCTGACCATCGCAACCGAACGGCCGGGGCATCGAATGATGGAAACCTGGCATCCCCTCGGTGTTGTCGGTGTCATCTCTGCCTTCAACTTTCCTGTCGCAGTCTGGGCCTGGAACGCTGCTCTGGCGCTGGTCTGCGGCAACGCGGTCGTCTGGAAGCCTTCCGAAAAGACGCCGCTGACCGCACTTGCATCGCAGGCCATCCTGCAGCGCGCCATTGCCCGCTTCGGTGATGCGCCAGAGGGTCTGAGCGAAGTGCTGATCGGCGACCGTGCGATCGGCGAGGTCCTGGTCGACCATCCGAAGGTGCCGGTGGTTTCGGCGACGGGTTCCACACGTATGGGACGGGAAGTCGGTCCTCGACTTGCTCGCCGCTTTGCCCGTTCGATCCTGGAACTCGGCGGCAACAATGCCGGCATTGTCTGCCCGTCTGCCGATCTCGACATGGCGCTGCGCGCAATTGCCTTCGGGGCAATGGGCACGGCCGGCCAGCGCTGCACGACACTTCGCCGCCTGTTCGTCCACGAGAGTGTTTATGATCAACTCGTACCGCGCCTGAAAAAGGCCTATGCCAATGTCTCTGTCGGCAATCCGCTTGAAAGCACGGCTCTGGTCGGTCCCCTGATCGACAAGCTTGCCTTCGACAATATGCAAAAGGCGATCGGCGAGGCTAAAGCCCATGGTGGCACGGTCAACGGCGGTGAGCGCGTCGCGATGCCCCACGACAAGGCCTATTACGTCAAGCCGGCGCTCGTGGAAATGCCGTCGCAGGTCGGGCCGGTGCTGGAAGAGACCTTCGCGCCGATCCTCTACGTGATGAAATACTCCGACTTCGACAGCGTTATCGAAGACCACAATGCCGTCGGCGCGGGGCTTTCCTCGTCGATCTTCACGCTGGACCTGCGTGAAGCGGAGCGCTTCCTGTCAGCCGACGGATCCGATTGCGGTATTGCAAACGTCAACATCGGAACATCAGGCGCTGAAATCGGTGGCGCATTCGGTGGCGAGAAGGAGACCGGTGGTGGCCGCGAGTCCGGTTCGGATGCGTGGAAGGCCTACATGCGCCGTGCAACCAACACGATAAACTATTCGAAGGCTCTGCCGCTGGCGCAGGGCGTTTCCTTCGAGATCGAATAGGTGTTGCCATGACGATCGATGTGAAGATTGAAGAGGCGGGCTTTCGTCCCGCCTCGAGGATATCTGCCATAGGCGTCTCGGAGATCCTGCAGATCGGGGCGCGCGCCGCTGCCATGAAACGGGACGGCAAGCCGGTCATCATCCTTGGAGCCGGTGAGCCCGATTTTGAAACGCCAGACCATGTCAAGCAGGCTGCATGGGACGCAATGCAGCGCGGCGACACAAAATACACGGCGCTCGACGGCACGCCGGCGTTGAAGGAAGCAATCCGCACCAAGTTTCAGCGCGAGAACGAAGTTTCCTTCGAGGTTGGCGAGATAACCGTTGCCACCGGCGCCAAGCAGATCCTCTTCAACGCGATGATGGCAACCGTCGATCCCGGCGACGAGATTATCATTCCCACGCCCTACTGGACGTCCTATTCCGATATCGTTCAGATCTGCGAAGGCAAGCCGGTGCTTGTCCCATGCGATGCGGAGAGCGGCTTCCGGCTGACCGCCGAAAAACTCGAAGCGGCGATCACGCCGCGGACGCGTTGGCTGCTGCTGAATTCGCCGTCCAATCCGTCCGGTGCGGCCTATAGCGCAAAGGACTATCGCCCGTTGCTGGATGTACTGCTCAGGCATCCGCATGTCTGGTTGATGGTCGACGATATGTATGAGCACATCGTCTATGACGATTTTCGGTTCGTCACGCCGTTGCAGCTGGAGCCGCGCCTGCGTGAGCGCACGCTGACGATCAACGGCGTCTCCAAGGCCTATGCCATGACCGGGTGGCGTATCGGCTATGCATGTGGCCCGAAGGCGCTTATCAAGGCTATGGCCGTGGTGCAGAGCCAGGCAACGTCCTGCCCATCTTCGATCAGCCAGGCTGCCGCCGTTGCCGCACTCAACGGGCCGCAGGATTTTCTTGCCGAACGAACGCAGAGCTTCAAGCGGCGCCGCGATCTCGTCGTTTCCGGTCTGAACGCAATTGATGGTCTCGATTGCCGCGTTCCCGAGGGCGCCTTTTATACCTTCTCCGGATGTGGCGGTATTGTCGGCCGGACTGCCCCAGGCGGCCGCAAGATCACGTCGGACAGCGAGTTTTGCGCCTATCTGCTCGAGGAGGCGAATGTCGCTGTCGTTCCGGGCTCGGCCTTCGGCCTGTCGCCGTACTTCAGGATCTCCTACGCTTCAGCGGAAGCGGACCTGAAGGAAGCCCTGGAGCGAATCGCAGCGGCTTGCAGGCGGCTCGGCTGATTTTCCGAGCGAGAGAGGGGCGCCATTTTCCCGCCACAAGGCAAAGTGAATTGAGTTTGACTTTCGTTGCCAGGCAGACAACGCAAAAGCGCCCGGATCATTTCCGGGCGCTTTTTCTTGTCCACTTTGATCGGACGATCAGCCGGCGATCTTTTCGCCGTACGGCTTCTGCGCATAGTGGTGGCCGAAGCGGCTGTCGAGGAATGCGTCGAGACCAATATCTTCCTGGCGGATGAAACCCTTGCCAGGCAACTCACCCTTGGCCAGCATGTCGAGCACGGCGCAGATGCTGCAGGCGGTGGTGATCTGGATCGCACTCATCATGCGGCCGGCGACAACAGCGCTGTAGACCTTGTTGGCATAGGTTTCCTGCACGAGACGGCCGTTCTTCCAACCGGACACAGTGACGAAGACGATGACGACGTCCTGCATCGTCGACGGCAAGGCGTGCTCGAGGATGTCCTTGAGAACTTCGCGGCGATGACGAAGGCCGAGGTCGCTCAGCAATGCCTTCATGATCGCGGCGTGGCCGGGATAGCGGATCGTACGATAGTTCAGCGTGCGAACCTTGCCCTTCAGCGTCTCACACAGCGTGCCGAGACCGCCGGATGTATTGAAGGCCTCGTAGGTCACGCCGTCGAGGGAGAACTCTTCCCGCTCTTCCAGAGCCGGCACTTCGATGAGCTGGCCGTCGACGATCGCCTCGCAGGGCTCGATGTACTCGTTGATGACGCCGTCGGTGCTCCAGGTCAGGTTGTAGTTCAAGGCATTCGAGGGATACTGCGGCAAGGCGCCGACGCGCATGCGAACACTGTCGAGCTTGTCGAAGCGGCTCGCAAGATCGTTGGCGACGATCGAGATAAAGCCCGGCGCCAGGCCGCATTGCGGTATGAACGCGGTGGATGCACCGGCGGCAATTGCCTTGACGCGGCGGGTGGATTCGACGTCTTCGGTCAGATCGAGGTAGTGCACGCCGGCTTCGGCCGCAGCCTCGGCGATGGCAATCGTCAGATGGAACGGGGCGGCACTCAGTACGGCAAACTTGCCGGAAAGGAGTTTGACCAGGGCTGCGTGGTCGGCAATGTCCACTTCCGCCAGGCTGAGCGCGGCGTTCGTCTCCATGTGATCCAGCTGTTGCTTGCTGCGGTCGGCAAGCGTGACGTGGTAGTCGCCGGAATGGATGAGAAGACGGGCGATCGTCGAGCCGATCTTGCCAGCGCCGATGACGACAATGTTTTTCATATGCGTTCCCTCATATTGGTTCGAGAAATCTTTATGCCCCCTTTATTCCTGTCGGTTTGGTTGATTCACAGCGCGAGAATGATAAAATCGACTGGAATTCTTTGGCATATCGCCGTCTGGATTGATCAATATGACGATGAGTGACAAGGATCGGCAGCTTCTGTCGATTCTCAGCGAAAACGCCCGGATGCCGACCGCCATGCTGGCCCGCAAGCTCGGCCTGTCGCGCACAACAGTGCAGGCCAAGATCGAGCGCCTGGAGCGCGACGGCGTCATAGCAGGCTATGGCGTGCGGCTATCGGATAACTTCGAGAGCGGTCAGATAAAGGCCCACGTGCTGATCACCCTTGCTGCCAAAGCGCTCGGACGCGTCACCCAAGAGCTGCAGGCAATTGCGGACGTCCGCTCGGTCCATTCGGTCAGCGGTAGCTTCGACATGATCGCAATCGTGGCCGCCGGCTCGATCAGCGAGCTCGATACCGCCATCGACAAGATTGGAGATATCGACGGCGTCGAGAAAACCCTCTCTTCGATCATCCTGTCGACGCGCATCAATCGCTAAAGGGCACCTGCATCTCGCGGTCAGCCTGGATTGCCGGAAGCACTAGACGCGGTAGGTGACGGCCGCCCCGGTGAGACCAGCACCGGCTGCTACAAGAAGAAGGGTTTCACCCTCCCTGAGAGGCCGGGCGGCTGCATCCAGCGACAAGGTGAGCGGGATCGTCGCGGCGGAAGAGTTTCCGAACCGGTCCAGCGAGCAGACGGTCCGTTCGGGCCCGATCCCGAGATTGGTTGCAACTGCCTGAAATATCCGGACATTGGCCTGGTGCGGTACAAATCGGGTGATCGCTGCAGCTTCCACGCCAGCCATGTCGAGCGTCCGCTGCGAGGCGGTGCTCATCATCTCGACCGCCCGGGAAAACACCTCACGCCCGTCTCGCATCGTCATCAGATAGTCCGTGGCGGCGCGCCCCGGTGCGAAGGGCTTGTTGCTGCCGCCGGCGGCAATCGAGATCAGGTCATAGTTGCTGCCCTCGGAGCAGAGTTCAGTGCCGAGAATTCCGACGGAAGGATCGCTGGAGGGCGTCAGCACTACTGCGCCCGCCGCGTCAGCAAACAATACGCAACTGGCACGCTCGGCCGGATTGATGCGGCGACTGAGAATATTGGCGGCAACGACAAGAACCGGCCTCCCCTGGGTGCGAACGAATGCGTCTGCGAGTGTCAGGGCATAAAGAAAACCGGAGCAGGCGCCGGCCAGGTCGATCGCGCCACAGTGCTCTAGTCCAAGCCTGTGTGCCACGAGTGGCGCCGTCGGGGGCAGCAGCTGATCCGGCGTGGAGGTTGCCAGGAGCATCAGGCCGACCTCGGATCGATCGATCCCGGCATTGTCGAGGGCCATGGCTCCGGCTTCGGTGGCGAGGCCGCTGAGGGTGTCGCCCTCTTCTGCCCAGTATCGGGTGCGGATCCCGGTGCGACGCTCGATCCAACCGGTTTCGAGCCCGAGGGATTGCTCGATTTCGGCGTTTTCGACACAGCGACCCGGAACAGCGTGCCCAAAGCCTGCGATGCGCGCGGAGCGGACCTTCATCATGCTGCCGTTCCGATCAGTTCGTCCGCAGCCTCGTCTATGGCGTCATAAAGGCGATCGATTTCGGCTTCCGACACGCAATAAGGTGGCATGAGGTAGATGACGTTTCCAAGTGGGCGGATGAGCAGGTGGCGGTCGCGAAAGAAGCCGCGCAAGCGCGGTCCTATGTCGGCTAAATATCCTTCCGAGCCGACAGCCATGTCCAGCGCCGCAATGGTGCCGGTCTGGCGGACGTTCATGAAGCGCCGATCATTGGCAAAGCGTCGCAGCGCCTTCTCCTGCAGGGCAGCGAGGCGATCTATGCGCGCCTGGACCGGCTCGTTCGTCCAGATCTCCAGGTTGGCGACCGCTGCCGCGCATGCAATCGGGTTGGCAGTGTAGGAACTCGAATGGAAGAAGGTCTTGCGGCGGTCGGTGGAAACATGCGCGTCAAAGATCTCGCTTGTGCAAAGTGTGGCAGCGAGCGGCATGGCGCCCCCGGTCAGTCCTTTTGATGTGCAGAGGATATCCGGACAAATGCCTGCCTGATCGCAGGCAAACAGGGTGCCTGTCCTGCCCCAGCCGGTCATCACTTCGTCTGCGATGAAAAGCACATCGTGGGAGCGGGCGATCTCCCTGAGCTTGCCGAGCAAGGATGGCTCGAACATCTTCATGCCTCCGGCGCCAAGTACCAGTGGCTCAATCAACAAAGCCGCGACCTGGCCGGAGCAACAAAGGAGGTGAAAGGCATCAAGCGTCTGTTGCTCGGAACCAGGCTCCGGAAAGGCAAGTCGATCGACGCCGAACAGCAGAGGCTCGTAGGCGGCATTGAAGACGCCCCTTTCGCCGACGGACATCGTTCCGATCGTGTCGCCATGATAACCGTGCTCCATGACGACGATCCGATCGCGGCGCCTGCCGGTGTTGTGGAAGAAGCCAAGCGCCATCTTCAACGCAACCTCGACCGCCGTCGACCCGCTGTCCGAATAGAAGACGTGCTCAAGCCCGGCCGGACTTAGCTTGATCAGACCACGGGCGAGTTCTTCGGCAGGGGCATGCGTGTATTCGGCGAAGATGACCTGGTCATAACTGTCGGTCGCACGGCGGATCGCCTCCATGATCGTCGGATGCCGATGCCCGTGGGTGACGACCCACCATGAGGAGATCGCATCAAGAATGCGACTGCCGGCTTCGTCGATCAGATAGGCGCCTTCCGTCTCTATGACCTTTTTCATCGGCGGCTCGAGGCCGTGCTGTGTGAATGGATGCCATACAGGGGAGCGCGTCATGACGTTGAACTCCGAAAGACCGACACATCGAAGCCGCGATGAAAGGCTGCCATCAGGCCGTCGTGGGTAAGCGGGTTGGTCGGCTCCAGCCGTCCCAATTCCCGAGCACCACTCATGTGGATGATGATCCTCTGGGTTTCGGCGTTTTCCTTGCCCATAAAGGCAATGCCGAAGATGGGCACACATCGGCGCTGCAGCGCTTCTACGGATAGCAGCGTATGGTTGATGGTACCGAGCGAGGTTCTGGCGCACAGGATGACGGGTGCCTGCCAGCGAGCGAAGATATCGGCAAACAGGATTCCTGATGTCAGTGGAACGAGAACGCCACCAGCGCCCTCAATGACAAGCGGATGCGGGAGCGCCGGCAGTTCAAGCGCGCCGGGTTCGATCGTCACGTGATCAAGCGCCGCTGCGTGGTGGGGGGATGCTGGTGTCTTTAGCCGGTAGGCCTCGGGTAGAATCCGTTCGGCCGGAACATTGCCCAGTCGGGCGACCGTTTCTGCGTCGGTCTCCTCGTCCAGTCCCGACTGGACAGGTTTCCAGTAATGTCCTTTGAGTGCGCAGGTTAATGCGGCGGCGAAAACAGTCTTGCCGATGCCGGTGTCAGTGCCGGTGACGACGAAGCGCGACGTCATTGCTGCTCCTTTCGCATGACAACGGCCAGCCTCTCGAACAGCCGCGAAATTGTCTCCGGTTCGACGTTGAGGGTGATGGAGATGCGCAAACGCGCCGTGCCCTCTGCCACGGTTGGTGGGCGGATGGGTCTGACGTCGAAACCCTCGGTCCGCAAGCCTTCGGCGATCCGCACCGCGCGACGATTGTCGCCGACAAGAATGGGGAGGATCTGTGAGCCGCTGGATCGCATCCCGATCGTCCTTTCCATCTCGCGATTGGCAAGAGAGACAAGTCCGGCGAGCTTGTCGCGTCGCTCCGGTTCATCGTCGAGGATCCTCAATGCCTCCCGAACTGTCGCAGCCATCAGCGGGGATGGTGCCGTTGAATAGATGAAGTTGCGGGCGCGATTGACGAGGAAATCGCAGAGGACTGTCGGTGCAAGGACAAGCGCGCCCGACGCACCAAGCGCCTTGCCGCAGGTGTGCAGCGTTATGCAGTTTTCTGGATGCCCCAGCCCCTCCGCCAGGCCGCGTCCTCCCTTTCCGAAGACCCCCGTCGCATGTGCCTCATCGATGACGAGGAAACCATCATGGAGCCTCGCAAGTTCGGCCAACTCGCGAAGCGGCGCGCGATCCCCGTCCATCGAGTAGAGACTTTCGACAGCGATCCAGGGTCGGCCGGTGCCGCCGGCTTTGCGCCATGATCGGATGGCGTCGGCGACGGCGTTGACATCGTTGTGTGAGGTCGCGATCGATGGCGCCCGGCTGGCAGAAATGCCTTCATGAGCGCTGGCATGGATGAGCGCATCATGAAGGATGATGTCCTGGCGCTGTGGCAAGGTTGAGAACAACGCCACATTGGCAGCATAACCGTTGGCGAAGTAGAGCGCCCGTTCTGCCCCGAAATACGCGGCAGCCTCCCGCTCCAGCGCGTCATGCTCCGGATGATTGCCACGTAGCAGGCGCGAACCCCCGGCCCCCACTGCCACGCCGCGGTCCAATGCAGACCGAAGCGCATCTCCTAGCCGCTGCGATTGCGCAAGACCAAGGTAGTCGTTCGAGGCGAAATCCGCGCCGGAAGCGGCGACAAGGCTGCGGCTCCTTCCCTTGCGATCAAGGCCAGCGAGCTTGCGCTCATAGACTGCAAGGCCCCCGGCACTCACTCTACCCGTTCCAGCTGTTCGGCCTTCAACCCCAGGCGGCGAAAGAGAGCCGCGTCATGATCCTCACCGGGATTGTCCGCTGTCAGGAGGGTTTCGCCCACAAAGATGGAATTGGCGCCCGCGAAGAAACAGAGCGCCTGCATCTCGTCCGACATATCCGTTCGTCCCGCAGACAGGCGAACGTGGGAAGCAGGCATCAGGATGCGTGCCAGCGCAACCGTCCGAACGAATTCGATTGGATCGATCGGCTTTGCATTGGCGAGCTTTGAACCCGGGATCGGGATCAGCATATTGATCGGAACGCTCTCTGGCGGCGCCGGAAGATTGGCAAGCGTGACAAGCATCGAGATCCGATCTTCCGCCGTCTCGCCCATTCCGAGAATGCCGCCGGCGCAGACCTTGATGCCGGCCTGGCGGACATTGGCAAGGGTATCAAGGCGATCTGCGAAGGTCCGGCTTGTGATGATCTCGCTATAGAAACGCTCCGAGGTATCGATGTTGTGATTGTAATAGTCGAGGCCGGCATCCGCGAGCCTCGCCGATTGCTGCGGCGTCAGCATGCCGAGCGTCATGCAGGTCTCCATCCCGAGCGCCCGCACACCCTCGACCATCGCGACGATCGAATCCATGTCCCGGTCCTTGGGGCTGCGCCAGGCGGCGCCCATGCAATAGCGCGTTGCACCCCCTTCCCTCGCCTTTCGCGCTTCGGAAAGTACGCGGTCGACCTCCATCAGTTTTGAAGCCTTGAGGCCGGTCGGATAATGGGCCGACTGGCTGCAATAGCCGCAGTCTTCGGCGCATCCGCCGGTCTTGACGGACAGGAGGCGGCTCATCTGTACGGCATTGGGATCAAAATTGGCTCGATGGATGCCGTGGGCGCGAAAGAGAAGGTCGTTGAAAGGTAAATTATAGATAATTGTGGCGTCGGATGCGGTTATATGCCCCCTATTTCCGTTCGCCGCGTTTGGACAGTCGGTATGTGGCTGCATTTGACTAAAACCTTTGCGCTGCGGGATGTCGAGTCGTAGATAGAAATCAAAATTATCTATAATAAGTTCCCGCGACGTTAGGCAAGTGCGTTTTTCAGTTTGTTCGCCTGAGGAAGATTGGCGATCCGACTCAGGTGCTCCTGTGTCGGCTAGCGCCTGATTGGCTGACAGGCTTCGCGTTTTCGATGCCACTCTCAGAAATCAGGCTGCATTCCAGCGCGCAACAGGGATTGCGATCGCTCGGCCGATGCGCGTCGCTATTGTCCGAGCTCGGAGCGCAGGCTACCGCTGAACAGGAAACGCGCGGGGAGCAAGTGAGAACGGAGGCTAGCCGACGATTGCAAATCGTTCGCGAGCGGCATGCTGCATTCGCCGCGACGGGCCGCCGATCCATTGCACATGCCGCTCCAGCGCGGTCACGGCATTCTCGACCTTGCCGGCGCGAAGAAATGCGAGAATGCTGCGGTGGTCCGTATCGATTCGCGGTTCCCAGTCGGTGAGCCAGGTGGCGAACAAGAATCGGGCGCTCGCCGCATGCAGGTCGTCAATGGCGGAAAGCAGACGCGGCATTTCGCAGGGTTCGAGGATGAGCTTGTGAAACCTGCGATTGGCCTCTTCCCAGGTGCGAACGTCGCGCGCATTGTCGCCGTCGATCGTTGCCTGTTCGGCCTGGTCGAGACGCGAAGGCGTCAGGTGCTCTGCCGAGTGGCGCAGTGCAAGGCCCTCGAGGGCGGCGCGCATCTTCGCGACCTCCTGCACCTCCTTTAGATCGAAGGAGGCAACACGAACGCCGCGGCGCGGTTCGCTGACGGCAAGGCCTTGCGCCTCCAGACGGCGCAGGGCCTCGCGCACGGGAACGTGCGAGGATCCGAATTCCTCGGCTATGTGGTCCTGCTTCAGTTTCGAGCCGGGCGGCAAGGCGCCCGTCACGATGCGCTCCGCGAGCGCGCGACTTATGCGGCCGGCTATCGTGTCGTCGTTATGAATAGTCATATTTTAGAGATAGTTCCTGCGCTCGATGCTGTCGAGATGCGTATCACCGACTGCTGTGGATTTGTAGGTTGGCCCTGCAGCGGTTCCTGGCGGTTTTGACGCGTGCGGCAATGGTTGCAAAGTTCCGGCACGAAGATCGACAATGCCGGGCCCTGATTGTTTGTCCGTTCGACGCCAAGGCGGGGTCACACTGCGTTAGTTGTCTGACCATGACGGGGGACAATCTCTTATTCGTCCAAAGCCATCTTGCAATGATTGTGTTGGATGCAGGGAGGCGCGGGACGGCGGAAGGGCTCCTTGTCGGATTTCTGTGTCACGGTTGGACGCTGACGTCAGGATCCGTTCCGCACAGCGCGTTGAAGGCTTCCTCGTCGTTGGCGGTAACAGCCGCGGGCGCAAGCTTTGCGGCCTTTGCCTGTCGTCGGCGAACTCCACGCTCCGACGGCGGGCCGTGCCGGGCGGCGATAACATTTCGTCCTGGAAATAAAGACTTGGGCACGCCAGATGGCGCGCTCGTGCGTAGGATGGTGGCTTCACCGTTGCGTTTGCGGTGGTTTTCTTGCCGATGAGCGGCGCGCGGGCTTGCGTCATCTGAACGCCGCGACATGGCGGGCTGACCTTCTGTGGTCATGTCGGCACCGTGATTTGCGCGTGGTTGGTGTTGCAGCTGCTGTCGCCTGTGTGCGGGCGTCGGCCTTCGCGGATGCGGGGGCGGGGCGTGAACTCGGCGGCGTTACCTACAGGCCTTCGCGCGCCGGGCAAGCATGAGAGGGCTTTTCGCGAAGAGCCGAGGTGGTGAGCGACAATGCGGTCGGCGCTTTCGGTGACGGTGGGTTGGTGCATGCAGGACGATTGATCGTTGTCGCAGGGCTTGGCTCGGAGATGAGGGGATCAGCGACTGGACTTGCCAAGTCTCTCGGCGCTGCCTGCCTGTCTGGCGCTCGCATTGGCCGGAAGACCGCCGGGGGGCAGCATCGGGAGATGC
Source organism: Rhizobium sp. 57MFTsu3.2 (assembly GCF_012932765.1). NCBI lineage: Bacteria > Pseudomonadati > Pseudomonadota > Alphaproteobacteria > Hyphomicrobiales > Rhizobiaceae > Rhizobium > Rhizobium sp. 57MFTsu3.2. The sequence continues at coordinate 233,387 of NZ_JDWI01000002.1, forward strand.
CCTTACCATCGGTTGCTGCCAGCCTCGCAGGGTCCGGGTTCGAGCGGAGTTCCCCGCGGGGAACAATGGGCCAGATGACGTGTCGTGCCGCTATCCACCGGCGCGAGGGGAAGTATCAGTTTGAAAGGAATCCTTGGCGTTGTCGCAGGGCTTTGCTCGGACATGAAGGGATCTGCGAATGGCCTTGCCAAGCATTGGCCGGAAGACCGTCGGGGTGCAGCATGAGGAGATACCCTGACCATCGGTTGCTGCCAGCCTCGCAGGGTCCCGATCAAGCGGAGTTCCCCGCGGGGAACAATGGGCGAGATGACCTGTCGTGCCGCTGTCCACCGGCGCGAGGGGAAGTATCGGTTCGAAAGGAACCGTTTGGTGTCGTCGTAAGGCTTGGCTCGGACATGAAGGGATCTGCGATCGGCGTTGCCAAGGCGCTGGGAGCTGTCTGCCTGTCTCGCGCTCGCATTGGCCGGAAGATCGTCGGGACGCAGCATCAGGAGGTGCCCTGACCATCGGGTTGCTGCCAGCCTCGCAGGGTCCTGACCATGCGGAGTTCCCCGCGGGGAACGGTGGGGTCAGATCATTTGTCGCGCCGCTGATCCCCCGGCATTGAGGTGCAGGATCATTTCAGAATAGCCGCGCCGTGATTGGTTTGCCTTGGTGACAATTCCCCGTTGATCGGGCGATTGTTGTTGACAAAGCACGGTCTTGTCCGAGATTCTGTTGGCAGGTTTCAGCATTTGCGCCGCTCGCAGGAAGCGGCGCAAGGACATATTCTGGATGCCGCAGCCGTCATCGAGGCAATTTCAGCAGCATCCTTCGGCTTTGGCTTCCCGCCCTGCAAATAGCATGTAGCGGAACCAAACGGGTCGTTGGCTGCCGTAAGTGAAAATATGTACGGTTGGTCAATGATTTAGCGGCGGCGCAACGACTGTGTCAGCAGACGCTGCGAAAGCGATCAACACATGTGGAGAGCACCTTTTCCCCCGGTCGTTTCCACCAGTTCGCTGCCGAAAAGATTTCGACTTCCTGCGCTCCATGAAAACCGGCAGCCTCGATGGAGCGTCGGATCCCCTTAAGATCGATCACGCCGTCTCCCATCATGCCGCGGTCCAGCAACAGGTCCGTGGTCGGAACCAGCCAGTCGCAGATGTGGTGTGCCAGGATCCGGCCCGACGCCCCGGCTCGGGTGATTTGCTGCTCGAGTTTCGGGTCCCACCAGACGTGATAGACGTCGATGGCCACACCGACGCCGTTGCCGAGAAGGTCACAGATATCGAGTGCCTGCTCAAGTGTGTTCACGCAGGCGCGGTCGGCGGCATACATCGGATGCAGCGGTTCGATCGCAAGTGGTATGCCGGATGCGCGTGCGTGCGGAAGGATTGCGCCGATCCCGTCTGCAACCATATCGCGCGCGTGGGCGATATCCCTGGACCCCGCAGGCAGGCCTCCGACGACGAGAACGAGGCAGTCGGCGTTGAGAGCAGCTGCCTCATCGATCGCCCTCTTGTTGTCGTCGATTGCTGCAGCTCGCCCCGCAGCATCCGCGGCGGGGAACATGCCCCCGCGGCAAAGCCCGGTCACCTGCAGTTGGTTGTCGGCGACGATCCGGGCAGCTTCCGACAAGCCGATCGCATGCACCTGATCACGCCAGGGAGCGATCGCAACAATATCCTGCTTGAGGCAGGCCTCGACCGCCTGCTTCATGTCGTACTGCTCTCGCACCGTCGCGAGGTTGATGGAAAGGCCATTGACTGCCATTTTTGATATTCCTCCCTCACCTCGCGATGCGAAGTGCATGCCGTGATTTTCAGATACCTGCAGTCGCCAGGATCGTCTTCATCCGGCTGACCGCGAGATCCGGATCCCGCAGGACGCGGGCCTCGTCGGCAAGCCGGAACAGTTCCGCCAGATGCACCATCGAGCGCGTGCTTTGCTGGCCACCCAGCATCTGGAAGTGATTCTGGAAACCATTGAGATAGGCCAGGAAGACAACGCCCGTCTTGTAGAACCGCGTCGGCGCCTTGAAGATATGCCGTGAAAGCGGCACCGTCGGCGCCAGGATCTCGTGGAATCCGGCGAGATCGTCTGCGCCAAGCTTCTGCAGGGCAGCGCTGGCCGCAGGCGCGATGGCATCAAAAATGCCGAGCAGGGCGTGTGAGTATCCTTTCTCGTCGCCGGCGATAAGCTCCGCGTAGTTGAAGTCATCGCCCGTATACATCTTGACCGCCGGATCAAGCTTTCGACGCATGACGATCTCTTTCTCCGCGGAGAGGAGGGAGATCTTCACGCCGTCCACCTTGGTTGCGTGGTCATTGATGATGGCGACGGCCGTTTCCATGGCCTGCATATCATCACGCGAACCCCAATAGCCGGCGAGCGCAGGATCAAACATATCGCCAAGCCAATGGATGATCACCGGCTGCCGGACCTGCCGCAAGATGCGATCATAGACACGCACGTAATCCTCGGGGCTCTTGGCGGCGGCCGCAAGCGCGCGGCTTGCCATGAGGATGATCCGGCCGCCCTGCTCTTCGACGTAGGCGACCTGCTCCTCATAAGCGTGGATGACATCATCGATGCTAACGCCAGGGCCTGGTGGCAGATGGTCGGTGCCGGCGCCATAGGCGATGAGGGCATCCGGGCGCCTGCGCGCTGCCGATTGGACATTGGCGATGAGTTCCTTGGCGCCAGCCCAGTCGAGCCCCATGCCGCGTTGGGCGGTGTCCATCGCCTCGGCAACGCCGAGGCCGAGATCCCAAAGATACTCGCGGAATGCAACGGTGCGTTCCCAGTCGATGTTGCGGTCGAGCCATGGATCGTTGTCTGCCAATGGATCGACGACCACATGAGCGGCCGCGTAGGCGACACGGTTGAAGGCATGGCCGCCGGCCGGGCGTTCCGGCGCGGCAAGCGGTGCGTTGGCGATGGCATAATCCTCCAGCGTGCCGCCGGAGACGGGGAGACGAAGTGACTTTGCCATGGCCGTCAGGCAACCTTGCGGACTGATGTATCGGCGAGCGAGGGAACATCCACCCAGCGGCGTTCCTTCCAGCTCTGGTGCGCCAGTTCCGCAAGCTGAACACCCTTGGCGCCCTCGCGCAGCGTGAACCTCCACGGCGCGTCTTCGACGACGTAGCGCAGGTAGTCTTCCCACTGCGCCTTGAAGCCGTTGTCGAAAACCTGGGTTTCCGGAACCTCGTCCCATGTCCTGTAGAAGTCGATCGTCTGCGGCTGATCGGGATTCCAGACAGGCTTCGGTGTGTTGACCCGATGCTGCGTCCAGCATTTGGTCAGACCGCAGACGGCCGAACCATGTGTTCCGTCGACCTGGAAGGTCACGAGGTCGTCACGACGCACGCGAACCGCCCAGGAGGAGTTGATGTGGGCGACGATGCCGCCCTCGAGTTCAAAAGTCGAATAGGCTGCGTCGTCGGCATCTGCCCTGTAGGTCTTGCCGTTCTCGTCGACGCGGCTCGGGATATGGGTGGACGCGTAGCAGCTGACGGCCTTGACCTCGCCAAAGAGGTTGTCCAGCACGTAGCGCCAGTGCGGCAGCATGTCGAGGATCATGCCGCCACCATCGGCCGCGCGATAGTTCCAGGATGGACGCTGAGCCTTCACGCCCCAGTCACCCTCGAATACCCAGTAGCCGAACTCGCCGCGTACCGAGAGTATCTTGCCGAAGAAGCCGCTGTCCTTGAGCAGCGCGATCTTGCGCAGTCCCGGCAGGTAGAGCTTGTCCTGCACGACACCATTTTTGACGCCGCGCTGTTCGGCAAGCGTCGCAACGGAAAGCGCCTCCTCGAGCGTCTCCGAGATCGGCTTTTCGCAATAGACATGCTTGCCGGCCTCGATTGCCTTTTTCAGGAGCGAGACGCGCATTTGCGTCGAGCCTGCGTCAAAAAAGATCCTGTTGTTGGGATCCGCAAGGGCGCTGTCGAATTCAGTGGTCGTGCGCGTCAGGCCGTGCTTGCGGGCAATGGCCTCGATCTTGTCGGCGTTGCGTCCGACGAGGATCGGATCGGGCATCAGGCGGTCGCCGTTGGAAAGCTCAAGGCCCCCCTGCTCGCGGATCGCGAGAATGGAGCGCACCAGATGCTGGTTATAGCCCATGCGGCCGGTGATCCCATGCATGATAATGCCAAGCGAAATCGTCGCCATCTGCGTCTTCCTCCCGTAAATAACTATTTAGTTACATAAGTGCCATGTGCTCCCCATGCTGTCAACCCGGCCCGTTGCTGGCGACCAAGAAATGGCGCGGGCGCCAGCCCCCACAAAGTTCCTGAAGCTCGCTCTTGCTCGTTGCAACGCCTGCGCACAATCACGCGGATGGGGCCGACCGCCGGGATGCAATCTGCTGGATATAAATGACGGAACCGCTTATGCGGTAAGCAAGGTGATTGTTTGGAACGCTCGCAAGTCAGGCCAATGAAGGCAATTTCAGGCACCAATCTCGAACAGGCAAAATCGCACAACCGACGCGTCGTGATCGAAGCGGTCCGGACGAATGGACCGTTGTCGCGGGCGGCCCTCTCCCGGTTGACGGCGCTCAGCACGCAGACGGTATCGAACATTGTCGAAGAACTCGAACGGTCCGAGTTGCTGAAGGCCGAAGCCCCGAAGAAGGCGGCGCGGGGACAGCCGATCACGCCCTACTCGATCAATCCGGACGGTGCCTACTCCATTGGCCTGGAGCTGGAGCGGGATCGTGCGGTTGGCGTGCTGACCGATCTTTCCGGACGTGTCCGTGCCAGGATCGACAAGCCCGTCGACAGGCCGACGCCGACCGAGGCGATGCCGATCCTCGGCGGTATCGCTGACGAACTGCAACGGAACTTTCGCTTCGATCGCGCCCGCCTGCTGGGTGTCGGCATCGCAATGCCGGGGCGGTATGCGGCCGAAGGTGTGACATCGCTGAGCCCGGTGACGCTTCCCGGCTGGCAGGGTTTCCCCGTGGCCCCGGAACTTGCCCGACTTGTTGGCGTCCCGGTTCTCGTCGAGAACGATGCCACCTCTGCTGCGATCGGCGAGCGGCTCCACGGCGTCGCTCGGGGCTTGAGCAGCTTTGTCTATCTGTTTCTCGGCGGTGGTATAGGGGCCGGCATGTTTCTCGACGGCCATCTCTACAAGGGAAGCCGCAACAATGCTGGCGAAATCGGCCATATGATCGTGGTGCCGGATGGGCTGGCCTGCGTGTGTGGCAAGCGTGGTTGCCTCGACCGCTATGTCTCGCTCGGCGCGGCCTACGAATATCTCGACATTGGCGACCCCAGACAGCACGATCCTGAAACTCTTGCCGCCTTGATCGCGCAAGGGGACAGTCGGATTGATGCCTGGGCAGAAGCTGCCGCGAAGCCCATGCGTCAGACAATCGATGTTCTGGAATTGGCCTTCGATCCGCAGACGATCGTGCTTGGCGGTTCGATGCCCCCGTCACTGCTGCAGCGCCTCGCTCGAAAGCTGGATCCGTTACATACCCCGGTCAATCCCGGGGAGGAACGAAACCTGCCGCGCATCATGATCGGTGCGACCGGCAGGGACACGGCGCTTCTGGGCGCCGCGGCACTGCCGATCTTCTCGGAAACGAACCCGCAGTTCGATGTCCTTCAAAAACCTCTGGGCTGACAACCTCACGGATAGGCGTACAGGACCGGCATCAATCCCGCGACTGCCTTGAAGCGCTCCCAGGACTTGTCCGCGGGCTTTGTCCAGGCGCTCTCGGCAAGTGCCGAGATCCGCGGAAACACCAGGCGGTCAAAGACCGCGCGATCGGTCATCGGCTCCGACCAGATGCAGGCCTGGATGCCACGCAGCTTCTTTTTCTGCTCGTCGCTCCAGCCTTCGACCGGGTCGAAATTGTAGAGCTTCTCCGGCTCCGACCACCCGGCCCAGCTGGCGCCCGGCTCGTCCCAATCGGGGCTGTTTGCCATGTCGAGATAGTAGACCTGCCCAGGGCAGACGACCATTTCGTAGCCCTGACCGGCGAGCGCCGCCGAAACTTCGACACTGCGCCAGCCGCAGAGATAGCTCCTTGCCTTGTCGATGACATTGCCATGCGCTGCCTCTTCCCAGCCGCCGGTGATGCAGCCCTGCTCGGCGAGGAACTTCTGGATCCGGGCGAGGAAAATCGACTGCAGAACCGCGGCTCCCGATCCGTCTATGTCGTCGGCGCCGTGAGTATTGGTGATGACGTTGAGCCGCTTGGCATGTGCTTTAGCCACTGCATCTCCGCCAATCTCGCGCAGACGCGCCAAGGCCTCCGGCGAACCCGACCAGGCGCCGAGGGGCACTTCATCGGCGCCGATATGGATCGTCTTGAAGGGAAAGAGCTCGATCAATTCGCGGAAGATCGTTTCCAGAACCTCGTAGGTCTTCTCGCGTGCCGGGTTCAGGCAGTTGTCGGGGAAGCCCTGAACCGAATGGTAGCTCCCGGCTTCTTGCGGGTCGCGAAGTTCCGGGATTGCCTGTTGCATGGCATAGCAATGTCCAGGGACATCGATCTCCGGCACGACCTCGATGCCGAGCTCCTTGGCGTGCGCGACGATCTCGCGTACCGCCGCCTTGGTGTAGTAACCACCGGTGCGGGCCGCGCCAGAGCCGAGAAGCGGCGGAATGGGAAGGCCGTGTCCCCGCCAGGCGCCGACTTCGGTCAGGGCAGGATAGGCGTCGATCTCGATCCGCCAGGCCTCGTCGTCCGAGAGGTGCCAATGGAAGCGGTTGACCTTGTTCCAGGCGAGGATGCTGAGCAGCTTCTTGATTTCAGCCTTGCCGTAGAACTGACGGGCAACATCGAGATGAAGGCCGCGCCATCCCATGGATGGCTCGTCGCGGATCTCGCCTTCGACCGGAAAACGGAAGGCGTGCGGATAAAGGTGCGCACCACGCCAGACCTGGCCAAGCGTGATCAGGCCATAGAGCAGGCCGGTCTGTGTGCCGGCGGAAATGTGTACGGTCTCGCTCGAGAAGGACACGCGATAGGCTTCTGGCGCCAGGCCCTCGACGACGTCAAGCATCACGGGCATTCCGCCTTCCGAGACAGGACGAACGATCCCTTCGACCGCAAAGAGCTGTTCGACGAGGTCGGTAAAGGCAGCTGCCGCCGCAATGGCCGGGGGATTGCCGGCATTGAGCGCAAAGCCGGGAGGAACCGAGCGCTTGCCGGATACCGACACCACGTCGGGCCACGGGACGATCGCGACAGGCACAGGCGGATTGACCGGCACGGGATAGATTTCTGCGCCACGCTTCAATGGGGCATTGTTGGCAAGCGAGCGGGTCGGCTCGACAGATAGTGCAAGCGTGCCGCCGTCGGCGAACGCCACATAGGCACCGGTTGCCCCATCCGTCCAATGCTGGAACGGCCAGCTGAGAGCGGAGATGGTCAGCGTCCAGGTCTTGCCCGCCTCAAGCTCGAAATTCTCGGGCGGAAGAAATTCGGTGAAATTTGATAACCGGCGGCCGATCGTGCCCCCCTCGATGTGAACAGCCGGATCCACCCGTCCCGGACCGCTGATGCAGAGGGTGAAGTTGGCAAGGGAATTCGATGAAAGGTTCTTGAGGTTGAGCGTGTAGGCCTGGTCTCGTTCTTCCGAAGCGGGCAGCCATGAGGTTTCGAGCCGCAGGGCGGGTTGGCGCTGTATCGACATCATCATCTCTTGATAGGGTTGGGGACTATGTTGTTCCGATTTGATCAATCAATTTGATTTAATCAGCTTGCGTTGGCGATCGTCAATCGGCAGAAGGAATTATTGCGGGCCCGGCAACGGCCCGTGTGCCAGGCGCCACGAAGGGACCGTCACCCGCTGCAAGTGGTGAGATACAACTTGCAGCGTGTGATATCGTGATGTCGGTTAGACCGGCTTTGCCGCGTCCGGATGGGCAGCCTTGAACGCCGGCAGTGCGTTGCACGCGTCGACAATGCGAACGACGCGAGGAAACGCCGACATTTCGATACCCCAGCGACGGGCGTTGTAGACCTGCGGCACCAGGCAGAAATCGGCCATCGTCAGTGTGTCTCCAAATGTGTAGCGACCGGTCGTCGGCTCATCGAGCATCTGTTCCACCGCGTGCAGTCCGCTGCCGATGAACTTGGTCATCCACTCGGCTCGGGCGCCCTCCTCGCCAGTCAGGTGAGCGACGTGCGAGACGACATTAAGGTTGCAGATCGGATGAATATCCATCGCAACGGCATAAGACAGCGCCCTCACCCGCTGCCGCCCCACGGCGGTGTCGGGCAGGAACCCGCTGTCGGGATAGGTCTCGGCAAGGTATTCGATGATGGCCAGGGATTGGGTGAGCGTGCGTCCGCCGATGCGCAAGGTGGGGACCAGACCCTGGGGATTGATTTTCAGGTAGTCAGGATCCTTGTGCGCCAAGGCAAGCAGGTCGATCGGGACGGTCTCGAAGGCAAGCCCCAGCACATGAAGCGCGATGCGGACCCGGTAGCTGGCCGAGGAGCGCCAGTAGTCGTAGAGCACGATCCCGGTCATTGCCGCTCGTCCCCGGCGTAGAGTTGTACGGTCTGCTCGATCGCGCCGAAAATCGATGCGCCGTGCTTGTCCTTCATCTCGATGCGAACCCTGTCGCCGAAGTGCAGGTAAGGCGTTTTGGGGCCTCCGTGCTCAATGGTCTCGATCATTCTGATCTCGGCGATGCAGGAATAGCCGTCTCCGCCTTCAACGATCGGCTTGCCGGGGCCGCCGTCACGCTTGTTGGAAACCGTGCCTGAACCGATGATCGAGCCTGCCGCCAGCGGGCGTGTTTTCGCCGCGTGCGAAACGAGCTGTCCGAAGTCGAACGTCATGTCTCTGCCGGCGTTGGCGCGGCCAAACGGAATGCCGTTCAAGCTGACGAGCAATGGAAGATGGACCCTGCCGTCCTTCCAGGCGTCGCCGAGTTCGTCCACTGTCACGGCGACGGGCGAGAAAGACGACGAGGGTTTCGACTGGAAGAAGCCGAATCCCTTGGCGAGCTCATCGGGAATGAGACCGCGCAGCGACACGTCGTTCACGAGCATCACGAGCCGGATTGCTTCATGTGCCTGCCGAGACGTTGCGCCAATCGCAACATCGTCGACGATAACGGCAACCTCGCCTTCCATATCGATGCCGAAGCGTTCATCGGCGGCAAGGATCGGGTCGCAAGGGGCGAGAAAGTTGTCGGAGCCGCCTTGGTACATCAGGGGATCGGTCCAGAATGTCGTCGGCATGTCGGCATTCCGGGCCCTTCGCACCAGCTCGACATGGTTGACGTAGGCCGATCCGTCCGCCCACTGGTAGGCGCGTGGCAGTGGGGAATGCACATGGCGCGGATCAAAGGGCTCGGATGGCACTGAGCCGGCTTCGAGGCTTTCGGCGAGGTGGCTAAGTTTTGGCGCGGTTGCCGGCCAGTCGTCCAGCGCTGCCTGCAGGGTGCGGGCGACCTCGCCCGCATCGGCAAACTGTGTCAGGTCACGGGTGACGACGATCAGCCGGCCGTCGCGCGAACCGTCTTTGAGCGTGGCAAGTTTCATGTGATCCTCCGCGTTTGCGCCTACTTGATGCCAGGCGTCCCATCGAAACGGCGCTCCAGACCATCCCAGCAATCAATATAGTCATCCTGCAGCGTCTCCAGTTCCGCGGCGTATCTTGTCAGCTGCTGCGGGAAGCGCGTCTCGAACATGAACGCCATCGTGTGATCGAGCTTGACCGGCTTCAGCTCGGAGTTGGACGCTTTTTCGAAGCCGGAGGCATCCGGCCCATGTGGCAGCATCATGTTGTGCAGGCTCATTCCGCCTGGGACGAAGCCCTTTTCCTTGGCGTCGTATTGTCCATGGATCAGCCCCATGAACTCGCTCATGATGTTGCGGTGATACCAGGGCGGCCGGAACGTGTGCTCGGCAACGAGCCAGCGGGGCGGAAAGATCACGAAGTCGACATTTGCCGTCCCTTCTTCGCCACTCGGCGCCGTCAGGACCGTGAAAATCGACGGGTCCGGGTGATCGAAGAGAATGGCCCCGACCGGGGAGAAAGTCCTCAGGTCATATTTGAAGGGGATGTAGTTTCCGTGCCAGGCGACGACGTCGAGCGGCGAGTGATCGATCTCGGTCACGTAGAACTTGCCGCACCATTTCACATGCACGCGGCACGCCGTCTCCTTGTCCTCGAAGGCGGCGACCGGCGTCTTGAAGTCGCGGGCGTTCGCCAGGCAGTTGGCGCCGATCGGTCCACGATCCGGCATGGTGAACTTCGCTCCGTAGTTTTCGCAGATGTAGCCGCGCCACTCGGGCCCGTCGCCGAGACGTGAAACCTTGAACATCATCCCACGGGGGATGAGGCAGATTTCCGCCGGTTCGAGCTCCATGACGCCCATCTCGGTGAAGACGCTGATGGCGCCAAGTTGCGGAACAATGAGCAGTTCCCCGTCGGCATTGAAGAAATAGTCATCCACCATGTCCGCATTGAAGGCATAGGCATGCGCGGCCATCCCGACCTGGGTCATGACGTCGCCGGCTGCCGTCATCGTTCGGATTCCGGCAAGAAAGTCGGCGCTTACCACTGGAGCCGGGATCGGATCCCAGCGCAATTGACCAAGTGGCAGGGAGTGATCGTCGAGACATGGCGCCGATTTCCAGAAGGGGTAGCTCGCATTGGCGAAGCGGCGCGTGTGGCGAACGCTTGGCCTGATGCGATAGAGCCAGGAACGCTCGTTTGTTCCTCTCGGAGCCGTGAATGGCGAGCCAGACAGCTGCTCGGCATAAAGGCCATAGCTGCATTTTTGCGGGCTGTTCTGGCCCTGCGGCAATGCCCCTGGCAGCGCCTCCGTCTCGAAGTCGTTGCCGAACCCCGGCATGTAGGCCAGCTTGCTGGTCTCCGCCCGCGCACGGGAACCTGGTGCTTCGGTGGTGTCCATGCTTGCGTCTCCTCCGTCTATATAGTTACAAACGTAACCGTCGATTTTGTAACTATCAAGGAGCAGCCATGGAGAGTGGATTCGAGCTCGACGGCTTCATTCCCTACCGGCTCAATCGGGCGTCGGAACTCATCAGCCTGTCATTCGCGCGCCAGTACAAGCAGGAGTTCGATCTGACCCGGCCCGAATGGCGCACGCTTGCCGCACTCGGCAGTGTCGGCGTGATGACGGCAAAGGACATCGGCGCCCATTCACACATGCACAAGACCAAGGTGAGCCGGGCCGTCCATGCGCTTGAGCAGCGCCATTGGCTGAAGAGAATTCCGAGCTATACAGACAGACGTTTCGAGCAGATCGAACTCACGGCGCTCGGGCGCGAATACTACCGCAGGATCACAGTCCTTGCGCACAAGTACCAGGAGACTGTGTGCCTGAAGCTTGGCGAAGAGGCGATCCGCCACCTCGACCTCGCGCTTTCGGCAATCGAGGCTTCCGCAGGACTGCGGCGCAAATCGAAATGAATCTATGAGCCGCTGAGCGGGTAGCCTTCGAAGTGCTTCAACGTGTTGAGCACGATCGAGGTTTTCACGTGCTGGACGGATTCGTGCGGCAACAGAACGTCGTTGACGAACCGCGAAAGGCCCGACAGGCCGCGCGTCGCCACCTTCAGGTGATAGTCCATCTCGCCCGTCAGCGCATAGGCCTCCAGGACCTCTGGCAGGCCGTTGACCAATTGCTGAAAGCGGCGGGCATTGTCGCGATTATGGGTTGCCAGCGTGACCGAGATGACGACCAGCAGATTGAGCCCCAGCCTGTCCGGATCGAGATTTGCCTGATAGCCGCGAATGAAGCCCTCTGCCTCCAACCGCGTTCGCCGTCGCGAGCATTGGGAGGCCGAGAGGCTGATGCGTTCGGACAGTTCGATATTGGTCAACCGTCCGTCTCTTTGAAGTTCGGCGAGGATCTTCAGGTCGAAACCATCCAGCTGCTCAGACATTGTACGATTATCTCGTCCTATGCACATTCCGTGCGGATATTTGGCCATAAGCCACCACAATGCAAGCACATTGCACAAGGACAGGTCCATAATTTGCATCCAACTGGCTACAGCCTCAGGAGGAGCAAATGGGCCCCTATCCGCACGACGCACCGCCGTCTCAGATCACCGTTGACAATCCTGCCGGCACGGACGGGTTCGAGTTCGTCGAGTTCGCACATCCAGCGCCCGAGAAGCTGGCGGAACTGTTCGACCGTATGGGATATCGCGCCGTCGCCAAGCACAAGAGCAGGAACATCACGGTCTGGCGTCAGGGCGACATCAACTACATCGTCAATGCCGAGCCGGGCAGCCATGCCATGCGCTTCGTCGAGGATCATGGGCCCTGCGCGCCGTCGATGGCGTGGCGTGTCGTCGATGCCAAGCATGCCTTCGACCATGCCGTTGCCAGGGGCGCGACACCCTACGAGGGCAAGGACAAGACCCTCGACGTGCCAGCGATCGTCGGCATTGGCGGCTCGCTTCTCTACTTCGTGGAGCGCTACGGCGCGAAGGGCTCGGCTTATGATCTCGAGTTCGACTGGCTGGCCGAGCGTGATCCGCGGCCCAAGGGTGTCGGCTTCTTCTATCTCGACCACCTGACCCATAACGTCTATCGCGGCAACATGGACAAGTGGTGGGACTTCTATCGCGAACTCTTCAACTTCAAGCAGATCCACTTCTTCAATATTGACGGCCGGATCACGGGGTTGATGAGCCGTGCAATCACCTCTCCCTGTGGCAAGATCCGTATTCCGCTGAATGAATCGAAGGACGAGACCAGCCAGATCGAGGAGTATCTGAAGAAGTACAGAGGCGAAGGCATCCAGCACATTGCCGTCGGTACCGACGCCATCTACGAGGCGACCGACAAGCTTGCCGAAAACGGCCTGTGCTTCATGCCGGGTCCTCCGGAGACCTACTACGATATGTCACGCGAGCGCGTTCATGGACATGACGAGCCGATCGAACGAATGGCCAGGCATGGCATCCTGATCGACGGCGAAGGCGTGCTCGATGGCGGCACGACGAAGATCCTGCTGCAGATCTTCTCGAAGACGGTGATTGGTCCGATCTTTTTCGAGTTTATCCAGCGCAAGGGCGACGAAGGTTTCGGCGAAGGCAACTTCCGGGCGCTTTTCGAATCGATCGAAGCCGACCAGATACGCCGCGGTGTCATCAAGCCCGCTGCCGCCTAGCGGAAATGAACTTGTGAATTAGTGGCCGTCTGGGGCAACAGCCTCCGGCGGCACTGTTTCCAGCAGGTTCTTGCGATGGAAGATGAACAGGCCGGCGACGACGATGATCGTGCCGCCTGAGATCACATAGAGATCCGGAACGTCGCCGAAGAACAGATATCCGAGCGCAATCGCCCAGATCAGAAGGCTGTATTGCAGCGGCGCCAGCAGGGATGCCGGGGCGAGCTTCAGCGAACGCGTGATCAGAAGGTGCGCACAGGATGCAACGACGCCGAGGGCGAGCATGCCGGTGAGCTCGACCGGGCTTGTTGGCTGCCAGGCGCCGATGGAAAGCACCGCCCCGACGACGAGTGCGGCGACCATCTGCCAGGTGACAAGGGTCGTGTCACTGGTGTTGCGGAGGTATCGGTTGAGCACCAGGGCCATCGAAAAGGACAGGCTGCCGACAATGCCGAAAAGCGAGGGCAGCGACAGCATCGCCGAGGACGGACGCAGCGCGATCACCACGCCGCAGAAGCCGACGAAGACCGCCAGCCAACGGCGCCAGCCAATCCGTTCATTGAGGAAGAAATGCGAGAGAGCGGCGACATAGATCGGTCCGGCCATGTAGAAGGTCATGACGTCAGCGAGCGGCAGGTAGGCGACGGCGGCATAAAACAGGCCGACATCGACTGTTGCAAAGAGCACGCGAAGAAGCTGCAGCCCCTTCTGCTCTACCCTGAACAGTTGGGCTGGACCCTGCCTGGCAATCAGGGGTCCCAGGACGATGAAGCATCCGAACGAGCGGATCAGCAACACCTGACCGACAGAGAAGCTTGTCACGAGCCACTTGCCCATCGCGTCATTGAGCGCGAAGAGAAAGTCCCCGAGAAGCATCAGAACAACGCCCAGTAGCACGAAGTTCTTGAGGCCCGTCGCGGTAGGCTGCGGTTGCATGTCGGAATTCCTGTTGCCGGTCGCCGCATCGCGGCAGCCGGGGGCGTCGCGCATATCAGCGGGAGTGTCAAGCCACGGCAGAGGGCTATTCGGTCTTGCCGCGCAGCATTTCGATGATTGCAGAAAAATCGCGTGCGCCATTCCCCTGCTTCTCAAAGAGCGCATAGAGCTGAGAAGCTTCGGCGCCGAGCGGCGTCGAGGCGCCGGTCGACAGTGCCGCCTCCTGCGACAGGCGCAGGTCCTTCAGCATCAGTGCGGCCGCAAAACCAGGCTTGTAGTCATTGTTCGCGGGCGATGTCGGAACCGGTCCCGGGACAGGGCAATAGGTGCTGATCGACCAGCATTGTCCCGACGAGGTCGAGGCGACGTCGAACAGCGCCTGATGCGAAAGACCGAGCTTTTCGCCAAGCGCGAAAGCTTCACAGACGCCGATCATCGAGATGCCAAGGATCATGTTGTTGCAGATCTTCGCTGCTTGCCCTGCGCCCGCGTCCCCGCAATGGACGATTTTCCTACCCATGGCTTCCAGGACCGGCTTTGCCTTCGCAAACGCCTCGTCCGATCCGCCGGCCATGAAGGTCAGTGTACCTGCGGCCGCCCCGCCGGTGCCGCCGGACACAGGTGCATCGAGGGAAAGGCAACCGGCATTGCTTGCCATTACGTGCGCCTTGCGGGCGCTGTCGACATCAATCGTCGAACTATCGATGACAAGCGTCCCGGCGGGGATGGAGCGAAGGATGTCAGTCCAGGCGCTGAGCACATGCTTGCCCTGCGGCAGCATCGTCACGACGATCTCGGCGTCCAAAACCGCCTGGCTGATATGGCCTGCCGCCTTCACGCCGTGCTCTTCCGCAGCCTGCAGGACGGGGGCGGCGAGGTCAAAACCGGTGACTTCATGGCCAGCCTTGACGAGGTTGGCGGCCATCGGTCCGCCCATGTTGCCAAGCCCGATGAATGCAATCCGTGCCATGCCGTTCTCCTATCTGTTGTCCGCCAGGATCATCGCAGCTGCCTTTTCGGCGATCATGATCGTCGGCGAATTGGTATTGCCCGACGTGATGGCCGGCATCACGGAGGCGTCTGCAATCCGGAGCTTCGCCAACGCCCGGAACCTGAGGCGAGGATCGACGACACTTTCGCGATCGGAACCCATCCGGCATGTTCCGACAGGGTGGAAAATCGTCGTGCCAATATCCCCGGCTGCCTGCGCCAGTTCCGCGTCCCTTTGGTAATTCGGGCCAGGCCTGAACTCCTCGGGCCGGAACCGCGCAAAGGACGGCTGCGCGACGATCTTCCGTGTCATGCGTATCGCGCGAATAGCTATGTCGCGATCTCGTTCGGTCGAGAGATAGTTCGGACTGATCGTCGGCTGGAGAGCAAAATCCGGGCTCGCCACATGGACCGAACCGCGACTTTCGGGTCTGAGGTTACAGACGCTCGCGGTGATGGCAGGAAAAGGGTGAACTGGATCGCCGAACTTGTCGAGCGACACCGGCTGCACATGGTATTGAAGGTCCGGTGTCTCCTTGTCGGGGCCGGAGCGGGTGAAGATGCCAAGCTGGCTTGGCGCCATTGCCATCGGCCCTGAACGTCTGATCAGATATTCCAGGCCGATCTGAGCCTTGCCGATGAACCTTGTTGCCTTCTCGTTCAGCGTCGCAACGCCGGTGACCTTGTAGACCATACGAAGCTGCAGGTGGTCCTGGAGGTTCTCGCCGATGCCTTTTACCTCGGCAATGACCTCCACGCCCGCGCTTTTCAGCACCTCTCCTTGGCCCAGACCGGACAGCTCCAGGATGTGTGGCGAACCGATCGCGCCCGCCGCGAGGATCGTTTCCCTCGTCGCGTAGGCGCGCTTCGTGGTGCCCGCATGCTGATAATCGACGCCCGTGACAGCGCCATCCTCGATCAGCAGCCGGCGCGCCTGCGCCTTCGTCAGAACCGTCAGATTGCCTCGCCGCATGGCCGGGCGCAGGAAGGCCTTGGTCGTATTCCAGCGGATGCCGGACCGCTGGTTGACGTCGAAGTAGCCTGATCCCTCGTTGTCGCCGGTGTTGAAGTCGGGCGTTTCCGGAATGCCGGCTTCCCTGGCGGCGGCCTGGAACGCATCGAGTACCGCCCAGCGAACGCGGGCTTTTTCCACCCGCCACTCGCCGCCTGTTCCATGCATCTCGGTCTCGCCGCGATAGTAGTCCTCCGATTTGCGGAAGAACGGAAGCACGTCGTCCCAGCCCCAGCCCGAGCATCCCATCTGCCGCCAGAGATCATAGTCGCGTGCCTGGCCGCGCATGTAGATCATGCCGTTTATCGAGGATGAGCCGCCGAGCACCTTGCCGCGCGGATAATTGAGGGCGCGCCCGTTCAATCCCTGCTGCGGAACCGTCGTGAAGCACCAATCGGTGCGCGGGTTGTTGATGCAATAGAGATAGCCGACAGGAATATGGATCCAGTGGTAATTGTCGCTGCCACCGGCCTCCAGCAGCAGAACGCGCGTGTTGTGATCCTCGGACAGCCGGTTGGCGAGAACGCAGCCGGCGCTGCCGGCACCAATGATGATGTAGTCGAAGCGATCCATGCAAATGCCACCCCGCAGGTTAGCGGCGGTAGACGAAGCCAAGCTTCCGACCGAGACGCGACGCATAAAACTCGCCGATGATGCCGCGGCGGAAGATCAGCACGCAAACCATGAACACCACACCTGTGATGATCGTCACCGGGAATTCCGATGTTGCAAGGTAGTTTTCCAGCGTGACGACAAGGCCCGCGCCAAACAGCGGACCGATCAGGGTACCAATACCGCCAAGCAGGGTCATCAGGATCACCTCGCCAGACATCTGCCAGGCGACATCGGTCAAGGTCGCGAACTGGAAGACGAGGGATTTTACTGCCCCGGCCAGGCCCGCGAGTGCCGCCGACATAACGAAGGCGCCCAGCTTGTAGCGCGCGACGGAATAACCGAGCGATATCGCCCGCTGCTCGTTCTCGCGGATCGATTTCAGGATCATGCCGAACGGCGAATTGATGAAGCGCCAGATAATCAGGATGCCGACGACGAAAACGGCCAGCACGAAATAATACATGTTGGTCGAACTACTGAGATCGAGGACGCCGAACAGATGACCGCGCGGCACGGACTGGATACCGTCCTCGCCATGCGTGAACGCCGCTTGCAGGCAGAAGAAGAAGAACATTTGCGAGAGGGCAAGCGTAATCATCGCGAAATAAATACCCTGACGGCGGATCGCGAAGAAACCCATGACCAGGCCGAGGATGGCAGCACCTGCGACGCCGACCAGGATGCCGAGTTCCGGCGAAAACCCCCATTCCTTCACGGCATGGGCGGTAAAATAGGCAGCCCCGCCGAAGAAGGTCGCATGACCGAACGACAGAAGGCCGGTATAGCCGAGCAGCAGGTTGAAGGCGCAGGCAAACAGCGCAAAGCACAAAAGCTTCATCAGGAAAATCGGGTAGAAGAAGAACGGCGCCAATAGCAGGAGCAGCAGGCCGATGATCAGGAATGCCGCCTGTACCGATAGCGCGGTGCGGCTTTTTTCCGGACGGATGGTTTCGGTGATCTCTGTCATCGTCATGCATCCCGGCCGAAGAGGCCCGCGGGCCTGATGAGAAGAACGATTGCCATGATGACGAAGATCACGATGTTGGACGCCTCCGGATAGAAGACCTTGGTCAGGCCTTCCGCGATGCCGAGTACATAACCGGTGATGATCGCGCCCATGATCGAGCCCATGCCACCAACCACGACGACGGCGAACACGACGATGATCATGCTGGAGCCCATCAACGGCGACACCTGATAGATCGGCGCGGCCAGTACACCCGCAAAGGCCGCAAGACCGGCTCCAAGTGCGTAGGTCAATGTCAGGAGAACCGGCACGTTGACGCCAAATGCCTGGACGAGCGTTGCATTCTCGGTGGCGGCCCTGAGATAGGCGCCGAGCTTTGTCTTCTCGATCAGGAGCCAGGTGCCGAGGCAGACCACAAGCGACACGACGACCACCCAGCCGCGATAGATCGGCAGGAACACGAAGCCGAGATTGACGGCGCCGGCGAGGGCAGCGGGTTGCGCGTAGGGTTGGCCGGATGAGCCGTAGAGGTAACGGAAGGTGCCTTCGACCGTCAGGGCCAGACCGAATGTGAAGAGCAGTCCGTAGAGTGGGTCCAGATCATAGAGCCGACGGAGGAACAAACGTTCGATCACCGCGCCGGCCAATCCGACGATCACGGGGGCAAGGATTAGCGATGGCCAGTAACCAATGCCGGCATAGGCAAGCAGAAGGTAGGCGGCGAAGGCGCCGAGCATGTATTGCGCGCCGTGCGCGAAATTGATGACGCGCAACAGGCCGAAGATGATGGCGAGCCCGAGGCTCAAGAGCGCGTAGAATGAGCCGTTGATCAGACCGATCAGCAACTGGCCCATGAACGCCTGCAGGGGAATGCCGAAGATCATTGTCATTCAGATCACACTCCCAGAACCTTGTGCAGCGTATCCATCCGCTGGGGCAACTCGCCCACCGGGAACTCCGAAACCATCTGCCCGTGATCCATAAGATAGAAGCGATCGGCGATCCGGCTAGCGAAACGGAAATTCTGCTCGACAAGCAGGATCGTCATGCCCCGCTCCTTCAATTGCCTCAGCACTTCGCCGATGCGCTGGACGATGACGGGCGCCAGCCCCTCCGTGGGTTCGTCGAGCAAGAGCATGCGAACACCGGTGCGCAAAATGCGGGCGATTGCAAGCATTTGCTGTTCACCGCCCGACAGCTTCGTGCCCGCACTGTTGCGGCGCTCGTAAAGATTTGGAAACAGCTCGTAGATCTCCTCGACCGTCATGCCGCCCGAGGCAACGACTGGCGGCAGCATCAGATTCTCGGACACCGTCAACGTCGAGAATATGCCGCGCTCCTCCGGCACGAAGCCGATACCGCGATGCGCCGTCTTGTGTAACGGCACCTGCATCATGTCCTTACCTGCGAATGTCAGCTTGCCCTTGCGGGTGCGGACGATGCCGGTGATGGTGCGCAGCGTCGTCGTCTTTCCGACGCCGTTGCGGCCAAGAATGGTGACTGTCTCACCCTCGCCGACCCGCATGTCGACACCGTGCAGGATGTGGCTTTCGCCGTACCAGGCGTTGAGCCCCTGGACGTCCAGAAGTGTCGCCATCAGCCCTCCTCCGAGCCCATGTAGGCCTGGCGAACCCGCTCATCGCCGCTGACGGTCGCATAGTCGCCTTCGGCAAGGATTTCGCCACGCTGCAGCACGGTCACATGCTGGCAGATGTTGGCGACGACGGACAGATTGTGCTCGACCATCAGGACGGCGCGGTCGCGCGCCACCTCGCGGATCAGAGCGGAGACGACGCCGACATCCTCGTGCCCCATGCCGGCCATCGGTTCGTCGAGAAGGAGCACTCTTGGATCAAGTGCCAAGGTCGTTGCGATCTCGAGGACACGCTTGCGGCCATAGGAAAGATCGGCGGCGATGGCGTCGCGCTCCTTGAAGAGGCCGACCTTCGCAAGCAGCTGTTCGGCGCGATCGTTCAATGCGTCGAGTGCTGATAGTGGGCGCCAGAATTGCGTTGACAGCTTGTTGGGCCGTTGCAGCGCCACCCGCACATTGTCGAGAACGCTGAGATGTGGAAACACGGCCGAGATCTGGAATGATCGCACCAACCCCATGCGCGCCACCTTGTCGGGTGCCGTTCTGGTGATATCAGTCCCCATCAGCGTGATGGTGCCCGATGTCGGCTGCAGGAACTTCGTCAGCAGGTTGAACACCGTCGTCTTTCCCGCGCCGTTGGGGCCGATCAGGGCATGCACGCTCGCGTCATGGACGTCGAGATCAACATTCTTGACGGCAGTGAAGCCGCCGAAGTCACGACGCAGGCCGCGAGCGGAAAGGACCACCCGCGGCATAGCGTTCGATTGGGTCGCGGAAACCGCCATCGCCTAGTTCACCAGGGCGCAGCCGCTCTTGGCGGGATCGATATAGGCTTCCTTGCCCGGAATGGTCGCGAGAACGTTGAAGTAGTCCCACGGTTCCTTGCTGTCGGCCGGCTTCTTGACCTGCAGCAGGTACATGTCGTGGATCATGCGGCCATTCGGGCCGACGGTGCCACCGCGAGCGAAGACGTCGTCGACGGGCAGTTCGTGCAGCTGCTTGGCAACGGCCTCGGTGTCGTCGGTGCCGGCCTTGTCGATCGCCTTGAGATACTGGAGCACGGCCGAATAGGTACCGGCGTGGATCATGTTCGGCATCTTGCCGGTGCGGGCGAAGAACTTCTTGCCGAATTCGCGGCTCTTGTCGTCGAGGTTCCAGTAATAGCCTTCCGTTAGCGTCAGGCCTTGCGCTGCCTCGAGCCCCAGGCCGTGAACTTCGGCCAGCGTGAAGAGCAGTGCCGCCAGATGCTGGCCACCCTGAGTGATGCCGAACTCGGCAGCCTGCTTGATGGCGTTGGACGTATCAAGGCCGGCATTGGCAAGGCCGATCACCTTGGCGCCGGAGGATTGTGCCTGCAGCAGGAAGGACGAGAAATCCTGGTTCGACAGGGGATGGCGGACAGAACCGACGACCTTGCCGCCGGCGGACTTGACGAAATCGCTCGTCTGCTGCTCCAGGGAGTAGCCGAACGCGTAGTCGGCCGTCAGGAAGAACCAGCTGTCGCCGCCTTGCTTGACAAGCGCACCGCCAGTGCCGACGGCAAGCGCATGCGTGTCATAGGCCCAGTGGAAGCCGTAGGGCGAACAGGCCTTCCCGGTGAGATCCGTGGTCGCGGCCCCGGTGACGATGTTGATCTTCTTCTTTTCCTTCCCGATCGCCTGAACCGCGAGCGCCACTGACGAGGTGGTCAATTCCATGATCGCGTCCACTTGCTCCGTGTCGTACCACTGGCGGGCAATGTTGGAGGCGATGTCAGGCTTGTTCTGGTGGTCGGCGTCGACAATCTCCACCGGCACGCCAAGCACCTTGCCGCCGAAATCCTCGACCGCCATCTTGGCCGCCTCGACGGAGGACTTGCCGCCGAAATCAGCGTAGACGCCGGACTGGTCGTTCAGGATGCCGATCTTCACCTTGCCGTCGGATGCACCATCGGCGAGCACGGCAGTGCTGCTTGCAAGCAGGAATGCCAGCGACGCAATGAGATTCTTTCGCATATGTCTCTCCTCCCAGAGATTGGCCAGAATGCGGATCTGTTCAAATTTGGCCAGCCGCCCTCCTCAAGGCCGCCAGCGCATGCCCCACGATCACGGAATTGCACCAATCAGGCAAGGCCGCTTTACAACTAATTCCAAACAGTATCTGTTCGTTTTTGAACAGAACTATTGGTCTGTCGCGGTTCCCCAATGAATGCAGATCGTTAGGGCGCTTTCGTTGGAACCTAGGGCGGACGACGACGACGTGCAGGCCGGGGCGCATTAGACGAAAGACCAATATCGAACGGCTGGATGATGCAAGCGCCGATTTGGGGGATCCGAATGAACAATCCGCCGCAATTTACCTGGGATGACCTGCAGTTCTTTCTCGCGGTTGCCCGCACCGGACAGCTGTCGACGGCGGCGCGGCAATTGCGCACCAGCCACGCCACCGTGTCGCGCCGCATCGACCGGCTGGAGTTTGCGCTCAAGGTCAAGCTCTTCGAACGCAACCCTCGCGGCTATGTGATGACGGCGATGGGCGCCCGCTTCGTCGAAACCGCCGAGAAGATGGAGCAGGAGACCGAACGGTTGCGCGCCGACCTCACCGACGGCGCAACGACCCAACGCGGCGTGGTACGCCTCAGTGCGCCCGAGGGCTTCTCCAATTTCTTCTTCGCGCGTGTGTTGCCGCAGTTCGTCGCCCGGCATCCGAATTTGTCGCTCGAACTTGTGACGATCCAGCAGATCATGTCGCTGTCGCGCAAGGAGGCCGATATCACCGTCGTTCTCGATGAGCCGAAGGGCGGACCGTATTTCTCCGACAAGCTCACCGACTACCACCTTCAGGTCTATGGCTCGCGGGACTATCTGCACCGAAGCGCGCCCATCACCTGCCGCGACGACCTCCTGGGGCACCCGTTCATCAGCTACATAGAGGAAATGATCTTCGCCCCTGGCCTCGACTATCTTGGCGACGTGCATCCGCGCATCAAGCCGCAGTTCCAGAGCTCGAGCATCTTTGCGCAGCTGACGGCGACCAGAAACGGTCTTGGGCTTTGCGTGCTTCCCTATTTCTTCGCAAGTCGCTACCCCGAACTCGAGCGGGTTCTGCCTGAAGAGGTCGATCTCAGGCGGCACTACTGGATCACCTGCCATCGCGATCTTCGCCAGTCGCCGCGGGTGCGTGCGGTAATCGATTTCCTGCGCGAGGCGGTGACCGGCGAGGACGTCAGGTTCATTCCGCCCTGGGTGAAGCGATAAGGCGCCACCGAGCAGTGTTCTTGGCGAGTTGACCCATTCGACGGCCGGGTCTATGCCCGAAGGATGTTGGTGCCAGCAGGTAAATGAGGAGAAGTGACCATGCAGCATACCCGCGAGATCTTTGATTGGGCCGATCCGTTTCGCCTTGTCGAGCAGCTGACCGACGAGGAGCGCATGGTGCAGGAGACGGCGCAGGCTTATGCACAGGACAAGCTGGCGCCGCGCGTGCTCGAAGCCTTCCGTCACGAGAAGACCGATCCGGAGATCTTTCGCGAAATGGGCGAACTCGGACTGCTCGGGCCGACGATCGCGCCGGAATATGGTGGCGCCGGCCTGGGCTACGTCGCTTACGGTCTGATTGCCCGCGAGGTTGAGCGCGTCGACAGCGGCTACCGCTCGATGATGAGCGTGCAGTCGTCCCTCGTCATGGTGCCGATCGACGCCTTCGGCTCCGAGGCGCAGAAGCAGAAGTACCTGCCGAAGCTTGCGACCGGCGAGTGGATCGGCTGCTTTGGCCTCACCGAACCCAACCACGGCTCAGATCCGGGCTCGATGGTGACGCGGGCGAAAAAGGTAAATGGCGGCTACAGCCTGACCGGCGCCAAGACCTGGATTTCCAATGCCCCGATCGCCGACGTATTTGTCGTCTGGGCCAAGACCGAAGACGGCGTCATACGTGGCTTCATCCTCGAGAAGGGCTGGAAGGGCCTGTCGGCGCCGGCGATCCACGGCAAGGTCGGCCTGCGCGCCTCGATCACCGGTGAGGTGGTGATGGATGAGGTGTTCGTACCGGAGGAGAACCTGCTGCCCAACGTCTCGGGCCTCAAGGGCCCGTTCACCTGCCTGAACTCGGCCCGCTTCGGCATTGCCTGGGGGGCGCTCGGCGCTGCCGAGGACTGCTATGCCAGGGCACGTCAATATGTGCTCGACCGCAAGCAGTTCGGCCGGCCGCTGGCTGCCAACCAGCTCATCCAGAAGAAGCTCGCCGACATGGTGACCGAAATCGCGCTCGGCCTGCAGGGCTGCATCCGGCTCGGCCGCATGAAGGAGGACGGGCACCCGCCCGTGGAACTGACCTCCATCGTCAAGCGCAATTCCTGTGGCAAGGCCCTCGACATCGCAAGGCTGGCGCGCGACATGCTCGGCGGCAATGGCATTTCCGACGAGTTCGGCATTGCCCGCCATCTCGTCAACCTCGAGGTGGTCAACACCTATGAGGGGACCCACGACGTCCACGCCCTTATCCTCGGCCGCGCCGTCACGGGCATAGCCGCCTTCGCCAATTGAAACAAGTAAACCATCGCGCAAATTGAAACCTGTGCGACAATGTGCAAGCTTCCCATGACCGCGCTTGGATTGTGCGCGGCATGGGGATTGCACATGCTTTTGCTTCTTGCATTTCTGATTGGAATTATCGCGGGTCTCAGGGCCATGACGGCGCCTGCCGCCGTTGCCTGGGCCGCTGCTCTCGGCTGGCTTGACGTTTCGCAGACGCCGCTTGCCTTCATGGGATACCGTTGGGCCCCATGGGTGTTCACCCTGCTCGCTGTGGTCGAGCTGATCACCGACCAGCTGCCCTCGACCCCGTCCCGTAAGGTTCCGATGCAATTTGCCGCCCGCTTGATCATGGGCGGGCTGGCGGGCGCCACGATCGGTGTTACCGGCGTCTCACTCATTGGTGGACTGATTGCGGGCGTCGTTGGCGCAGCGATTGGCACGTTCGGTGGAGCGGCGGCTCGTGGTAAACTCGCCGCCGCCTTCGGCAAGGATACACCGGCAGCGCTGATCGAGGATGCGGTTGCGATCATCGGCGCGCTCATCATCGTGGGAGCAGTGTGATGCCCAGTTTCGACGCCATCGTCATCGGGGCCGGCCAATCCGGTCCCTTCCTCGCCGCGCGCATGGTCGCGAAGGGCATGAAGGTGGCGTTGATCGAACGCAAGTTCCTGGGCGGCACCTGTGTCAATGCCGGCTGCATGCCCACCAAGACGCTGGTGGCAAGTGCCCGTGCCGCCCACATGGCGCGGCGCGGCGCGGACTTCGGCGTGGTGCTTCCAGGTGGCGTGGGTATCGACATGACTGTCGTGCGCAAGCGTGCCGAAACCGTGACGATGAACGCCCGCAACGGCCTGATCAACTGGTTCGCCGGAATGGACGGCATGACCGTCATCTATGGGCATGCCCGCTTCCAGGACGCCCATAGCGTGACCGTCAACGGCGAGATCCTGACGGCCCCAAAGATCTTCCTGAATGTCGGCGCGCGGCCGACCATTCCCGATATGCCCGGGATTGGCAGCATAGACTACCTGACAAGCACCTCGATCATCCATCTCGACCGTCTTCCAAGGCACCTTGCTGTCATCGGCGGCAGCTATATCGGGCTTGAGTTCGCGCAGATGTATCGCCGGTTCGGCGCTGAGGTGACGGTGATCGAGCGCGGGCCGAAGCTTGCTTCGCGTGAGGATGCCGACATTTCAGACGCGATCGCTGACATCCTGCGCTCGGAAGACATTGCCGTACATACGGATGCCGACGGGATCGGATTTGCCAATACGGCCAACGGCATCAGCGTCAGCATCGGCAATGGTCAGCCGGCCATTGAGGCGAGCCACGTGCTGGTTGCCACCGGGCGCACGCCGAACACCGACGACCTCGGTCTTGACAAGGCAGGCGTCGCCACCGACCGGCGCGGTTACATCATCGTTGACGACAAGCTTGCCACCAATGTCGAGGGGATCTTCGCGCTCGGCGATTGCAATGGCCGAGGCGCCTTCACCCACACATCCTACAATGACTTCGAGATCGCTGCCGCGAACCTTCTCGACGGCGAGGATCGCAAGGTCAGCGATCGCATTCCTGCTTATGCGCTCTATATCGACCCGCCGCTCGGTCGCGTCGGGATGACCGAGAAGGAAGCACGGGCGTCGGGCCGCACCATCATGATCTCCACACGGCCGATGAGCCGTGTTGGCCGCGCCAACGAGCGCGCCGAGACCAAGGGCTTCATGAAGGTGATCGCCGATGCCGAAACGCAGCAGATCCTGGGTGCTGCAATCCTCGGGATCGAAGGTGACGAGGCGATCCACGGTTTCATCGACGCGATGAATGCCAAGGCGCCCTATCCGGTGCTGAAATGGGCGGTGCCGATCCATCCAACCGTGTCAGAACTCATTCCGACATTGCTCGGGGATCTGAAGACGGTCTAGCAAGTCGCCGCGGCGGCCGGTCTGGAGTGAGAGCCGCAATCCATGATCGCTCCCCCACTCAAAATCTTCGGTTACGTCGTCGCGGAGGGTCATTGGAGTGAGGTGCGCCACTCGATATCCCTCGTGACCACAGTGGGCGCACGCCCAGCAATGCGGGCAACACCGTCCCCTGCCCGTGATCGCCTCAGGCCGCCGCGACCAGATGCCGATCGCCGATGTCCGTCAGCTGATTGTAGACCGGCTGGTATCCGAGCGGCCGGATCGGGCTTTTGATCTCGCGCGCCGCTGCGTCGTAAAGTCGGCGCTCTCGGCGTGGATCCGGAACCGGCACGGCGCTGAGCAGCTGGCGCGTATAGCTGTGCCGCGGGTTTTCGAAGATCTGCCGGCGGGTTCCCACTTCCACGAACTGGCCCATATACATCACCGCGACGCGGTGACTGATCTGTTCGACCACGGCCATGTCGTGGGAGATGAACAGATAGGCGATGCCGGTCTCGTTCTGGATATCCTGCAGTAGATCAAGAACCTGTGCCTGGATCGATACGTCGAGCGCCGAGACGCTTTCGTCCGCGATGATGACCTTCGGTGACAGCGACAAGGCGCGCGCGATCGAGATGCGCTGGCGCTGGCCGCCGGAAAATTCGTGCGGATAGCGATTGATCTGATCCGGCGACAGGCCAACCCGGCGGAACAAGTACTCCACCCGGTCCTCGAGCTCGGAGCCCTTGGCAAGCCCATGGATTACCAACGGCTCGGCCACGAGATCGCCAACGCGATAGCGCGGATCGAGCGAGGCATAGGGATCCTGGAACACCATCTGCACGTCGCGGAGGATCGGCTTCATCGCCCGGCGACCGAGTCCGCTCGTCTCCTGTCCCGCAACCCGGATCGAGCCTGTCCACGGGATCAGGTTCATCAGCGCCTTGCCGGTCGTCGACTTGCCGCAGCCGCTTTCACCGACCAGCGAGAGTGTCTCGCCCTTCGCGATCTCGAAGCTCAGGCCCTCGACCGCATGGACGCGGCTCACCGGACGCTGGAGAATACCGCCCTTGATGTCGAAACGGACGGTGAGATCCCTCACCTCCACCAGCGCTCCGTCGGTCCGTGCCGCAGCCTCCGTGGCGGCAGAAGCGGGCACCGCTGGGATCGGCTTTGCACGCTTCGGCGTGTCGATGCCGTGCATTTCCCCGAGCGTTGGAACCGCCTCGAGCAGCATCTGCGTGTAGGGCGCGCCCGGTTTTTCGAAGATATTGTGCACGGTGCCGTATTCCACGGCTTTGCCATTCTTCATCACCAGGACATGGTCGGCCATTTCCGCGACGACGCCCATGTCGTGGGTGATCATGATCACCGCCGTTCCGTGCTCCTTCTGCAGGTGTCGGATCAGGCTCAGGATTTGCGCCTGGACGGTTACGTCGAGCGCCGTGGTCGGTTCGTCGGCGATCAGGATATCGGGGCCTTGCGACAGCGCGATCGCGATCATCACACGTTGACGCATGCCGCCTGAAAGTTCATGCGGGTATTGGCTTAACCGCCGTGCCGCGTCTGAAATCTGCACTTGTTCCAGAAGCCGCAGGGCCTCGGCCATGGCTTCGGCATGGCTCATCGGCCGTTGCGCCGTGATCGCTTCGACGAGCTGGCGCCCGATCGTCAGCACCGGATTGAGCGAGGTCATCGGCTCCTGGAAGATCATTCCGATTTCCTTGCCGCGTAGCTTGCGCAGTCCCTCGTCGTCGAGCGCGAAGACATCACGGCCCTTGAACAGCGCCAGGCCGGAAGCGACCCGTGCCATCGGCTTCGGCAGCAGCTGGATCAGCGACAGTGCCGTCATCGACTTGCCGGAACCGCTTTCGCCGGCGATGCACAGCGTTTCGCCGCGCATGAGATCGAAACTCAGGCCGTCGACGACGGTCTTCGCGCCCAAGGGGGTCGCCACCTGTGTCACGAGATCGCGAACAGAAAGTAGCGGTTCTGAGGATGTCTTTTGCGTCGTCGTCATGGCTTGCGATCAATAAGGGTGAAAGAAGCGGAGCCGCGTCTGAAACGCGGCTCCGCATGGCTTATTCGAACACGATCCGCGGGAAGTAGAACGACACGACCCAGTTCGGCATGTCGACGATTTCGCTGATGCGCAGGTCGCCGCAGACCGAGCAGAGCATATAGGCGTCGTCGGCGGAGAGGTTGTAAAGCTTGCCGAGCAGATCGACCATGTTGGAAACGGCGGCCTTGGCCCCATCCATCAGGTCGGCTCCGATCCCGGTCGTCACCTCGTAGCCCTTGGCGTCGAGATGACGGGTCACCGGGCCGGGCGTGGTGAAGCGCGGCATGGACAGCTTGGCGCCCTTGACGAGATCCAGCGTCACCGTGAGGTTCATCTGGCTTTCGATCGCCGTGCCGCAAACCTCGCCATCGCCCTGTGCAGCGTGCGTGTCGCCGATCGAGAATAGGCCGCCAGCGACTTCAACCGGCAGGTAAAGCACAGAGCCGGAGGACAGGTCCCGAATGTCGAGGTTGCCCCCCACCCGCCGCGGCGGAACAACCGAATGACGCCCTTCTTCCGCCAGCGCCAGCCCGATCGTGCCGGCGAACGGTTTCAACGGCACGCGGCCGTTCTTGCCGAACATAGCCGGCTCCATGCTGACGGGATCGTATTTCCACACCGTCAGGGCCGGGCTGGTGAACTGATCCGCCAGAAGTCCGAAACCCGGAATGATCCCCGTCCAACCGAAGCCGGAAGGCTCGAACTCGTGGATGGTGATCTTGACCGCGTCCCCGGGCTCGGCCCCGTCGATATAGACGGGACCGGTGACCGGATTGACCTTCGAGAAATCCAGCGTCGCGACATCGGCCGCGGTGCTGTTGGCATTGAAGTGCCCGCTGCCGCTATCCATGCATTCGAAGCGGATTGTCGAGCCCGGCGCGACTTTCTCGACGGGCGGGATCGAACGATCCCACCCGAAGTGATGATGCAAGCCGTGGATGGTGTAGTTACAGTTATTGCACATCTTTGGCGTAAACCTGCTCGTAGTTGATGGGGATGTGGACCGGATCGACGAAAATCGCGTCCGGACCACCGAGCCGCTCGGAGCGGATGGTGAATCGCTGCTCGTTGAAGACTGGTGCCCACGGGGCATCCTTCATGATGTCGAGGAAGATCGACCGCCAGGCTTCCTCGCGTTCAGCCTTCTTGGCCGGATCGGTGATCGAATCGGCCGCGGTCGCGCGCTCTTCCAGTGCCTTGTTGCAGTAGTAGGACCAGTTCCAACCACCCTTGACCGCGCCCGAGCAGCCGAGGATCGGGCCGTAGAAGTTGGACGGATCCGGGAAGTCGGCGATCCAGGCCATGCCGCCCGACCAGACCATCGGCGCCTGGTCCGGCTCACCGCCGGCGGCAATGACGTTGGCCTGGGCCAACGACTTGATTTCAGCCTTGATGCCGATGGCGGCGAGATCCTGTTGGATCGCCTGGGCGATGCGAGGCTGCGGGTCGGTGTTGTAGACGTAGAGTTCGGTTTCGAATCCGTCCGCCAGACCGGCTTCCGCCAAAAGCTTCTTGGCGCCCTCCACGTCGTACTTGTAGCCTTCGTAGTCCTTGGCGAAGCCCGGCATGGTCGGCGGCAGAGGCTGGTTCGCCGGAACGGCGCGGCCGTTGATGATGCGGATGATGCGATCCTTGTTGATCGCCATGTTGACGGCCTGACGCACCTTGACGTTGTCGAAGGGCTTTATCGTCGTCTTCATGGTGACGTAGCCGGTGTGCAGCTGACCGCCCTCGACAATCAGCTTGGCATAGGTCGGGTCGTTCTTCACCTCGAGGAATTTCGCCGGCGGAATGCCGTCGCCGGCGACGTCGACCTCACCTTTCTGCAGGCGCAGAAGTGCCACAACCGGTTCCTGGCCAACCTCAAAAGTGATCTGGTCGAGCTTCGGAAGGCCAGCGTTCCAGTAATCCTTGTTGCGCTCGAACACGAGCTTCTGGCCGAGCGTCCACTCGCCCAGCTTGAACGCGCCCGTACCGACCGGATGCTTGCCGAAATCGGCGCCCCATTTTTCGACTTCTTCCTTCGGGACGACAAAGGAGAAGTTGATCGCCATGACGTGCAGGAAGGTGGCGTCCGGACGGGTCAGTTCGAACTTGATCGTGTAGGGATCAACGACAGTGACGCCCTCCAGCGACTTGGCCGAACCGTCGGCCATCTTGTCGAAGCCCTTGATCGAGCCAAAGAAGCCGGCGCCGGGGCTCTGGGTCGCCGGGTTGGTGACGCGGTCCAGCGAGTATTTCACGTCCTCGGCAGTCATTTCGCGGCCGTTGTGGAACTTCACGCCCTTGCGCAGCTTGAAGGTGAAGGTCTTGCCGTCGTCGGAGATGGTGTAGTCCTCGGCGAGATCTTTCCGAAGTGTGGAAGTGCCGGGTTCGTAGTCCATGAGACCGTCGAACAGGCTCTTGATCATCGACCAGTTCTGCCAGTCATAGCCGATGGCCGGATCGAGCGTCGACACGTCGTCCTTGTAGGTCACGACCATCTGGCCGCCCTGCTTGATGTCATCGGCGTGTACCGCCGTCATGCCCGCTGCGGCAATGGCAAAGAACGCCACGCCTGCAAGAAGTGTCTTACGCATTTGCAATTCTCCTCTGGTTTTTTTGTACCTGTTCACGTTATCCGCCGACGATCGTCAGCGAAGCTTGATGCGCGGATCGATCATCGGGGCGATGAGGTCCGCCATGAGATTGCCGACGACGATGGCCAGGGCCGAGACCAGCGTGACTCCCATGATGATCGGAATGTCCACCCGCTGGATCGCCTGCCAGGCAAGCTGGCCGATACCGGGCCACCCGAATACGCTTTCGACCACGACGATGCCCGACATGAACATCCCGATGTCGATGCCGATCATCGCGATTACCGGCAGAATGGCGTTGGGCAGCGCGTGGCGGAAAATCACCGTGGCGCGGCCAAGCCCCTTGGAATGAGCCGTGCGGATGAAATCCTGGCGCAGCACGTCGATCATCGAGGAACGCATCATGCGCGCATACCAGCCCGCTCCCAGCACTCCGAGAGTAAGTGAGGGCAGCACAAGATGCGCGAAGGTGCCGTAGCCGCCGATCGGAAACCAGCCGAGCTGCACGGAAAAAACGTAGAGCATCAGGATGCCGATAACGAATTGCGGCGCCGAAACGCCGACGAAGGAAAGGAGCATCAGCCCGTTGTCGAGCCCCGAGCCACGGCGCAGCGCCGAGACGAGACCCATGGCGATGCCGAGAATGAGTTCGCAGGTGATCGCCCCTGCCATCAGAAGCAGGCTTGCCGGCAGGCGCGAGGCGATCAGCTCTACCACCTCGGTTTTCTGCAGGTAGGAGCGGCCGAAATCGCCATGCAGCAGTCCGGTCGCGTAGCGCAGATACTGCTGGTAGAATGGCAGGTTGAGCCCGAGTTGTTGACGGATGCTTTCCACTGTCTCCGGCGTCGCGCTGCGCCCGGCGATCTGGCGGGCCGGATCGGCCGGCAAAAGGTAAAGCAGCACGAAGGTGACCAGACTGATGCCGACCAGAATGAGCGCCGATTGCAGCAGGCGGCGGGCGACGTAGGAGATCATCAGTGGTGCCCCTGCTGAGTCGGGTCGAGGATGTCACGCAGGGCATCGCCGACGAGATTGAACGCGAGCGCGAGCAAGATGATCGCAAAACCCGGAATGAAGACGAGCCAGGGCGCGCTGGTGAAATAGGTCTGGTTCTCGAAAATGATGTTGCCCCAGGAGGCCGTCGGCGGCTGGACGCCGATGCCGAGGTAGCTGAGCGTCGCCTCGAGCAGCACCGTCGTTGCAATGCCGAGCGTCGCATAGACGACGATGGTCGATACCAGATGCGGGAAAATGTGGCGGGTGAGGATGCGGAAAGTCCCTGCTCCGAGCGCCCGTTCGGCCTCTACGAAATCCCGCTCGGCAAGCGAACGCGTTTCCGTGTAGAGCACGCGGGCGATCTGCACCCAGTTGACCATGGCGATCACCATGGCAACGATCAGGAGGCTCGGGCGGAAGATCGCCGCAAGCACGATGGCAAGCAACAGCGCCGGAAATGCCATCATCAGATCGGTGAAACGCATAAGCACAGTACTCACCCAGCCCTTGAAATAGCCGGCAGTGATACCGACCGCCGAGCCGATGAGGACGGAAACGCCGTTGGCGATGACGCCAATGATCAGCGAGGTTCGCGCGCCGTAGATGATGCGGCTCAGGAGATCGCGGCCGACCAGATCGGTGCCGAACCAGAACTGCGCGTTCGGCGCGAGCGGCGCGCCCTCGAGCGTCAGTCCTTCGAAGAACTGTTCATCCGGATTGTAAGGAACGATCCATGGCGCAAACACTGCGGCGAAAACGATCAGCGCAATGACGATCAGCCCGAAAACGGCAAGTTTGCGCTTCAGGAGTCGGCGAAAGACGCCGGGTGTCGGGGCGACAGGGGCGGAGATGGCGACCTCAGCCACGGCGCTTGCCCTCGTTCAACCCGGTTTTCTCCAGAATGATTTGAGCGACCTCGTCGATCGTTCGGCGTTCGTCCATCGCGCGGCGGCGAAGCAGCGCATAGGCGGCGTTGGCCGGCAGCCGCTCCCGCACCATCAGGATCGCGGTGGCCTCGGCAAGGTTTTCCCGGTTCGCCAGACGTTCGGAGAGCGTTGCGACTTCGCTTGAGAGCGACTTGCGGCGTTTAAACGCATGCGTGGCAATGACCAGCGCGCTATAGACGCCCGAACTGCCGATCGGCTTCAGGAGCTGCGCGTCGGCGCCGTGGCTGACGGCCCAGGTGATCCGTCCCGGCGCTTCGCTGCCGATCAGGGCGATCGTTGGAATGGGCGCCTCGCCGGCGCTCCAGGGAAACTGCTCATCATAGCCCATGTCTGCGTCGAACATCAGCACGTCGAAATCCTGAAACGACTGTTCGGCCGCAAGCTCCGGCCAGACGGTCACGGCGCTGACGCCGATGCGCGCGAACTGGCGTTCCAGCGCCTCGGTATTGGCGTGTTGGCGGTGCAGGATCAGCGCTCTTAGGCCTTCGAAGGAAGGCGTCATGAAGCCATTGTTCATTAGACGAGTCTCAGCTGTGGTCGGGACGGAGTCGTCGCGGTTTCGATTGCGGGAACGGCAAGCGCCGAGCGGATGAGGAAGGGATCCGGTGCGATCGCGTCGCGTCCTTGCCGGACGATATCATAACGGCCGCCGGCAGTCGCCCGAGCGACATGCGCGACCACGTGAATGTGGTTGTTGGCCGGGTCGATCCGCAACGGGCCGAAGGGCGTTTCGACCGCGCGTGCCTTGACCGCTTCGAGCACATCGAGTGCCGCCGCCTCGCCTGCGACCTCGATCCCGGCAGCGATCAGCAGAACCGCCGAATAGGCCTGCGCGAAGAAGGCCGAGATGCCGGCGGCGCGAGCCCCTTCTGGAAGTCCCGCGAGAAAGCGCGCGTTCTCCTGCGTCTCCAGCGTTTCGAAATAGGTGGCTGTGGTGTAGTGCCCTTCGGCCGCGGGCATGATCTTGACGATCTCGTTCTCACCGAGATTGCAGCTCAGCACCGGGCGACGGCCCGGCGCGAAATCGCCGTCGCGCTCGCCGAGCGCGCGATAGGCGCGCAGGAAAGCATAGGATGAGGGTCCGATGAGGGAATTAAGGATGAAATCCGGCTTCTTGCGATGAATTTCATCGATGATACGGTCGATATCGGCGTCGCCGAGCGGAACGTGCCTTTCGCCGAGGACCTCGCCACCGGAACGCAGGATCACATCACGAGCAATACGGCAGGTCTCCCAGCCCCAAATGTAGTTGGAGCCGAGGAGAAAACCCCGGCGGCCGAAGGCAGGAAGGGCGAATTCCAGCAGCGGTAGAATGTGCTGGTTGGCGCAGGCACCGACATAGACAACATTCTCGTTCGCCTCGAACCCCTCGTAGACGCAGGGGTACCAGAGGAGTGCCTGTGTCTTTTCCAGGACGGGGATGACCTCTTTGCGGCTCCAGGATGTCGTGCAGCCGACAATATGTCGGACCTCGCCACCGCTCACCAGCTCGGCGGCAAGCGCGGCATAGCGATCGGTATTTCCCTTCGGATCGGCAACACTGGCCTCAAGCCGGAACGGCAGGCCGGTGCGTGCATTGACTGCGGCGATCCCAGCCATTGTGCCAGCGTAGCCCTGCTCACCCAGATCCGCGTAGGGACCGGAGCGGGAAAACAATACGCCGACCTGAACAACCGTCCGAGTGTCCAAAAAGCACCTATGAACGAAAAAACCCCACGCGGGATGTCATCCCGGTGAGGCCGAACCGCCTGATTTTTTTCGATGTTCGGAATTGATAGCGCCCTTTATATAGGGCCGTCAAGTATAGGCGAAGCAAGGATTGAAGTGACGACAACCATTCTGAGGGCCAGAAACTGTGCTCCCGGTCCTATATGCCGATGATAGCCTCGGCGCATTTCGGCGTCATCTCTTGACCCGCCGCCCAAACGACGAAATCAATCATGAAACCGGGCTGGAAAAGAGCCGCCCCGGCGCGTTTCCAAGCGAGCGACGATCCGATATCGTTGGGACCGAGGTCCTGCGGGAGCTCCACAGTTTGATCGATGTCTTGGGTCACGTTTACCCTGCGGCCAAGGCGCATAGTCGCTCACGGCGCGAACGCCATGGTGGAGGAGAACGATCGTCATGAATTGCCATGCCTCGCCTGTCGATCGACTGATTTGCAGCCCCGGAAGATGTCCACTCCGGCAAAGCCGCGTTCGAGCAAGATCTTCACGCGGTGTCAGACGGATGCCGGCTTCATGAACCAGAAAGCGCCCCAGCCGGGATCTCATGTTCCCGTCCTACCCAGCCTTGCCGATTTTCATCCGCTGAGCGCCGCAGAAACGAAGGTCGTGGCACATCTGCAGCTCGGAGACTTCGACCGATTGGGCGACGGTCTGCGGCCGGAACAGGAAGATCCCGAGCGGACGGTGCGGGCGGACCTGTTGCGCTATCTCATCCTTGGCGACGGTGCCTATCGCTTGCATGAGAAGGGGTTGAGGCTGAGCGGAGCCTGGATCATTGGCATTCTCGACCTGGAGGGGTGCCGGATACCGCGCGACATCGGTCTCAAGGATTGTCACTTCGACGCCTCGCCGGTGCTGCGCTCGGCGGTTATCGACAATCTGTTCCTGGACGGTTCGGCCCTGCCCGGCTTGCAGGCCGACAGGTTGGAGGCACGGGGGGTCATTTCGCTTCGCGGCGCGATTGTTACCGGTGAAATCCGCCTTCCCGGCGCGCGGATTGGCGGTAGCATTGAGGCTGATGGTGTTTCGATCGCTTCGCCCGGCGATATGGCGTTCGACGCCGAGGCATTGGAAACACGCGGTGGCATCCTGTTGCGTGGCGCCAATGTGCGTGGCGGCATCAATCTTTCGGCGGCGCGCCTCGGGGGCGACGTCAATGCGGTCGGCGCGCAGATCGAACGCCCGGGCGAAGTCGCATTGAACGCAGACGCGATCGTGGCCGGGGGCGACCTTGCCTTGCGTGGGGCGACCGTCGTCGGCGAAACGCGCCTGCTCGGTGCCCGCTTCGGAGGTGACGTCAATTGCACCTCCGCATCACTTTCGCAGCCGGACGGCAATGCGCTGCGGCTCAATCGCGCCATCATCGACGGCGCATTCTTCCTGCGACAAGGTGCATCCGTCGAGGGTGCGCTCGACCTCACTGCGACGACGATCGGCGCTATCGATGACGATCAGAGCAGCTGGCCCAAGACTGGCGACCTGCTTTTGAACCGCTGCCGGTACGGTGCTTTCATTGGAGGACCAGCCGATGCGGCAAGCCGGCTCGACTGGCTATCGCGTCAGACGCCAGAACGGTGGAACGCGGACTTCTGGCCGCAGCCCTACGAGCATCTGTCAATGGTATTGCGGGAAATGGGCCATGACGAGGATGCCCGTGCGGTCTTGATCGCCAAGGAACGACTGCAGCGGCGTGCGCGCCGAGCGCGTGCCAAAAATCCAATCTTGCGGGCAAGCCTGGCGATTGTCGACGGTGTGCTTGCCGTCACCCTTCGTTACGGGCGGCAGCCTCTGCTGGTGCTGGTCTGGCTGATGCTCTTTTGGGCGATCGGGACGGGTGTCTTCGCATTCGCCTATCGCGACGGTGCGATGAAACCGAACAATCCCATCGTTCTGCGTTCCCCCGAATGGACGATGTGTGATCTCCCGCGAACCGAAATCCGCTACATGCCATCAACCGGACAGGACCTGGCTGGACGTGCCGCGGTCGGGGAAGACCAGCTCACTTGCTTCCGCAATCAGCCGGAAGCGGCCAGCTACCCGGAGTTCAATGCGCCAATGTATTCGCTGGATGTACTCCTGCCGGTAGCGTCCATCGGTCAAAGGGAATACTGGCGACCGGATTCGATGAAACCAAACGGCACGTTCTCCTTGAGATATTTTTTCTTCCAGTCCGTCATCGGCTGGGCCCTCAGCCTTCTGGCTGTCGCTGGTTTCTCCGGTCTGGTGAAATCACACTAAAATAGCCGGACGCGCTCGCTATCAAGGCTGAAGATGCGTGAGTTCCTCACCAAGCTGTCGCAACGGCAGCACCTCGATTTCGTTGTTGAGAGGATAGGCCTCGGACCCTGGGTAAACGACGATGCGGCGATCGGGCTTCAGTTCCAGACAGGCGTAATGAAAGCCGCGTTCCACTTTCGGAGTGAGACTTCGCTTGATCTCGATTGCCCAACGGCGCCCGCCGGGCAGAGTGACAATGAGGTCGACCTCGGCGCCGGCAGCGGTACGATAGAAGTTCGCATGTGCGCCCACTGGCATAGCGGCATGAAGCGTTTCGATCACGAATCCTTCCCAACTGGCGCCGGCGATCGGGTGCCCGAGAATATCCTCGAGCGTTGTCAATCCAAGTAGACTGTGGAGCAGCCCGGAGTCGCGAACGTACACACGCGGCGACTTTACCAGACGTTTGCCCGCATTGTTGTGCCAGGGTTCGAGCCGACGCACCAGAAGCAGATCCACCATGAGATCGAGATAGGAAGCAACGGTCTTTCCGTCGACGCCAAGTGCGCGGGCGAAGTCTGCCGCATTGAGAAGGCCGGATTGATGGTGCGCGAGCATTGTCCAGAATCGGCGTAGCGTTTCGGCAGCAATCCTTGGTCCAAGAAGCGGAATGTCCCGTTCTAGGTACGTTCGAATGAAATCAAGGCGCCACCGCCGGCTAACAGCATCTGTCCTGGCCAGAAGACTGTCAGGAAACCCACCCCGGTTCCACAGCGTATTGAGCTCAGTTGTGTGGACCTCGAGGCCGTCAATTGGGGCAAGCTCCAAATATGCTATCCGTCCAGCTAGGCTCTCGCCGGACTGTTTCAGGAGATCGATTGAGGCCGAGCCGAGCAAAAGGAAACGGCCGCTGCGCAATCCCTTTCGCCGCCCCTTGTCGATTAGTCCACGAAGAGCCTGGAAGAGGTCCGGAAGGCGGTGGACCTCGTCGAGAATAACCAGTTTATCCTCGTGACCGGAAAGGTAGAGCTCCGGCTCGGAGAGCTTGGCTCGATCGGCGTCCGACTCCAGATCGAGATAGATCGACGGCCGCTGTTCGCCTATTTCCAATGCGAGCGTTGTCTTTCCTACCTGTCGAGGTCCCAGCAAAGCGACGGCCGGATTGGAATCGATGAGCTCAATGAGTTCTAATGTTTTTCGCCTGCGTATCATCCTTGCAATTATGGAGTTCAGATCCAGAAATGCAAGGTTAAATATCGAGATGGGAGGGGAGACGTGCGATTCAAATCCCTGGGGCAAGCGAAAGAACGCTAACGATCTCAAGTCGTGAAGTGGCGCCCGAGCGAGTCATATCCGCGGGGCGCGCGTCCGCTGCGCCGGGTTGCAAGGTTGTAGCAGCTCGACGTCTGCTGCACCGACCGATGGCGTGATTGCTCCTCCGCCTCAATGAGAGGACGCGATCTTCCAGATGGTCCGCTTTCAAGAACTATAGTGCTCTCTCTCGGCAGAGAACCCCAAAGTTCAGCTTTCCTAAAGAGTTGGGATTTTCAATCCGCGGCCGCCGCAGCCGGAGGTTTGCTGTCTGGATCGACCCGATCGACACCAAAAAGCTGACGCTTGACCGCCTCCCTGACCGTTTGAACGTATATATAGAGGAGTGGAATTATCAGGAGGCCGACGACCGATCCGACCACCAGGCCGCCGAGAACCGTCGTGCCGATTGCCTGCCTGCTGCCTGCTCCCGCACCTGTAGCCACGACCAGCGGCACCACGCCAAGCACAGATGCCATCGCAGTCATCAGCACTGGCCTGAAGCGCTGTGACGTGCCATCGGTCGCCGCTTCCATGATGCTCAGCCCTTCCTCCCGGCGCTTCTTGGCGAACTCCACGATGAGAATCGCATTTTTGGCGGCCAGTCCGACCAGCAGCAGCAGGCCAATTTGGGCGTAGATGTTGAGGTCGATACCACCAATCAGAAGGCTGCCCAGCGCTCCCAGAACTGCCACCGTCACGGACAGCATCACTGCAAGCGGGACGCTCCAGCTTTCGTATTGGGCAACGAGGAAGAGGTAGGTGAAAAGGATCCCCGCAATCAGGATGATTGTTGTTTGGTTACCGGCCTGCTTCTCCTGAAGCGCCATGCCCGTCCACTCGTATCCGAAGCCGGGCGGCAGCTTTTGCGCAGCGAGTGTCTCCATGGCGTCGAGCGCGGCGCCTGTACTCGTTCCCGCGGCAGCCTGTCCGTTGATCGCCGCGGACGGGAAAAGATTGTAGCGGCTGATGGAGTTGGGTCCGTAGACGGTAGAAATGGAAAGCAGTCCCTGTAGCGGAATAAGGCTCCCCGACTGGCTTCGCACTCTCAGCCGTTGAATGTCCTCGATGCGGGTTCGAAAACTCGGTTCGTCCTGAAGGCGAACCTGGTATACGCGCGAAAAAATATTGAAGTCGTCGACATATGACGATCCCAGGTGGGCTTGCAGCGTGTTGAAGATCGTGGCGGGCGAAACCCCGTAAAGCTCCGTGCGCTTCCTGTCGATATCGAGATAGACCTCGGGAACGTCGGCGGAAAAAGTACTGAAGACACTGGTCAATGTCTTTGTCTGGTTTGCTGCGATAATCAGGCCCCTCATGACTTCGGCGAGCTCCGCCTGGCTTTGCCCGGCCCGCGCCTGAAGTCGGAAGTCAAAACCCCCCGTCGTCCCGAGACCGGGAATTGCAGGCGGATTGAACGGCACGACCGAGGCGGTCGAAATCGCGGCAAACTCCGCGCGCAATCGGTCCATGAGAGCAAAGACGCTTTGATCGGCCCCCCGTTCATTCCAGGGCTTCAGCGCGGAAATGATCATTCCGGAATTGGAGCCGCCGCCACCAACCATGCTTGCGCCGGCAATTCCGATCGTATTTGCAACGCCCGGCGTGCGTTGAAGCACGGAACTGACGGCCGCAATTGTCTGCTGCGTGCGTTCGAGCGAAGCGGCGTTCGGCAATTGCACATTCATGAAGAGATAGCCCTGGTCTTCCGAAGGAACAAAGCCGGTCGGAAGGATGCGATAGAAACCGTATGTACCGCCCACGATGACAGCAAAAACCAGCGCGCTGAGGGCAAGCTTGCGGGCAAAGAGATCGAGCAACCGCAGATAAAACCGCCGTGAAGCATCCAGTCCCTGGTTCACCTTGACAAAAAACCGCGAGCGGCTCTCGGGGGTGGTGCGCAGCATCAGAACGCAAATTGCCGGACTGAACGTCAGCGCGTTGATTGTCGAGAAAGTGATCGTGACCAGGATGGTGACCGCAAATTGCCGATAGAGCTCACCGGTTATTCCGGCGAGAAAGGCGACTGGCACGAAGAGGGCGGCCAGCACCAGTGTGGTGGCGACAATCGGGCCGGTGACCTGGTCCATCGTGCGCAGTGTCGCCTCGCGCACGTCGACGCCGGTTTCGCTCATGACGCGCTGGACGTTTTCCACGACGATAATCGCGTCGTCGACGACCAGAGTGACCGCAAGGATCATGGCGAACAGCGTGATTGTATTCGCTGAATACCCCATCACGTAAAGCACGGCAAAGCCGCCTATCAGCGAAACGGGAATCGTCAACGTGGGAATGACCGTTGCACGCCAGTCCTGCAGAAAAAGGAAGACGACCGCCACGACAAGCACAAAGGTGATTGCCAGCGTAATGAAAATTTCCTCGATGGTTTGGCGAACGAAAGTGGTCGTGTCGAAAACGACCGTATATGCGACGTCGTCAGGAAACTGCTTCGACAATGTTTGCAGTTCCGCAAGGACCGCGGCTGACACGGCGAGCGCATTTGCATCCGGAGATTGATAAACGACAACCGTGGCACTCGGCTGCCCGTTCAGGGTTGAGGCCGTGTCGTATGATTGCGCTCCGAGCTCCACCCGGGCGACGTCGCGAAGACGCACGATCGCTCCGTCTCTGTTGGTGCGGACGATTATGTTGCCGAACTCTGTTGCATCCGCAAGCCGTCCCTGGGCCTGGACCGTCAATTGCAATTGCTGGCCTGTCGGCGATGGAGGAGATCCTAGCTGGCCGGCGGATGCCTGCGCGTTCTGGCCCTGGATGGCCGCGGTCAAGTCGGATGCCGTCACCCCAAGCGCCTGCATCCGATCAGGGTTCATCCAGACGCGCATGCTGTAGACGGGACCAAATACGCTGGCTTCCCCGACGCCCGGCAGGCGTGCGATCGCATCTCGGATATTGATCGTCGCGTAGTTGCTGATGAAGACGTCGTCCTTGGTCCCCTTTGGGGAATAGACCGCAAAACCGAGAAGCATGCTCGAGGAACGACTTCTCACCGAGACGCCTGTTTGGGAGACCGCAGCAGGAAGGCGTGGTGTCGCCATTGCGACGCGATTTTGTACGTTGACTTGGGCAATCGCCGGGTCTGTCCCTGCCGCAAATGTGACCGTCAGACTATAGCTGCCGTTGTTGGTGCTCGAAGACGACATGTAGAGCATGTCTTCGACACCATTCACCTGATCTTCGATCAGTGCTCCCACACTGTCAGTCATGACACTGGCACTCGCGCCCGGATAACTTGCCGTCACCTGGACTTCGGGCGGGGTGATCTGCGGAAACTGCGCGACGGGTATCTGAAGGAGGGAGACGAGTCCTGCGATGATCATGACGATCGCAATAACCATCGCGAACCTTGGCCGGGCAATGAACGGCGCGGATATATTCATTGCGGCGTACCGGATGGTGATAGGACGGGAGTGGCAGAGGTCAGGTTGTTGTCATCAGGGGATATCTGAGTGACGGTCACAGCCAAGCCCTCGGAGACATTCTGCAGGCCCTCGACGATCAGCTTCTCGCCGCCTTTCAAGCCGTCGTCCACCTCCCAGTTTGCTCCCACTTGTTGGGAGACTTTTATGCGCCGCAGCGCGACCTCGTTCTTTTCATCGACGAGCAGGACAAACTTGCCCTCGCGATCCTGCTGGACTGCTCCGAGCGGCACAACCGGGCGCAGCGTCTTTTCCCTTTCCGAAATTATCACCGTTACGAACTGGCCCGGGGTGAGCAGGAGCTCCGGATTGGGAAACAGCGCTCGAATTGCCAGCGTTCCCGTTGATTCGTCGATCTCGTTTCCGAAAAACTCGATCTTGCCGGGTTCCTTGTACTGCTGACCGTTGGATAGTCGCAGGGTAGGCTCATACCGCTTTGCAAGATCGTCCTTGCTGGCACCTCCGGCAGCCGCACGCAGTTCAAGGATCGATCGGTCGCTGACAGAGAATACAACCCGGATCGGATCCAGCTCGACAATGCGAGCCAGTGTCACCGAACTGCCGCTGACGAAGCTGCCGACCGACAACTCGGCCGCCCCTATGCGCCCCTTGATCGGTGCGGTTATCCGGGTGTAGCTGAGATTAAGTTCGGCTTGGCCCACTCGCGCCTGCGCCGACATCACGGAAGCCTGAGAGGTTTCGACCGCGGCTTGACTTTCTTCCAGCGTTGCGCGCGATACGGTCTGTGTGGTCAGTGACTGATTTCGCGCAAGTCGACGCTGGGCGTCAGCCAGGGTCGCCTGCGCACTCGCAAGGGCAGCCTTGGCATCTGACAAGGATATTTCCAGGGATCGAGGATCGATAAGGAACAGGTCCTGATCCTTTTGGACGACCTGGCCTTCGTCGAAAAGGCGCTTGTCCAGGAACCCTTCGATCCGCGATCGAATATCGACGGCATTAACCGCTTCCACGCGCGCGACGAATTCGTGCTTGGGCGAAACATCTTCCACCGGAACGCTGATAACGCCAACCGATGGGGCAGTCTGTGCCACTGCACCCTGAGGCGCGGCCATCCAGGCTGCAAGCACGATCAACAGGCAGGCTGGCGGAACACGACGTGACAGTTTCATCGACCAGTCTCCAGCAGAACCGAGATGGCTTCTTCAACTCCAGGCACTTAAAAGTAGGTATCAGATCGACCGCAATTCACAAATGCTACCGTTAGTCGCTGAAATCGGCAAGCCCCGGGACATCCAGGCTTGGAACGCTGATGGCGAGCTGACAACGATGTCGTTGCCTCAATCGGGTCGGTCCCTGTCTCGAATGCGTGGGAAGGACGGTGAAGAGCCTGGCCTGGGAGACAGCAGGCCCTTCACCAAAGGCGTGGCCCGGAGGAAGGGCTCCGCGCGTGGCCATGGCTCAAACCTCCCAATCGCGAAAAGGTTCCGTTGGGCGTGAAAAATTGTCAGCAGACGCCTGGGCTCCCCGGCATGAAAGGGTTTTCTTCAGCAGCCCGCTCCCGGCGATCAGAGCCTTGATCTGCATCCATATCCGTCGGCTCATCTTGATCTGGTCGTCCCGCAGCTCGGTTCCACAAGTAGGGCTGCCTGGCGCGGCATCGCGGGACTATCGTGTGGGGAAAAGCACCCACATGGTTGACACTACTCACCGTTGCGGTCGATCAAATGCCGTCATCACAGGTTTGCCGAGGTCAGCAACTTTCAGTATCGCCGACATGTTTATGCAGCAAAAAACTGTATTTATCGGCTTACTTTCGATAAATCGCGCGACAAAAGATGTTTATTTATCCCTTGACTTAGTAATTTAAATTCCAAACTATAAGCACTGTTCTAGCTTACTTCACTGATGTCCGGAGGCGATGTCGTATTACATCGGGACACATGCAGTAACTTCGAACTAAGCCTGGGAGGAAGTTTCGTCTTAATCGAGGAACTTTCATGGCACCGAATAAGAGCCGGGTTTCGGCTATTTGCGCATCTCCGGGACTGCCCGACGTCATAGGTTCAAGTTTGTTGGGAGATTCCTCGATGTGTTTCGTCGACACGAAACGCAAGGAGGAATCTTTGGTCGATTTCATCGGTCGAACCCTCCCCACTGTTGTCATTTGCGAAGTGGGAAATGACGCTGACCTTGCAGTCGGCAGGGCCGTGCGTCGGCTGTCAAATGCCGAGCGGGATAGCTCGTTCAAGGTCATCTACGCGGTGGATCCCCTGATCGCGCGCCGGATCGACGAAATCTACGTCGATGGCATGCTAAACATCGTCTTCACCAACGACGATGATCAGCAGATCTATAAGGCGATATCGCTTGTTGCGCAGGGTGGCCACTACATCAGCGCGGCTGTCTTCAACAGCTTGTCGGCGCTCGATATTCGCAGTTTTCATTCCCTGATCAATAGCGGACCCGAGAGGATCGAGCGTCTTTCCGAGGGCAATCTCAGCGCCAGAGAGGAAATCGTGCTGAAGCTTTTTGCATATGGATTCAGCACGAAGGAAATTGCCGCCGAAATCCATGTGAGCACCAAAACGGTCGAGACATACAAGGCACGTGGAGCCGACAAGCTCAGCCTTTCCAGCCGGGCATCCATAGTAAAATATGGCGCATCGAGAGGCTGGTTCGACATATACAATACTTAAATCGCGCGCGTAAATAGAACGTACTATAGATGCTGCCGTCTATTCTACGGATCAATACAATTGCGCCTAAATATAAAATCGGATTTTCGCATTTTCCCTACATTTATTCTGTTTTTCCCGACTTCATTTCTTTTGTCGCGGGCATAACATTCTCTTGCGCCTGACGAGACTCGAGACTTGCCTAAAAAGCAGACGCTGCCGGATTCCGAAGCGAGAGTTTTTAGTGATCGTAAAACGGGGACATGACATGTCGAGAATAAGCATTATTGGCATCGGATATGTCGGTGCCGTTTCGGCTGCCTGTCTCGCGGAGGACGGTCACACTGTTGTCGCGGTTGACACCGATCCCTCGAAAGTGGCCAAACTCAATGTGGGTGAGCCGCCAATTGTCGAAGCTGGACTGGCGACGCTGCTGGCCCGAAACGTCAACCGTGGACGGCTCTCGGCCACGACAGATGTTTGCGCGGCAGTGGCCAATACTGACATAACATTCATCTGTGTGGGAACACCCAGCGCCGCCGAGGGCTCAGTTGAGCTCAACTATGTCAAGCAGGCGTGCAGCGATGTTGCCGGTGCCTTGCGCAAAAAGAACTCATTCCACTCCGTTGTCCTGCGTTCCACGATTGTACCAGGGACAATGGAAGAGACCTGCATACCGATCCTCGAGATGGTTTCGGGCCTGACGGCAGGGAGGGATTTCGGGGTTGGCTATTATCCTGAATTCCTTCGTGAAGGTACAGCCATCGATGACAACTACAATCCGGGCCTTATCGTTTTTGCCGCCCTCGAC
This sequence comes from Rhizobium sp. 57MFTsu3.2, assembly GCF_012932765.1. NCBI lineage: Bacteria > Pseudomonadati > Pseudomonadota > Alphaproteobacteria > Hyphomicrobiales > Rhizobiaceae > Rhizobium > Rhizobium sp. 57MFTsu3.2. The sequence continues at coordinate 277,767 of NZ_JDWI01000002.1, forward strand.
TCCACGACTGAAAACGTCCTGCGCGAGCTGAATGGCAGGCTTCCCTGCGTGTGCAGCGTCGTGCCGCTGTCGACCGCGGAAATGATCAAATACACGAGCAATTCGTGGCGCGCGGCCAAGATCACCTTCGCAAACGAAATCGGCAACATTGCCAAGAGCTGTGGGATCGACGGCCAGTTGGTCATGAAGGTTCTCTGCTCCGACAGCAAGGTGAGCATGTCGCCCTATTTCATGCGACCGGGGTTTGCTTTTGGCGGTTCCTGCCTGCCAAAGGATGTGCGCGCGCTGCGTCATGTCGCGCATAAAGGCGGTGTTGCGACGCCAATGCTGGATTCGGTCCTTGAGGCAAACACTCGCCAAATCGAGAGAGCCGAGAATCTCGTCCACAACAGCGGTGGCAGATCCGTCGGAATGGTCGGAATAAGCTTCAAGGCAGGGACGGACGATTTGCGGGAGAGCCCGCTTGCCGAGCTCGCATCACGGCTGATTTCCAAGGGCTTCGGCCTGAAGGTCTACGACCCGAGCGTCCGTGTTGCCTATCAGAGCGAGCTTGGTGGATCCGGGCGCGGCGACGGCAAGGTTCCCGACCTAAAGGAACGACTGGTTGCCGGGATCGAAGAACTGATCGACGAAGCCGACGTCCTTCTGGTCGGCAATCGCTATGAAGAGACGATCGAGCCATTGGCACGAGCCGCCGTGGCCAAAAGTCTTGTCGACCTCACCCGTCTCAGGCCGGACTTGCGGTCAGGCGGCTTCTACGAGGGCATTTGCTGGTAGGAGAGACCCGTATGCTTGTGCTTGGTCACATCCTCTACATGCTGGTGTTCGTGAGTATTGCGATTGCCGTGCCGACCCACCGGCTCGCGGAGAATGCCGGCCTGGCGCTGACAATCGGCACACTGGGTATCTGGCGCTATGGCTGGGGTGCTGTGAATTTCGCAAGGGCGAAGCTCTTCATTCACTTCGCGCATCCAGCCCGACGAGCAGCTGCAGTCAGGGCATACGAGACAAGAAACCGACCGGCTCACGCCTTCTTTGTCGTCACGAGCTACAAGGTTGATGTCGCGGTAACAGTGCGTGTCTACCGCGCGATTTTTCGGGCTGCAGCCGCATCCCGGGGCGGCGCCACTGTCGTTGCCTCTGTCGTGGACGTCGCTGACGAGCGTTTGGTTCGGCGAATTTTTTCGTTGATGCCGCAAAACGCCAGAGGCGTTCATCTGATCGTTGATCGGATACCGGCGACCGGCAAACGCGATGCCTTGGCTGCTTCCTTGCGTATCCTTTCGAGGCAATGCCCCACATATGATGACATTGTGGTCTTCGTCGACGGTGACAGCTGCCCACCGGAAGATGTTGTGGAGGCATGCGCGCCCTTCTTCGTTGATGACAGCCTGGGCGCTGTTACGACCGACGAAGATTGTGAAATCAGCGATTCAAAGCTCTTTCGCGACTGGTTCAATCTGCGCTTCACGCAGCGCCACATGATGATGTCTTCGATGGGGCTATCAAGGCGCGTTCTGACCCTGACCGGACGCCTGTCGATATTCCGTGCGTCTCTCGCCTGCAATGCCGATTTTATCGAGAGCATTCAGTACGACTCGCTTGAGCACTGGCGTCTTGGCAAAGTCCCCTTTGTCACCGGTGACGACAAGTCGACGTGGTTCTGGCTGTTGAAGAACGGCTATGAAATGGCCTACCTGCCCGACGTGCGCTCTGTTTCGATGGAAAGCCAGCCGAAGCCGGGGTTTGTGGGTTCCGCTGTGGCATTGATGCTGCGCTGGTTTGGCAACATGCTGCGAACCAATGGCCGAGCATTGGCTCTTGGGCCAAGACGCATTGGCTTGTTCACCTGGTGGTCGCTTCTGGACCAGCGCATCTCCATGTGGACTACCCTCTTCGGCCCGGTAGCGGTGCTCATGTCGACACTCTTCGTCAGTCCGCTCGTCCTGCCGATCTATGTCGCGTGGGTCATGTTCACGCGGTACATAAACTGCTGCCTGCTGGCGACATTCCGACCGTCCTTCCCGATATCCTATCCGTTCCTTCTTTATTTCAGCCAGATCTGTGGGGCGCTCGTCAAAAGCTTCGTGTTTTTTCGTCTCGATCGACAGAGATGGACACGTCAAACGGCCGAAGCCTCACACCGCATTCCATCCGCCTCCGAGCGCCTTCGCGGGCTCTCGTCGACCTACGTACACATCCTCGCAAGCGGGTGGCTGTTGTTCGCTGCCTTTATGATTTCAAGCGCCAAGATCTGATTTGGAGTTTCTCATGACGACATTTGATCAACGTGAACACAATGATAGCCCACCGCCAACAGACGCGGAACGCGACAGTTTGCTCGATTTTGCCGATGGCAACGAACATCCGCGCGTCAAACTGCCCTTTTCGGTGACCATCGACGGGCGATCATATGAGGGCTCCGCACTGTCCATGGTCGCGGCCCGCGTGACGGGAATCGTCGGAGCAAATTGGCCGGGCGCCCACAAATTGGCGATCTTTCGCTTCAATTTTGGGAGCTTCTGGATGTCTCTTCCAATCGACGTGACGGTTTCTGCTGCTGACAGCAAGACCGGAGCAGTTACTCTTCGCTATCGCGATCCGACCGGCCAGCACATGCCGCAACTGCGTTACATCCTGAATTCCTGGCTTGCTGGCGACCACGTCGACGTTAATGGGATGCTGGTGGCCGAAAGCAGTCTGCCGAAAGGCAAAAGTACCGCACACAAGGTCGCCCAGTCTGGCTCATCGCGCCTTTCGAAATTGCTCGGCACATGCGTCGTCGCAGCCGCGTCGGCTGCGCTATTTGTCTTTGCAGCATCGGTGCTCAGTGACCGCCTTTTCGTGACGGACGTCGAGGCACCGGCGATTGCTTACAGGCAGGGTTCGACGATGACCGCAACAACGGGCGGTCAGCTTGATTTTATCGACACTCATGCCGCAGTCGGCAAGCCCGCATATTCGATCCTTGCGTCAACCGGCGTTGCGGTAACGGCTACGATGCCTTGCGACTGCGATGTTGAGACAGCCGGTCTTGCGAAGGGTGGGACCGTGATTGCCGGTCAGCCGGTTCTCTTCGTCAGCGAGCCGGGAGCGCCGATGATCGTTCGCACGTCCTTCACGGGCTCCGACTTCCGCCATGTTGCGGACGGCGCGAAAGTGACGATTGAAACCGCCGATGGCGGCTCCGTTCCTGCGAAGGTCGAAGTTGATCGCGAAGCCATTGGTGATGGCCAATCAGCATCGGTAGTTCTGGTTCCACTGCAACCCGTGTCCGGACTGCAGCCAGGATCACCTGTTGCCGTCCGTCTAGACGCTACCCCGCAATGGCTGCGAACCATTCGCAGCGGCATCTCGTTTGCGGCCGAGCAAACCGTAGGAGGTGCACAATGAAGCGCATACATCCCCTTATTCTCTGCGGCGGCTCCGGGACGCGTCTCTGGCCGCTGTCCAGGGCTCATCAGCCGAAGCAGTTTCAACCCATTAACGGCGACGGCACGCTGACGTTCTTTCAAAGCACCGTTCAGCGCCATCGCACGCAAATGTTTTCTGATCCGATCGTGTGTGTGAATGCGCGACACGTGGAAACAGTGGGCCGTCAGCTTCGTGAAATACAATGCAAAGCCAGCATCCTCACGGAGCCGGTAACTCGAAACACCGGGCCGGCCGTTCTTGCCGCGGCCCTCTACCTCATGGCAGCCGAGCCTGATGCCGTTCTCATTGTCCTTCCTTCCGATCACGTGATTCAGGGCGACCTGAACCGTGTCATCGCGCGGATGCACCGTGCGGCTTTCGATGGAATGATCGTGACCTTCGGTATCCATCCGACCTATGCGGAAAAGGGATATGGCTACATCATGGATGGCGGCGAGTTTGACGATTATCCCGGCCTTCACAGGGTTGAACGCTTTATCGAAAAGCCGAGCGTCAATGTCGCCCAGTCGCTGATTGACACCGGCTTTGCGTACTGGGCTTCCGGTATCAGCATGTTCCGGGCCGATAAACTTGTCGATGAATATCGACGGTACGACCCAGCCACACTTGATGCAGTCACCCGCGCTTTGATGGCGGCTTCGCCGTTGGCCGCTGAAAGCGGACTGCTTCTGGAGGAGCATTTCTTTGCGCAGGCCGTCAGCCAGCCGACGGAAATGGCTGTGTTCGAAAAATGCAGGGATATCGCACTTGCCCCAACTGTAATCGAATGGGACGACGTAGGAGGATGGACCTCCGTCCATTCGATCGGCTTGAAGAACGAGAGCGGCAACGTCACATCGGGCGATGTTGTCTTGTTGGACACCCGCGGCTCTCTGGTTCGCGGCAGTGATCGCCTGGTGGCCGTGGTTGGCATGAATGACGTCGTCGTCGTTGATACCGATGACGCCCTGCTCGTCACCAACAGGGCCAGTGCGCAGGATGTCAAGAAGATCGTCGAACATCTCGTTTCGCTCAAGCGCCGCGAAGCAGAACGCCACCGCAGTCAGGTCACGGAATGGGGCGGCATGAAGACCATGCAGGCGGGTGCGGGATTTGCAATGGACCTGCTGACGGTTGATCCGGGAAAGCAGGTGACCCTGATAGGGGAAGAAGGCGTGTCGCGGGTGCTCGTGGTGATCCGCGGCAGCGTCAGCGTGAATGGCAACCGGTCTCAGGAACAGCTCACCGCCGGCTTGTCGGCGATGATCGATTCGGCAACGAGCGTAACGCTTTTCAACAATGCAGATGGTGCTGCGGAAATCGTCGAGATCAGCTGTGGAACGGTAATGGCCGGCGTCGTCGCGCCATCTCTGACACAGTTCGCAACCGGCGTGAGGATGGCCGACTATGCCTAGCTGGTTGAGGGTAGCCTCCCTGGTCGGTGCGATAGCAGTTGCAACGTCGTCGTCGGCGACGGACGGCGGACCTGCACAGAAGCAGCAACCGCTCCTGGCCCTGGTACAGGACGCCCGTGACCTCTCCGTCGCGGCGCCTGATGTCTTCCAGCGCGCTGCGGCCTTTGGGGAGGTTCACGCGCTCCCAGCACTCAAACAGCCAGACAGCGTCCCTGCTTCAAGTCGCCAGAAAAGGATCAGCCGATCTGCCGTCGACATTCTTGTGCGCCGCATCGGTCCATCAGCCGGCGCCGGTTTCATGGAGACGGTTCTGGCTGCGCAGCCGCCTGACGGGATCGGTGCAATCGTCATCGAGAGCGGCTCGTTCCGGCTTGGCGATGTCAGGCGTGAACTGGAAGCGCTTGGCCACGCCGGGCATCTCGAGGCAACGCCTGGTGGATACATTGCACACACGCCAATCTTCATCTGGAATGGCGCAGAGTTGAAGATAACGCCCGGCGAAATTCTCAAGATGGACAATGCCAAGGGCGCGTTCATGGTGAACGCCGGTTCGCTCACGGTTGATCATGCAACATTGCAAGGCATTGGCCGGGGCGCGTCGACATTTCGGGCCTTCGTCCTGACTACCTTCGGCGGCACCACAACAATTGATCGCAGTAATCTCGTCAGCCTTGGCTTCGACGCGTCAGCTGAAACCGCAGGCATTGCATTCGCCCGACAGCAATTTGCGAATGCCGCCAGGCCTTCGATCGTGCAAGGCAGTCTGTTCCAGGATGTCGCGGGCCTCAGCCTGATCGACGTCAACGGCTTGAATATTCTGGGTAATCGCTTCATTGACAGCCCAACGACGGCAATCATCCTGAGAGCTGCGCGCGACGTGCACATCGCTGGAAACATTATCGTCGGCGAACGTGGCTCGCATGGCATCAAGGTGATGAGCAGCTCGAGCGGCGTCACGATCAATGACAATCTCGTCGTGGGCGGCGCGGGCAACGGAATTTTTGTGACCGGTGGCGCGACATCGGTTGCGATCTCCAACAACATCGTTGCCCTGTCGGAACTGACCGGCATCGGCGTCGATACAGCAGCCTGCGTCACGGTGCAGCAAAACGCTGTCATCAACAATGGTTCCAAGGGCGTTGCGATGCGCACGGCACTTCACAGCCACGTTCGTCAAAACCACCTCGCAGGCAACGGCTTTGCTGGCCTTTCGGTCGACGACCAGTATCACGGCATGCCGCTCGAAGTATCCCGCAATGCGTTTAGCGAAAACCGCGCGGGCCTGGCTGGGTCAGGTGTCGGATCCGTGGTTCTGGTGGGAAATGATTTCGACAGGCAAATGCCGCGCCTCGGCGTCGGTGAATTTGCCGGTAGCGTCGGCCAATTGCTGGCTTTCGACGCGTCAAGGCAGCCTGGCGAATTTCGCCTTGCGGGAAAAACAATCGACAACCAGCCAGCTCTCGCGGCGTTTTCCGCTGTCGACCTTGCTGCCTGCGCAGGAAAGAGGGGATGAATCAAAATGGTATTCTCCTCCGAAGTCTTCCTGTTTCTCTTTCTGCCAGTTTTCCTGGCGGTCTATTATTTGACGCCCATGCGGGGCCGCTCCGTCACCATCCTTTTGGGATCCTATGTCTTCTACGCGTGGTGGCGCATGGACTTCCTTTTTCTTTTGTTCGGAACGACCGTCTGGGTTTACACCTTTGCAATCCTGGTCGAGCGCAATCTCGGTAGCCGCCATGCCAAGCTCTTCCTAACCATCGGGATTGCCGGGTGCCTGGCGGTGCTCGGCATCTTCAAATACCTGAATTTCTTTATCGACAGCTTCGCCCAGTTGATGGGAACCGATGCGCACGGCCTTGGCGTTCACTGGCGCCTCATCCTTCCGATCGGTATCTCTTTCTATATCTTCCAGTCGATCAGCTATCTGGTCGACGTCTATCGGCGTGACACGCCTGCAACCCGCAATTTCATCGACCTGGCCGCATACAAGGCCCTCTTTCCGCAGCTGATAGCAGGCCCCATTTTGCGCTTCAGGGATCTCGCCGGCCAGTTCCAGTCGAGGCAGCATACGCTCGAGAAGTTCACGGACGGCACGTCCCTGTTCGTCATAGGCCTTGCAAAGAAGGTGCTGCTTGCCGATCCCATCGCGCCCATTGCCAACACCGTTTTTGCAAGCTCGCATCCGACCATGGCGGAGGCCTGGCTCGGCGCGATCGCCTACGCGATGCAGCTGTATTTTGACTTTTCGGGATATAGCGACATGGCAATCGGCCTCGGGCTGATGATCGGTTTCCAGTTCAGACCAAACTTTGACAACCCCTACATCAGCCGCAGCATAACCGAATTCTGGCGTCGCTGGCACATCAGCCTGTCGAGCTGGCTTCGTGACTACCTTTACATTCCGCTGGGCGGCAGTCGGCTCGGCCCGACGCGCACCTATGTCAATCTGGTTCTGGTCATGCTGCTTGGCGGCCTGTGGCATGGAGCAAACTGGACGTTCGTGCTTTGGGGTGGATGGCACGGCGGATGGCTTGCGCTTGAGCGTGCGACTGGCTGGAACAGGATCGCCGACACCAGGTGGATCGCCCTGCCAGGGACCTTGCTTGTCGTGTTGCTAGGCTGGGTGATGTTTCGCGCCGACAGCGTGGCCGATGCTTTTGCGCTTTATGGCGGCATGCTCGGTCAAAACGGGCTGGGAATTCGTGCCGACACGCTTCTCGATGTCACGCATGAGGCAATGTTGACGCTGGCCGTTGCGTGTTTCGTGGTGGCCATCGAGCCGATGATGGGATCGCTCAGGCAAACAAACATTGCAGCACCGGCAGGTGACGGCGCCGCCGTGATGCGCCAGCCGATCGTCATGCCACTGCTGCTTTCCTTGCTCGCCACGGTCACCATTCTGAAGCTCGCGGAATCCAGCCAGACTCCCTTCCTCTATTTTCAATTCTGAGGGTGGTGCCATGTTTGAACGCGCAATACCGATTACAAAGTTCCTGCTTCCCGCCTTGCTGTTCGGCTATGCGGCCTTCGCCAATGTCGACATCCGAGATAAGATTGCCGGCGCCTTTTCACGGCTGCCAACCGATGGCGGCTCCCTGAGCCACGGCATGCTCGGAGACGGGCTCGACGCGCTCTACAAGACTGAGCTTCCCCACCGGGAACTCGCGTTCGATCTGATCGGTGCAGCCAGGTACATGGTCCTTGGGGAGGGCCGCCGCGGCGTTATCGTCGGAAAGGAAGGATGGCTGTTTTCGGACGAGGAATTTCGCGGTGCCGCGAGCGCTGAAGCCGGTATCGGCGACGCCACAAGGGAAATAGCCAAGATCGCGGCGACGTTGCGCTCACACGGCGTACGCCTGATTGTTGTTCCGCTTCCAGCCAAGAACGATGTCTATCGCGAGCACCTTGCAGATCCTCGTTACGCCGAGATTTCCCGGGATCGCTATCTGGACTTCACGCGCGCGATGGCTTCGGCGAATATTGAGTTTGCAGACGCAAGAGCGGCGCTTCTCGAGATGAAGTCGAGGGGATCGGTTTTTCTGAAGACCGACACGCATTGGACGCCGCTTGGTGCCAAGGCCGTCGCCGAGGCTACCGGGGCCAGGGCGGGTGTTTCCCCCATGGCGCAATATGCACTGAGTGATGCCCCAGCCGAGGATGTGCGGGGCGACCTGGTCAAATTCGTCACCGGCAGGGCGCTTGCGGCTGCGATCGGGCTGGCTGATGAAAGCATCACGCCGCAAACAGCGTCGCAAACCGGGTCCGACGCGCTAAATGACATTCTGGCAGACGAGAGCTTTCCAACGGTTCTGGTCGGGACAAGTTACAGTGCCAACGAGGCTTGGTCATTCGCTTCTTATCTTGAAGCGGCACTGGGATCGAACGTCCTCAATGTCGCCGAGGTCGGTCGAGGACCGGTTTTTCCAATGCACAAGTTCTTGTCCAACGCAAACGGCACGAGTTGGCCAGAGACCGTCATATGGGAATTTCCGATCCGCTACTTGACCGATCCGGCGTTGTGGAAGTCGGACGATCTCAAGACGAAGGAGTAATAGGATGCTCAGGACCGCGAGTCTGATCGCTCTTGGCATCGCGATATGCATCGCTGGCAGCGACGCTGGCGCGGTTACGCAGTCGGGCGCGGTTACCCAACCCAAGAACACCAAGGTCGAGACCAGGAAATCGAAAGCCGACGAACGCCGTTATCGACGCGGATTTAATCAGGGAGTAACGCGCACCGATCAGCTCAACAGCGCCCAGCTTCAGGGAATTCGCAAGCGCATGATAGGCCACCGAAAAGTGTCCTACAGGGAGCTTCAATTGTTGGCGGATCGTGGCGATGGCCTGGCTGCGCTTTACGTCGCAAAACGGCTCTCGACAAATCCCGCCCATAACGCGGATACCATCCACTACTATACAATTGCCTGCACAACCGGCAGGGCGGGTGCGGTTGCGCCGCTTGCAAGACAGCTCAAGAGCGCCAGCGATGGTGTCAGCAAGGTCCGCCTTGACCAGGCAGAGGCGACCCTGCTTCAGCACGCCGCGCGCAGGAACCCCGTCGCAATCGACGCGCTTGTCAAATTCTATGCCGCCGGGGAGCCGTTCGGCACCAACCCGCAGGAAGCCGAACGACTGCGACGCGAGGCCGCAAAAGGTGGCGACAGCAAAGTCGCGCTTGATTTAGCCATCGCGATGATCTCGGAAGGCCTGCTGGACGAAGACGAAAAATCCGAGGCCCGCAGATATCTGGCGATCGCCGAAAAGTCACCTGAACTGAGTGTCAAGACAGTAGCCGCGGCGGTGCTCCGGCAGCTCGACGCTGCGCCCGTCAACCCGATCGAGGTAAGTCAATGAGGCATCCTCTGACAAAATCGTCGCGGTGGCCCTGCGCTGTCCTATGCGCACTGGGCGTTTTGGGGCTGGCCCATACCGCCAAGGCGGAATCAAACTTCGGCTGTGCGAACCTTGAGACCGACAAGCAACTGAGCGTCGTGGAAGGCAGGCAGGGGTATTTTTATCGGACGATCGCGGATCTGCGAATGGAGCAGCAACTTTCCGAGCATACGGCCAGTCAAATGGCCGCACTCTCGGAGGCTCTGGAAGCAGGAGGAACGACGCTCGTTTATGTGCCAATTCCGACAAAAAGCCTGGTGATGCCCGAATATCTGCCGCGCGAGGCCGGCGACTATGGTTTTGACTACGACGTGGCAAAGCGCGTCTATGACGATGTCATCAAGCGCCTTCGCGACCACGGGGTGGTGACGGTCGATGTTCTCGGTGCGATGAAGCGCGCGGGAGGCCAGGAGCCGCCGTTCTTTCAAGCGGACTTTCACTGGACCTCTTCAGGAGCTCGCGCGGCGGCAGATGAGATTGCGGCCGCAATCCAGCAACTTCCGGGCATTGATGATCTCGCGAAGGCTTCATTCGAGACCAAGCCCGCAGGGCGGCAGGCAATCATCTCAACGATGCGCCGCCTGCTGCAGGCAAACTGCAAACAGGCCCTGCCGTTGCCGGAAACCGATGCGTTTACGACCACTGAGGTGGCAGCCGGAGATGCCGGGCTCGATATCTTTGGAGACGGCACTTCGAAGGGCGCTGTAGCGCTGGTGGGAACGAGCTACTCGGATCTGGCTGCATCAAACTTTGCGGGCTTCCTTTCGCAAGCGCTCTCCTCCCCGGTTACGAATTATTCGATCTCGGGCGGCAATCAGTTCGGATCAATTACATCCTATCTGACGTCGAAAAACTTCGCGCAGTCGCGACCGCGCTTTCTCATCTGGGAAAACCCGATCTACAACAGTCTTGGAAAATTTGGTGATGCGCCCCTGCTCGAGTTGAGGACGGCGGCTGGCCAGAGTTGCCACGAGATCGAGCCCGACGAGATTTCAACCGTTGGCGACAGTACTCTCGAAATCGCCCTTCAGGATGGCGGCAAAATTCCGGATTCGGCAGTAATATACGTGTATTCCGGCGATGACCGCAGTCGACAGGCAACCCTACGCTTCCGATTGAATGACGGCCACATGTTCGAGAGCAGCATTCGGCGTGCGGACAGGATGATCTCCACCGGGCGGTATTACTTTCCTGTGCGCTACTTTGGAGTACAGGCATCGCAAAAACTGAACCTTGAGTTTGATCGCATGTCGGCGAAGGAAGTGTCGGTCGGCATCTGCAACACAAGAGGAGGATAATCTGATGGATAGGGCTCGTGCCTTTGGAATATTCGCCGCAGGAACTCTTCTGGTTGCCTCAACCTACTCAGCTGGGCTAGCCCAGGACTCTGGCCTCTACGGCAAGCCGATAGATCCGAATTCGTCCTTCATTCGAGTTCTTGACGCAAGTGCCTCTTCAGCCATCATTGCGGGGGCATCCATCGAGAATTTTAGCGATGGCGTCTCACCCTACGTCAACGTGAAGCCGGGCGAAGTAGAGATGTCCCTGGGGGCCAAGACAGCCAAGGTGACGGCCGAACCCGGAAAATACTACACGTACGCCGCCCTGGCAGATGGGCAGACGAAGCTTTACACGGATGCGGTCAAGGACGATCCGTCGAAGGCACAGGTTTATCTCTACAATCTAAGCGATTTGAAAGCGGTGGATCTCGTGGTTCCGGCTGCCAAGGCCACCGCACTGAAGGCAGTGGCGCAGGGAGACGCTCAAAGCGTATCGCTGAGAGCACCACTGAGCTTGAGTTTTGCCATCCAGGAAGGCGGGAAGAATGTAGCGGAAACCAGCAAGGTCGATCTCAAGAGGCGCTCGGGCTTCACGATTGTTCTTTCCGGCAGCGCCGGCAACTACCGCGTCATCGCATTAGAAAATTACCTGAACCAATAGGAGATCCAATCGTGACCGGGCGTTTGCGTTTCTCAGTTCTGTGGATCAGCCATCTCAGTGTGGCAGCGGGCGTGTTTGCCGTTTTGGGGGCTGCATCCGCTGCTGCAAAGCCGGTCGCCGTTGAGTTTCTGCCTCCGGCGATTGAGTTGAAACCCATTTGCGAACAGCGCTCACAGGACAGCGATGTCGTCGGTCGCTGGCTTGCCTGGGACAGAAAGGCGCTGCCGAAGCAACAGCCTTGGCTTGTTCTGAGGGAGGCTCAGCGCCTGCGCGACATCGACCCGCAACAGTATTTTCCGATCATAAAACGGATGATCGAACTTCTGCCCACGATCGACCCCGGAATGAAGGCAGACGATGTTGCCGCTGAGGAGATTACACTCTACCTGCGCGCCGGAAAGACTGACGAGCTGCGTCAGAGCAAGATGGTTGAACAGCTGATCAGTCGCGCAGAGGCGAACACCCCGAAGAGCCTCTATCTTGCTGCTGAACTGATGCTTGATGGTGTAAGCGCAAAGCACGATGAGAAGAAGGCCCTTTCCTATCTCGTGGCAGCCGCCTACGGCGGTAACCCAAACGCCCTTCTGGAGCTGGCCAAGAGAAATCTCGAGGGTCAGCAGATCCAGGGCTGGAGTGTCGATCCGTCGCTGGCCGTAACGATGGCCTTTGGCGCGATGGTTGGTAAGCTCGACAACGGAATATGTGATCGTGTCACGCGCATCGCCCGGGAGTATGAAAAGGGAGAAGTGGTCGCCGCCGATCGCCGTATTTCTGAGGCATGGTTGCGGTTTGCGGCCGATCTTGGAGATGGGAACGCAGCCTGGAATGTTGCCCGTTACCATCTCGACAGCTCCGAGATTACCAAGGACAACAATCTCCTGATCCACTATCTCCAATTTGCCGCAGACAAGGGCGTGGTTGCCGCGCAGTCTGAACTCGGGCACCTCTATGAAGTTGGGGCGATTGTTCCAAAGGACCTGGCCAAGTCCGAGTATTACTATCAGCTTGCCGTCGCCGCGGGCCATCGAAACAGCCTGATCAAACTTGCAAACCTTTACGAAGACTCCAGTCAGCAGGGCGCGCGCGAAAAATACCGCCACGCATTGAATGAACTCGCTGCACTCCCGGACCCACCGGGCTGGACTTTTGCCAAGCTTGGCAATCTTGCCATCGAGGAAAGCGGCTACTGGCGGGCAGAGAAAACAGCGACCGACTTGTTCGAAAAGGGCGCCGAGCGCCGGGATATGACATCAATCCGCAGTTTGGCCCTGATCCGTCTTCAACACAGTGCGACCGACGGTCAGTTCGACGAGGGCATAAATCTGCTTCTCGAATTGCTTGATAGCTATGGCCGGACGGACACGATGGCCGACCTTCGAGATGCCTACCTTTGCCATGCCCCCGACGGTCCGCAGATCGAGAAGGCCCAATACTGGTCGGCGACTGCAAAGGAGGCACTCAATGCCGGATGGTCCGTCAAGACCATCGGAGATCTTGTCGAGCATCCCAGCACCGCCGAAACGGCGAGCCTGCAGTCGGGCGCCTTGAACGGGCAATCCAATTTCATCGCGGGGTATCTCTGGTACCTCAAGACCTCGAAGGCTACCCCGGAGGCGATCGGCGAATGGGAAAAACGCGTTGCGCAAGATCCCGACGCGAAGACCGCCTACGCAGTTCTAATGCTGCAGGCGGACGACGGTGTAGACAACAAGAAGGCTGCCTTGAAAATGCTGCTGGAAGCGGCGCAAGCCGGGGGCCGGGGCGCAAAGACAGCCGCCGCCGATCTTATCCTGACCTCTCTTGGTCAAGACGCGAAACTGGTTAAGACGGCGGGAGATTTCCTTCATGCCGAAGCGGCAGGCGGATCGGGAGCAGCCATGCAGCTTCTTGCAACAAAGTCGGGCCCGTCGACATCGCCTGCCGACGTCTACCGGGAGTATAGCGACGCTATCGAAGCCCGCGGTGATACGGAGGCAATGATCTTCGCGGCCGGACAGGTTTCCGACGTCGAACAAAAACGGAGCTATCTTGCCCGGGCGGCGGGTAGAATCGATTGCTCTTTCGACTCGGCACTTTCGATGGCCAGCGCCTATTTCTCCTTCAATCAGGCGGCGGACGCCGTCAAATGGATGACGGTTGCAGAGGCGTTTTCTGCAGGAAAGCCGTGGAGATCAAGACTGCTCGGCGAGACGTTCCAGCGGATCCCACAGCCCGATATGCAGACCAATGCCATGCGACTGTTTGAAGTCGCGGCCTTGGGCGGCGACGCAAAGGCCCAGCAGTATCTGCTGAAGGTCTACCTGGACGCCGCGGGCCCCAATTACTCCCAGGGAAAAGCGGTCGACCTGATGGTGGCCACGATCAGCAAGGCTTCGCCTGCGCAGATTCTTGACAGCTTGTCGCGGCTTGAGAGGTCACACAAGGCCATACAACAGCTGGTGTTGGCGCGCGTGAACCTGGCGACACTGTTTCACGATGCAGCCGCAGCCGGCGATCCCGTGGGCATGAGGGAATTTGGCAAGCTCCAGCTTGCCAGGATGGACGGTCCCGAAGACGCGGTGGTCGCCCAGGATATGTTCCAGAAGGCAGCTGGCAAGGGTGACGTTGAAGCGATGGTGCTGCTTTCCAGAAATTACGCGTTCGGTATTGGCACCACCCCATCCCTCTCGCTGGCCAGGACGTGGCTCGAAAAGGCAGCAAGCCTGGGCAACAAGGAGGCCAAGGAAATGCTCGTTGTCATGACAATGAAGGCCAATTGACATGCCAACCATTCGGTTTTGGACACCATGCGAAGGTGACGTCGATCGGCGCCGAAAGTGGCAGTTGCCGTCTATCATCATGACAATGGGCCTGCTTGCTGCACCGCCCTACGCGCTGGCGGCCGTAAAATGCCCCAGCGTCGGAAAGCCTGTGGTCAGCCTGGAGTTGGGCAGCCGATATGAAAGCAATGACAAGTCTCGTTCCGACATCGACGAGAATGCAGATGCGGCCGTCGACAAGGCGTTGAAGCCGATCGACGTCTATGTCAGGAGCCTGGCAAATCTTTCCGACCAGTCGCCGAAGTCTTCGACGCGGGACGAAACGAACCGCTGTTTGTATCGTGCGCTGTCGAGTTGGGCGGATGCCGGCGCACTTTCCGACCTCGGCACGCTCAATGCCAAGCTTGCGATCTCGCCGCGAGTGGCGGGAATGGCAATATCCTACCACGACGCAAAGGCCGTCACGCCGCCCGACGACGAACAGAAGAAGGCGATCGAAACCTGGCTTCAGTCTCTCGGCGTGGAGCTCATGACATTCTTCGATGAAGACGCGCCGAAAATGGCTTCGCGAAACAATTTACGGGCCTGGGCAGGCCTCGCCGTCGGCCAGATCGGCGTTGCGACAGACAATGACCAGCTTTCCAATTGGGGCGCAAAGACGAATGAGATGGTCATCTGCTCGGCAGACGATGACGGCGGACTGCCCTTGGAGATGAAGCGGGGCGACAAGGCGCTCCATTACCAGCTTCATGCGGTGGGTCCTCTTGTCGTCAATGCGGCACTCCTCAATGCGAAGTTCAACGACAGTTTCAGCGTGTGCCAGGGCAAGCTCGACCGGATCGTTGATTTCACGCTGTCCGCACTCCAGAAGCCAGAGCTGGCTGCGGCCAAGGCAGGCACTGAACAGACATTTTCGACTGGCAAGGAAAAACTCGAACCCTTCCAGATCGCATGGCTGGAGCCCTATCTGAAGTTTCGGCAAAGTGAGAAAGCGACACGGCTCGCCGAGCGCTACCGGCCGCTATCCAATTCGAACCTCGGCGGAAACTTGACCAGTCAGTATTCCGCGAAGTCGAAAAAATGAGTGCAGGATAGCTGGAACCCCCTGTTTTACCACGACTGACGGTCAAAGGCGGGCTTGCAATCTATCCTCAAAAACCAATCGATAGGGAGGTCGCGTTGAAAAAGCACCTGGTATTTGGGATCGCGTTCAGTGCCGTGGCCGCACTCACCTTTAATCCGGTTCTTGCTGCTCCGCCCACGGCCCCGCAACAACAAAGCGCATATGTTGCGCCTGACAGTCAATCCAGGCTCAGTCCGAAGGCCTGCGCAAAGCTGATTGCAAAAGCGAAAAACTCAGGCAAAAGCAATGAAATCATACTGAGAAGAAAGATGCGGCTTGAGGCACGAGGCTGCGTTTTCTGACGTCGGCCAGCGTCCATGTTTTCCGCGATCTGCGGTGTGAATATCCCGCGGCCGGCCCCTGTCAGCACGGCGTCTTGGCACGCCCGCTGAGGCGCCACCATCCCCTCAGGTGGACCTGACGGTGCCAACGGCGTAAGATGCCGCCAATGCTGAGGGGCTCTCCGAAGGACGCACGCACGTGGCTATCTTCATGGACCGGCATGATCTTGCGGGGACATCCGCCGAAGATATAGCCGAGGCGCATCGCAGGGATCTGGCTGTCGAGGATCGGTATGGGGTGAAGTTCCTCACCTATTGGTATGACCAGCGGCGCGGAACGGCGTTCTGCCTGATCGATGCGCCGGACGCCGAGACCGCGCAATGCGTGCATCGCGAGGCACATGGATTTATCGCCGGTGAAGTGGTCGAGGTGGCGTTGTCGGCGGTCGAGGCATTCCTTGGGCGCATTCACGAGCCCGAGCAGAAGGCCGGCCAGCCCGGTGCCGAAAGGGATGCCGGGCACAGGGCGATCATGTTTACCGATATCGTGGGCTCGACGGAGATGACATCACGCCTTGGCGACCGCATGGCTGCGGAACTGGTGCGAGCGCATGATGCGATCGTGCGCCGTTGCCTGGCACAATGCGAGGGTCGGGAAGTGAAGCATACCGGCGACGGGATCATGGCCTCGTTCGTTTCGACGCACGCCGCCGTTGGCTGTGCCATGAGCATCCAGCGCGAATTCACCAGCTATAACAGCGGTACGCCGGAACCCATTCACGTTCGTATCGGCCTTGATTGCGGCGAGCCGATCGAAGACAGCCACGATCTCTTCGGCTCGACGGTGCAGCTCGCCGCTCGGCTCTGTGCGGCAGCCGGAGTCGATCAGATACTCGTATCGGAGAATATCTTCAGGGAGCACGGAGCCTCCGATCTTTTCGCCAACGCAGCGCGCCGACGTCTCAAGGGCTTTTCGAAGCCGGTGCTGGCATTCGAATGCGCCTGGAGCGACGCCGAGGGAGTTCGGTCGGACTAGGTAAATCGCCATATCGATGTCGGCGCCGCACGCACGTTCGAGCCGAATGAACGCAACAGAGCCTGCGAAAACGTCGCCCTACCCCATCACGATCTGCAGTTTCACGTCACTCGGACGCGCTTCGACGGCGCGATCGAAGGCGGCAATGGAATCCTCGAAGCTGAATGTCTCCGAGATCAGCGGCTTGAGATCGACACGACCGGAGCCGAGCAGCGCAATCGAACGCTCGTATTGGTGTGCGTAGCGGAACACGGTCTCGACGCGGATTTCCTTTGTCGAGGCCGTCGAGACATCGAAGCCGATCGGATTGACCGGCAGACCGACGGCGACGATGACGCCGCCTGGACGGGGCAGCTCCATGATGGTTTCCCAGGCCTTTGTCGAGCCGGAGCATTCGAAGATCACATCGGCGCCCCAGCCATCCGTCAGGCGTGCCACTTCCTCGACGAGGTTCCTCTCGCGGATATTGACCGGGATGACACCCTGATATTGGGCGGCAATGTCGAGCTTTGGTTGGGCCAGATCGGCAACGACAGCGCGAGCACAGCCGCCGGCAAGAGCGGCAATCGCCACCATCGTGCCGATCGGGCCGGCACCAAGCACGACGGCCGTATCGCCAGGGCTGATCTTCGCCTTGGCTGCGGCCTGCATGCCGACCGCGAAGGGCTCGACCATCGCGCCTTCGGCGAAGCTGACGCCATCAGGAAGCTTGTAGGTATAATTGGCCGGATGCACGACTTCTGATGTCAGCACCCCGTGGACCGGCGGAGTGGCCCAGAAGGTAACGGCCGGGTCGACATTGTACATTCCAAGGCGACTCGCCTTGGAGTTGGGGTCGGGGATACCGGGCTCCATGCAGACGCGGTCGCCGACATTCAGATGCGTGACGCCGGCGCCGACCTCGACGACGGTGCCGGCCGCTTCGTGTCCGAGCACCATCGGTTCGTTGACGATGAAGGGACCGATCTTGCCATGGGTGTAGTAATGCACATCGGAACCGCAAACCCCGACGGTGTGGATCCTGATCTTCACCTGTCCCGGGCCTGTCTCCATTGGCAAATCGATGTCGCGAAGCGCGAGTTCATGCTGGCGCTCGAGCACCAGCGCGCGGACTTTGGCCATTTGTGTGTTTCCTTCCCGGTTGGCGCCCGCTCTTGTCTGGGCGCGGCGGCTTTGGACGGACTATATGATCCGAAGCCTTCGCATTCAATCGGATCTAGAAGGCTTTTGCTCAATAAAAGTTCAAATGCTCATTTGCTTGAGGTCGGATATCACCCGGACCTGACGAGATTTATCGCTGACGATGGTCCACCGGGAACCGCCGATCAATTCATTTCTAGAAACTGGGCGCTTGCCTGAATTTTCCTCGATCAGTGGTTGGAAGCTTGGGTGATCCTTATGCGGTGCTTATATTTGTAGTCGTTTATCACGCTCGAACCTTTATCCCGTCTGAGCCTATGAACGCGGAGCCAGGCGACCCACGAAACCGGCTGGCGACAGCGACAGTCCTGGCCGGTCCCCGGACCCGCCCGCACGAACGACAAGAGAGACTTCATGGACCTTTCGATGATCATCCGTCCCGAGCACACCTTCATCGGTGTGTCTGTGGCGACGAAATGGAAGGCGTTGGCGAATATTGCTGAGAAAGCCGCCATCGCCTTCCATGTCGAGGAGAGGAAGATACTCCAGGCTCTGGAGAGCCGTGAGAGCCTTGGATCGACGGGGATCGGCAATGGTGTCGCCGTTCCGCACGCTGTCGTCGAAGGGCTGACACATCCGCGTGGCTTGCTCGTGCGCTTTGCGCGGCCACTCGATTTCGAGGCCGTCGACGACGTGCCGACAGACATTGCCTTCGCGCTTCTGTTTGGCGAGGCCAACCGCGGCGAGTATCTGAACGTGCTGGCGGCTATAGCGCGTCAGCTGCAGGCGCCGGGGGTTCTTGCAGCCATGCGCAAGGCCAGGACCGTCGAAGAACTCTATTCTGATTTCCTGGCGGATTCGCGTCTTTGACGAACCGGTAGATCTCTCCGATTTGGCTCGGTGTGCCAGCGCCGCGGGCCCCAGGCTGCCGCCCGGACCCGGCAGACAGGATCGCACCGAATGCCTCTCGGCCATAGTTCGCCTCGTTGCCGGCGACAGCCTCGGCTTCTCGCCGCTCGGCGGACCCGCCAGCCGGTGCATCCGATCCGATTCCGGCAGTATCGATGAGGATAAGCGACCGCAGACGGGCCGTGTTCAAGTGGTGCACCTGAAGGTCCGGCGTGCCCAAGGGAGCAAGTCCATTTCCAAAGTGGCTTCCAAATGGGATGCCATTCCTGAGTTGAGGGAGGAACAGAAACATTCTTCGTTTCATTATACGACTGACTTGGTAGAGTTTCGGCCATCAACGAAGGAGGTTTCCATGCAGTCCATAAGGATCACACGGCTTCTCGCGGCTGTGGCGCTGGCAGGCAGCGTCGCAATCGGGGCTGTCGCTCCCGCACTCGCGGATCAGACGCTTCTCAACGTATCCTACGATCCGACGAGAGAACTGTATAAGGATTTCAACGCTGCCTTCGCTGCGAAGTGGCAGAAGGACACCGGTGAAGCGGTCACCGTCAAGGCTTCTCATGGTGGGTCTGGCGCACAGGCGCGTTCTGTCATCGACGGGCTTGATGCCGATGTCGTAACCCTCGCCCTCGAGGGCGATATCGACGCGATTGCCAAGAAGACTGGAAAGATCCCTGCCGACTGGAAGACCAAGTTCCCGAACAACTCGACGCCGTACACCTCCACGATCGTCTTCCTTGTGCGCAAGGGCAATCCGAAGGGCATCAAGGACTGGGCTGATCTGGTGAAGGATGATGTCCAGGTCATCACGCCCAACCCGAAGACGTCGGGTGGCGCGCGCTGGAACTTCCTGGCCGCCTGGGCATGGGCCAAGCAGGCCAATGGCGGCGATGACGCCAAGGCACAGGAATATGTAACAAAGCTCCTGCAGCATGTCCCGGTACTCGACACCGGTGCGCGCGGCGCAACAACGACTTTCGTGCAGCGCGGCCTCGGCGACGTCCTCCTTGCCTGGGAGAACGAGGCCTATCTCTCCCTGGAAGAACTCGGTCCTGACCAGTTCGAGATCGTCACCCCGGCATTCTCGATCCGCGCGGACCCCCCGGTCGCCGTCGTTGACGGCAACGTCGACAAGAAGGGCACCCGCAAGCTCGCTGAAGCCTATCTGAATTATCTCTATTCGGACGAAGGCCAGAAGATTGCTGCCAAGCACTTCTACCGGCCGATCAAGCCCGAAGCTGCCGACAAGGCAGACATTGCGCGCTTCCCGAACCTGAAGCTGGCGACAATCGATGATTTCGGTGGCTGGAAGGACGCTCAGCCGAAATTCTTCGGCGATGGCGGCGTATTTGACCAAATCTACAAGCCGGCACAATAATACGTCGCATGAAAGCATATAGCCCCACGCGGTGGCGGTTCAGACGGCCGAGCGTCATTCCAGGCTTTGGAATGGCGCTCGGCCTTACCTTGACCTGGCTCACCCTTCTGATCCTCATTCCGCTTTCGGGCCTTGCCTGGCGGTCGAGCGAGCTCGGCTGGACAAAATTCCTGGCCATCGCCTTCGATCCTCGAACGCTGAGTGCTCTTCGCATCAGCTTTGGAACCGCCTTCGCAGCCGCCTGCCTCAATGCCGCCTTCGGCGTCGTTCTGGCCTGGGTGCTCGTGCGCTACCGCTTCCCTGGCAAACGCATCATAGATGCCATGGTCGATTTGCCCTTTGCATTGCCGACCGCCGTGGCCGGTATTGCGCTCGCAACACTTTATGCGCCGAATGGCTGGATCGGCCAGTTCCTGACACCACTCGGCGTCAAGATCGCCTTCACGCCGCTTGGTATCGTCATTGCCCTGGTCTTCGTCGGCCTTCCCTTCGTCGTGCGGACGGTCCAGCCCGTCATGGAGGAGATCGACAAGGAGGTGGAAGAAGCTGCCGCAACGCTTGGCGCCACGCGTCTGCAGACGATCTTCCGCGTTTTGCTGCCGGGCCTCGCCCCACCTGTCCTGACGGGTTTTGCGCTCGCCTTCGCCCGCGGCGTCGGCGAGTATGGCTCGGTGATCTTTATTGCCGGCAATCTTCCGTTCCGGTCGGAGATTGCGCCGCTTCTGATCGTCATCAAGCTCGAAGAATACAATTATGCAGCTGCGACGGGCATTGCGGCCGTGATGCTGGTCATCTCGTTTGCCATGTTGCTGATCATCAACCTCATCCAGAGCTGGAGCAGACGGAGATATGGTTATGGCACTTGATACCAGCGCTCCGACAAAGGTGCGCTCCGCCGTTACCGAGCACCGGTTCGCGCGGTGGACGCTGATCCTTGTCTCTCTCACTTTCCTGACGCTGATTCTGCTTCTGCCCCTGGCAGCCGTTTTCGTCGAAGCCTTCCGCAAGGGGGCGGGACCATTCCTCGAGGCGCTTCAGGACGAGGAGACCTTTTCCGCCATTCGCCTGACCCTCATCGTCGCGGGTGTCAGCGTGCCTCTCAACCTGTCTTTTGGAGTGGCGGCCGCCTGGGCGATTGCCAAGTTCGAGTTCAAGGGCAAGGCTCTTCTGACAACGTTGATCGACCTGCCCTTTTCGGTCTCGCCGGTCATTTCGGGCCTGGTCTTCGTCCTGTTGCTTGGTGCCAATACCTATCTTGGCCATTGGCTGAGCGCCTACAACATCAAGATCCTGTTTGCCGTTCCGGGGCTCATTCTCGCGACCATGTTCGTCACCTTTCCCTTCGTGGCGCGCGAGCTGATCCCCCTGATGCAGGAACAGGGGACGGGTGACGAAGAGGCGGCGATATCGCTCGGGGCCAGTGGCTGGCAGACCTTCTGGCATGTGACCTTGCCGAACATCAAATGGGGTCTGCTCTACGGCGTGCTGCTCTGCAACGCCCGCGCAATGGGTGAGTTCGGCGCCGTTTCTGTGGTCTCCGGTCACATCCGGGGACAGACGAACACCATGCCGCTGCAGGTGGAAATTCTCTATAACGAGTACAATTTCACCGGCGCGTTTGCCGTTGCCACCCTGCTTGCCTTGCTTGCGCTCGTGACCCTTGTTTTAAAGACGCTGCTCGAGATGCGATACAGTGAAGAAATCGCCGCCAGCCGACGGCACTGAAGGAATTAGAATGGAAGTTCGCGTACAAAACCTGCGCAAGGAATTCGAACGCTTTCCCGCGCTGCACGACGTCTCGCTCGACATACACTCCGGTGAACTCATTGCGCTGCTCGGACCGTCCGGTTCCGGCAAGACGACCTTGCTGCGTCTTATTGCCGGTCTCGAGAGCCCGACGGAAGGGTCGATCTATTTCGGCGACGAGGATGCGTCGAAAAAGACCGTGCAGCAGCGCAATATCGGCTTCGTGTTCCAGCATTATGCCCTCTTCCGGCATATGACCGTGCTCGACAATGTCTCCTTCGGCCTGAAAGTGCGCGATGGTGCGCGGCGTCCGCCCAAGGCTGAGATCCGCAGGCGGGCTCTGGAGCTTCTCGACCTCGTTCAGCTCTCCGGCCTGGAGAAGCGCTATCCGGCCCAGCTTTCCGGCGGCCAGCGTCAGCGCGTGGCGCTTGCGCGCGCCATGGCGGTTGAGCCGAACGTGCTTCTGCTTGACGAGCCCTTCGGCGCGCTCGACGCCCAGGTCCGCAAGGATCTGCGCAAATGGTTGCGCGAGATCCATGATCGCACCGGCCACACCACCGTCTTCGTCACGCACGACCAGGACGAGGCAATGGAGCTTGCCGACCGCGTGGTTGTCATGAGCCAGGGCGCGATCGAGCAGATCGGAACACCCGACGAGGTGTACGACAACCCAAACTCGCCCTTCGTCTTTGGCTTTGTCGGACAGTCGAACTGTCTCGACGTGCGGGTCAATGGCGGCGAGATCTGGTTCGAGGACCGGCCGCTCGGGCTGAAGGTCGAGAGCGAAGCGGATGGAGACGCCCAGCTTTACTTCCGGCCGCACGATATCGAGTTGCGGGACGGCTGCGGCGGTTGCATCGCCGGTCTGCTGACGACAAGCCGGCGCGTTGCCGGCACGCGCCACATCGAGGTCGACATCGGCAAGGGACATCCGCCCATCGAACTCGAACTGTCGCCTTCGCAGGCAGGGGCGCTCGATCGGACGCGGATCGCCTTCAGACCGACACGGTGGAAGTTGTTCCGGCCGGCTGCATAGTGACGGTCCACGCGGGCGATAGCGGCACGAATCAGCATGCCGCGCGGGCCGATTTCGGTGGTTGCATCCGCCTGGCGGTCATTACCGGCGATGGAAGATCTCTTTGTTTTCGGGGGGCGGCAGCAATGCGAATCACCCTGCGCAGCCGGGCGAAAGGCACCCAAATCAAATTGTGATACTAATTGGGTTTGAAATTTACCTGAAACGCAGGTAAAAAAGCGATCACTTAATCGAGAAGGGCTTACTACTCTAAATAGGGGGCACCTGACATTGAGGGCGCATACATCGTTGGGAAAATCTCTCGCCGGGATTTTGCTCGCGGGCGTGGCTGCTGCAGGCTGCACGACCGCACAGCAACCGGCTTCGAAGGTGGTGAGCGAAGCCACCAAGCCCAGGAATGCGGCGCACGCGGCGCAATCAACCAAAGTTACCTTCAATTATACGGCCAAGGATCGCGATTGCCTGAAGCGGGCAATGTACTTCGAATCCGAGCATTCTGATCGCGACGGCTACATGGCGGTCGGAACCGTGGTCATGAACCGTCTGACGTCGGGCGCCTATCCCGATTCAATCTGTGGTGTCGTTGCCCAACAGAGACAGTTTGCACCTGGCGTGATGACGCGCGAAGTTGAGCCTGTGGCCGAGATTGAACTGGCAGACGCCGCTGACGCAATCTTGCGTGGCGAACGGCATCCGGGCGTCAAGGACGCGATGTTCTTTCACACGGACGGTCTGTCGTTTCCATATCGCAACATGCACTACGTGACGATTGCCGGCGGCAATGCGTTTTACGAGAAGCGTGGCCGGGACGGCGAGCTGCAGACGCCAGCACCCTTGCCCGCATATGAAGTTGCAATGAACTATCTGCCGGGCCGCAGCAGGATGCCGGCGCAGTTCGAGGCGCTTGTTCCGACGACGGTCCCTGTGCCGATCCCGATGCCCGGGACCGTGGCGACCTTGGGAACGGAACCGGCTCCTCCGGCACCGACGGAAGCTGTCGTGCCTGTCAGCACCGACGCGGTGATACCGGTCGCCATTCCGACGCCGAGGCCGGACCTCGATAACGCCGTTCTGCGCGGCAGCCTCGCCCACGGCTGAGGCTGCTCGCCCTACTTCGCCCTGGTTCCATCGGCATCGAAGACGTGCAGATGCTGTGCGGGGAACGACACGTTGATTGTCGGGCCGGATGTCAACGCGGCCCGGTCGAGCGTGAAGATCTTGAATGGCAGGCCGTGCAGCGACAGGTGCAGGATGATGCCGAAACCGGTCGGCTCGACCAATTCGACGTTCGCGTTCAGACCGCTTTCGCTGGCAATCACAACATGCTCCGGACGAATGCCGAGCGTGACTTTAGCACCGTTTGTCAGCGATAGCGGCGCAGCGAGCGGGACAACCGTTCCGTCCTTCAGGCGGACCCCGCCGTCTGTATAGGTCGCGTCCAGGAAATTCATGCCTGGCGAGCCGATGAAGCCGGCGACGAAGAGGTTGGCGGGAGTATCGTAGAGCTCGAGCGGGCTGCCGACCTGCTGCACGACACCGCCATGCATGGCAACGATCCTGTCGGCGAGCGTCATCGCCTCGATCTGGTCGTGGGTGACATAGATCGAGGTCGCCTTCAGGTCGCCATGCAGTTTCTTGATTTCCGCGCGCATCTGTTCGCGCAGGCGCGCGTCGAGGTTCGAGAGCGGCTCATCGAAGAGGAAGGCTTTCGGCTGGCGCACGATGGCACGGCCCATGGCGACGCGCTGGCGCTGGCCGCCCGAAAGCGCCTTCGGTCGGCGTTCGAGCAGCGGGTCGAGGCCGAGCTTGGAGGCGGCAGCGCCGACGGCGCTGGCGATCTTTTCCTTGGCGGTTTTGCGAAGCTTCAGGCTGTAGCTCATGTTGCCGGCGACATTCATGTGGGGATAGAGCGCGTAGGACTGGAACACCATGGCGATGTCGCGGTCCTTCGGATGCAGCTCGTTGACGCGATTGCCGGCAATGCGGATCTCGCCGCCGGTAACGTCCTCGAGGCCAGCGATCATGCGCAGCAGGGTGGACTTGCCGCAGCCCGACGGGCCGACAAGCACGACGAACTCGCCGTCCTTGATCCTGAGGTCGACGTCATGCAGCACCTTGACGGGGCCATAGGCCTTCTTGACGTTCTGGATATCGATCGATGCCATTTTGATTAACCCTTGACCGCGCCGGCCGTCAGGCCCTGGACGAGATAACGCTGGATGAGCAGGAAGAAGAGACCGGCCGGGATTAGCGCGAGCACGCCCGCCGCCATCATCTGCCCGAAATCCACGGAGAATTTGGAAACGAAGGTCAAAAGCCCGACCGGGAAGGTCGCCGCGTCGTTGCCGTTGATCAGCATGAGGGCAAAGAGCAGTTCGCTCCATGCCGCGGTGAAGACAAAGCCGAGCGTTGCGGCGATGCCGGGCAGCGTCAGCGGCAGGATGATCTGCCGGAAGGCCGTGAACTGCGTGGCGCCGTCGATCATCGCTGCCTCCTCGAGATCCTTCGGTATGCCGTCGAAGAACGACTGCATCAGGAACGTGGCGAAAGGCACGTTGAAGGCGGTGTAGACGACGACGAGACCGGTCAGGCTGTTTGTCAGGTGCAGTGGCGTCAGGATCTTGAAGATCGGCGCAACCAGCATGACAAGCGGGAACATCTGCGTCAGCAGCATCAAGGCGACGATCCAGTACTTCGCCCGGAAGTTGAAGCGTGACAGGGCATAGCCCGAAAGCGAAGCGCAGATTGTCACCACGACGGCGGTCGAGGCCGACACGATGAGGCTGTTCTTGAAGAAGGTCGGGAAGGCACTGTGCTGGATGACGAAGGAATAATGTTCAAAGGTCGTCCGTGAAGGCCACATCCGGACGCCTTCCGTATAGAGCAGGTCGTTCGGCGTCACCGACACCTTGAGGAGCCAGAACAGCGGAAACAGCGCAAAGACGATGTAGCAGAGAATGGCCAGGCGATGCGCGATGGTGGGGAGAAGGGATCGCTTCATGGCATCAATCCTTGTTCAGCAGGGTCTGCCGCAGCAGGATGATCAGCATCGAGTAGGCGAGCAGCAGGACGAGCAGCACCAGTGCGATTGCCGAGGCATAGCCGAAGTCCAGGCGCTTGAAGGCCTGCGTGAAGATGTAGCTCGCGACGATCTGCGTCCGGTCGGCCGGCCCGCCGCCGGTCATGACGACGATCAGGTCGGCGAAGTTGGAGACCCAGACGGTGCGCAGCAGCACGGTGATGGCAATCGTCGGCGCGAGGAAGGGCAAGGTGATCGAACGAAACCGCTGGAACCACCCGGCGCCGTCAATGGAGGCTGCCTCATAGAGATCGCGCGGGATCGCCTGCAGTGCGGCAAGCAGGGTGATCGCAAAGAACGGGATGCCCCACCAGACATTGGCGATAATCGGTCCCCACATCGCATGTTGCGGATCGGAGAGGATGTTGGCAGGCTCGCTCATCAGCCCCAGCGCAAACAGCCAGTGCGGGATTGGCCCGATCACGGGATTGAATAGCCAGGCCCAGTTCAGACCGGCGAGGAAGGATGGGACAGCCCAGGGCAGAAAGACCAGAGCCTGCACGACACCCCTGCCCCAGAACGGCTTGTCGAGCAGAAGCGCGAGGATGAGGCCGAAGATGAACTGCAGCAGGACGGAGGCGCCCGTCCACAACAGCGTATTCTTCAAGGCACCGTAAAAAGCGGCATCTTGCGAGAGTGCACGGAAATGATCGAGCCCGATGAAGCCGCCCGAAAAGGGATTGAGCAGCTGGATGTCACGAAACGCGTAGGACACCCCGATCACCAGTGGCACCAGCATCACCGCAATGATCAGGACCAGCGATGGCGCACTGTAGAGATAGGGTTCGGAGGCATCGGCGACGCGCTTCAGCCAGGGGCGTCTGTCCTGGCGCCTTTCCAGCGTATCGGCAGTCATGGTCATCAGACAAAATCCGTTTTGCGGCGCTTGTTGCGCCGTCGCAAGACAGGGAAGGAGGCGGCGGACAGGTCCGCCGCCGGTGGTCCGTTACTTCTTGGCGAGGAACTTCTGCTGTGCCTTGGTCAGATAATCTGCCCACTGGTCAGCCAGTTCCTTCGGCGTGATGTCGCCGAGAAGCGCCTGCTGGGTCGTCTTGATCGCGAGCGAATCCTTGAAGAAGGCGAACTCTTCGAGGTATGTCGGCATCACGGTCGGAACGATATTCGGATCGGCCAGCTCCTCGAACCAACCCTTGAACTGATCGCCGGCATAGAAGGGGTCCTTCTCGGCCGAGGTATGAACCGGAAGTGCGCCCGTCCGCTTGTTCCACTCGATGTTGCCCTCAGGCGATTCAAGTGTCTCGATCAGCTTCCAGGAGAGATCCTTGTTCTGGCTGGTGTTAAACATCGACCAGCCGGCAAAGCCGATTGTCGTGAAGCCCTTGCCGCTCGGGCCGACCGGCATCTTGGTGACGCCGAAATCTTCCGGCTTCATGCGCTGGGCAACCGCGATCAGCGCGTCCGGATCCTGGTCGAGCATCGCGCAGGTGCCTGAATAGAAACCGGCGACGGTTTCATTGAAGCCCCAGTTGACGCTGTCCTTCGGCGTCAGGCCCTTCTTGTAGAGATCGACAACCCATTCGAGACCCTTTGCCCAGCCTTCGCTGTTCATGGTCGAGGTGCCGTCCTCGTTGAAGAACTTGTTGGAGCCCGCCATCGTCGCGCCGAACATCACCCAGCCGTTCAGGCCGCCCGGACCACCGCGCAGGCAGTAACCGGACTTGCCCGGGAGCTTGGAGACCTTTTCGGAAGCTGCGACGAAATCGTCAAGCGTCTTCGGCGGCTCGGAAACGCCGGCTTCCTTGAAGAGGTTCTTGTTGTAGAACAGCGCACGCAGGTAGAAGCCGTAGGGCAGCATGTAGGCGGTGTTCTTGACGTCGCGGCCGAGTTCAAGAGCGCGCGGCGTCAGGCCCTTGGTGTGCTCCCATTTGGCAAGGTAGGGCTCGAGGCTTTCGAGCATGCCGTTGTTGGCATAGAGCGAAAGCCAGGTGTCGGGCATTTCCATCACGTCTGGCGTGTCGCCGGCCGAGACCATGGTCGCGAACTTCTGGAAGGCTTCGTTCCAGGGCAGCGAGATGATGTCGACCTTGGTGCCGGGGTTTGCGGCCTCGAACTTGCCGACGATCGATTTCAGGGTCTCGGTTCGTTCGGGGCTGGTGATGACCTCGACCAGTTTCAGCGTGGTATCGGCGAGCGCCGTACCGGCCATCATCGTGGCGAGTAGAGTGGCGGTGATCAGTCTTTTCATGCTTGCTCCCCCTTTTCAGGTTTTTCAGGTTGTCAACTCAAGAGGCGACCGCCAATGCCGCCTCGATGTCCTTCCACAGCGCCTCAGTTCCTTCGAGGCCGACGTGAAGGCGTACTGACCGCGCATGGATCCCGAAGGTATGCGCGGAATTCGGTTGCGCCTTCTGCTGAAGGACGACCTCGCCTGGTACGATCAGGCTTTCATGCCCACCCCAGCTCACTCCCAGTTTGAAGAGCTTGAGGTGATCGGCGAAGGCGCGGATATCGACGCCCTCGCGGAATATGAAGGAAAACAGGCCCGACGTGCCGTTGAGGCCAGCCGGCAGCCGGTTGCCAAGGCCCGGATGGCAGACGGTCTCCACCACGTCGAGTTCCTGCAGGCGCCTGGCGATCGTCATCGCGGCCGCCTCATGCGCCCGCATGCGGATCGGCAATGTTCGCAGGCCGCGGATCAAGAGCCATGCGTCAAACGGCGAGAGCTTGCCGCCGAGATAGGGATAGGCCTCTGCCTTGATGCGGGCAATCATCTCCTTCGAGCCGGCAACGACACCGGCCACCACGTCGCTGTGGCCGCCGAGATATTTCGAGGCCGAATGGATGACGATATCGACGCCAAGTGAAATCGGTTGCTGGAAGTATGGGCTCGCCCAGCTATTGTCGATCATGGTGACAACGCCATGCTTCCTGGCAAGGGCCGCGAGCGCGCCGACATCATGGGCTTCCATCACCCAGCTCGTCGGGCTTTCCATGTAGAAGACCTTGGCGCCGGGCAGCGCCTTGGCTACGGCCTCTTCATCGCGACCATCGACATAGGTCACCTCGACCTTCATGCGCTTCAGGATCGTGCCGAACAGGCGGAAGGCATCGGGATAGACATGCTTGACGGCAACGATCCGGTCGCCCGGCTCGACGAAGGAGAGCACCGCCGAGGAGATCGCCGCCATGCCGCTTGCAAAGCCGAGCGCATCTTCAGCGCCCTCGAGCTTTGCCAGCATTTCCTCGAACATGCGGACGGTCGGGTTGAGGCCGCGCGTATAGATCGGCCGGACCTTCTCGCCCCGGTAGGAGGAGATCATGTCGTCATAGTCGGAAAAGGTAAAAAGCGACGTCTGAAAGATCGGTGGCACGACGGCTTCGGCGAAGTTTCCTTCGTCGTGTGCTGTGATGAGCGAGGCAAGATCGAACGCGTCTGCGCCGTTGTTCATTTCGACATTTCCTTGATATCTTCCTCGACGACCCCGAGGATCTTCAGTGTCTCTTCACGCGCGGCCTCGGCGTCCCGGGCAGCGATCGCGTTGAAGAGCGTGCGGTGAAAGGGAAACGAGCGGCGGGCGAAGTCCTCGCGCTCGAAGGGATGCTCCCAGAACTGCCAGAATGTCTCGCGCATCTGCTCGAGAAGCTGGCGGAAAAGCGGATTGTGGGTGGCGTCGTAGATGGCCAGATGGAAGGCAAGGTCTTCAGGCCCCGACGTGCCCTTCTCTATGTGGACGCGTTCCATCTCATTGAGGTTCTGCTCGATCAGGATGAGATCCTTGTCGGTCCGCTTGCGCGCGGCGACCATGCAGGCCTCGCACTCGATCCCGCGACGCACCTCGAGCGTTTGCAAAAGAGCGTTACGCAGATGGCCGGTATCAAGCGACAGCGGCATGTGGATTGTCGCCTTCGAAACCGGTTTCAGCAAGTAAGTGCCGCTGCCCTTTCGTGTTTCGATGACGCCGAGCGCCTGGAAATGACGGATCGCTTCGCGGATCGTCGAACGGCCCACCATCAGCGCCGCCATCAGCTCGCGCTCCGCCGGCAGGCGATCGCCTGCCCTCAATTGCGCGCTCTGAACATACTCGGCCAGTGCGTCGGTCACCTGACGTGCCCGATCCATGGCCGGAAGCGGCCGGATAACCGGCCTGTCGCTGCGTGGTGCCTTCATGGTTCCCCAGAATTCTTATAGGCAGTCGACCTGAAATTGGTCTGACATCTTAGCATTTCCAAAAAGCAGCGGAAACGTCAAGGGCAAGTCGGAAGTTAAAGTGCGGATTCTAGATTCTCCCAAGATACGGATCTCGGAAATCGAGGTCGTGGCGAAGGTCAGCGACCCTTACACAAACCTTTAAAAGGCAGACCTCACAGCAGACGCTGAAGGCGCGTGTCAGTCCTTGCCCACCGAGCGGTGCAAACCCGCCGTAGAGCTACGGCCGACGATCCGACGGGTTATCAAGCACCGCCAGTTCAGCCTCGGTTGGAACCTCGTTTATCTCGAACATCTTTCGTGGGCGTTCCCGCCATTGCTCCAGGTCGCACTCACTCCGGAGGACAACGGCAACCATCGCCGCGGACGTCCGCTTCGTCCTTCGCCATCGGCCATGTATTGAATGACCTCACACCGAAACGTCGCGCGCGAAAACCCGGAGAAAGAAAAACCACAGCGCCTGCTTGACTAGTAGCAAGTTCCAGCGTCCTTGCAGTGTCGGTATCGCCCTGAACGATTGCGACGAAATCTCGCAAGAAGGTAGCAACCGCCACACCTCATAGGTGGAATTCAACGCTTGGGGCTGAAGCCACCCGTATCATCATCGCTTACGATTTTCGGCCGCTCGTGTCGGCTTGAAATGCTGTAGTCATTCCGATCGTAGTGCACGCGAAGTGTCTGAGCCGGCCGATTGCCGTTCAAGAATTTGTCGAGTTCAGCAGTACGGGATTTGGATAGCCGGACTTTGTCAGCAAACTGCGGCCACCGGTCTACGGCCGTTCGCACCTGCTCTATAACATACCGAGCGTCTTGATCCGAGATCGAAGCCCCTCTGGCGACCGCCAAGAGGTGAGACATGCCAGGGTTTTTACCTTCCCCAGCTATTGCCGCGCTGTGCTCTCCGCCTGGTCCGGACGAAAAGGTAAGATCGTATGCAGGAGCTAATGACCAACGACCATTCCCGTCCATAAGGAATGCGTGGTTCTTCGCATGGTCGTCGCGATTCTTGGCATATACATTGAACACCATGTTTCGAAACATCTTGAGGACTTCTGCGGCGTCGCGGGTCATCATATGGGTAAGCTTGTGAAGTTGCTCATAGTTGAGAGAGGCCTCGCGATGGCTGGCATTCAACAGACCGCTTGCCGTGTGCATGTGAAGCCTGCCGGCGGGTATCCTGTCAAAACGCTTCGTCGCAAAAAGCCGCCTTCCCTTCCGGGTGTCGAATAGCTGGGTGTCGGCCATCTCCAGCCCTGCAGCTGCCGCCATGAGCGCATAGGCTTTTTCTTCGGCACCGATCTCCCCCGGATCGCTAGAACTGGGCGCTTTGACCATCCATCTTTCAAATCCCGGATCCAACGGCCGGCCGTAGTCCAGAACGCAGGTATTCTCGGCCTTGTTGAAGGCGATCATAATCTTTGGTCGTGCACCTGCGGATCCACCTTGCGCGCCCTGCAAGCTATCGATGTCAGCGACGTCCATTTCTGTCTGTACCAACTCCACTTGATCAGCGAACCAGTCGAGGTCAGCGTCGGTCGGTTGTTTCAGATCGTCCGGCAAATCGGGAACGTATGTCAGCGCACCCATTCCCGTTCTTCCCACTGCCGAGAGACGGTCGATAGGAGTGAGCTGCGTATAGTCGATGCCCGCTCGCTGGAGACGGCGGTCAAGCAATAGACGACCCCAACCATCAGGCAGGCTGTCGTTGAAGAGCCCATGGAGCCCGTCAAACGGATCGCGAGGCGCTGCAATCAATCCAGTGGCGGCCATCATATGGAATGGTGAAATCAAAAGGGGTGCTGCGAGAAACTCTGCCGAGTACTCGAAGTAGGCCCTCCGTTCCTTGCCGCTCCAAGCGAGCGTGCCGAGCTTCTTCTCATTCCCTTCGAGATTCAGATAGACGTTCATCTGCTGGACTGGTTTGAACTTCATTTCCTGCGCACCCGCTGCCTAAGAGGACGATCAACGACATCATCGATATTCTGCGGCGGCCGACTCGGAAACAATCGCTCGAACTCAGCCTCGGCCTCAAGGGCGAAGGCAATTTTCACGAGACTCTCGAGGGAGATTTTTCCACTTTCTTCAAATAGTCTCAACGACCCGTACGAGACATTCGATCTTGCCGCCAGTTCCCGCTGGGTCAGTCCGTGCTCGATCCGCCGGCGCTTCATTCTTTCCGCCAAGCCTCGAATAACTTCCACCGGGGACGACATGTTAAATGTGAACATATTATCACCTAATCGCATTATTGGGAAGTTAATGCCAATATAATAGCATTTAAATATATTGCAAGTCGATGATCTAATCGATCGCCCTGGTATGGTTCGCCGGATGTTCAGGATCATCCGAATACGACAAAGTTCAGTTCGCCGATCCTGGCGAGATCCCGTCGTATCGCGATCCTACAGGCAATTGAACATGGTCTCCGACAACCTGCCGTCCGTCATTCCGCTCCGGCAGCCGACAGCAGACCCACATGGCGCGGGCGCGTGGCAAGCCAGAAATGGCCTCTGCGCGAATTGCGCCCGCTCAAGGCGGAGGTCAAACCGGAAGCCGTCGAGTTGATCCTCAACTCGACCTCGGCTGTGCGCTGTGCTGGAAAAGACCAAAATGCGGAATGCGGCAGCGCATACATATCGACGCCGGGACGCCTGTGTGTGGCATTTGCGACGACGGCTTGCCGCGGCAAGAACCTGCATTGCATTCATTGCATCCGAAGTCGGCCTGTCACTTCGGCCGACTCATCATGCTGCGAGTTGCGGCCGGAAGACCACGTCGGCCCAGTAATTCGCAGAATCATAGGTGCTGGTCGGGAAGAGACCCGCGGTCGCGGACCCACCATAGCTATAGACACCGTTGCCACCCGCGGCGGCACTTGAGAGGGCCGTCAGAGGACCGTTCGTGACGCCGCTGGTGAAAAACCCGTCGGTTGCCACATAGGCACCGGTTGTGTGGTAGGACGCCACATAGGTAGTGTTGGCGGTGATGGTGACCGGAGTCGCAAAGTTCACCGTCTGCCAGCCGCTGCCGGTGGTGCCGGAATAGGTGGCAGTGGCGAGCTTGGTGCCCGCCGTGGTCCACAGATCGACGACGTTCTGGCCATTGTCGTTGGCGCTCCGGTAGAACTTGATGCCGGTGATATCACCGGCAACATTCGCCTGGAACTTGACGCCGAGTTCGAGTTGCTGGCCATCGTTGAGGTTCGTCTGGGCCGGTGTGCTGGTGGCACTGAACAGACTGTAGGTGGTGGGGGCTGCGGCCGTATTGATGCTGAAGGTCTCGCTGGTGGCGAGGCCGGCAATGTCGGTTGCCGTCACCTTGATGCCTGACGTGCCTGTCGTCGTCGGCGTACCGCTGAAGGTCTGCGTCGCGGCGTTGAAGCTCAGCCAGGTGGGAAGAATCGAGCCGTCGGCAGATGTTGCCGTGTAGGTAAGCGTGTCGCCGCTGTCGACATCGGTGAAGGTGCCGGCCGGCAGC
>NZ_JDWI01000002.1:312404-313408 GCF_012932765.1 Rhizobium sp. 57MFTsu3.2
GGAGTTGGCCTCGTTGATCGTATAGGTATAGGCGCCCGAGGCCGCGAGGACGAGACTGCCATAGGCACCGGCAAGTGCGGTGCCGAGCGTGCCTGCTGTCGTGCCGAAGCTGACTGCCGTCACCGTCTTGGTGTCGCCGGCGTCCGGATCGGTGTCGTTGGTCAGTACGTTGCCACTGGCGACAGAACCACCCGAGCCATTGGCAACACCGCCCTTCTCGGTCGCATCGCCGACATCGGCAACCGCCGTCGGCACAGTGTTTTGGGTCGCCGGCCGGAAGACCACATCGGCCCAGTAATTCGACGCCTGGTAGGTGGCATTCGGGAAAATGCCTGCCGTGGCGGATCCGCCATAACGGTAGACACCGTTTCCACCCGCGGCGGCACTCGACAGCGCCGTCAGCGGGCCGTTCGTGACAGCTGCCGTGAAATAGTTTCCGGTCGCCACATAGGCACCGGTCGTGTGATAGGACGCGATGTACGTGGTATTGGCGGTGATGGTGACCGGGGTTGCAAAGCTCACCGTCTGCCAGCCGCTGCCGGTGGTGCCGGAATAGGTGGCGGTGGCGAGCTTGGTGCCTGCCGTGGTCCACAGATCGACGACGTTCTGGCCATTGTCGTTGGCGCTTCGGTAGAACTTGATGCCGGTAATTGTACCGGCAACATTCGCCTGGAACTTGACGCCGAGCTCGATCTGCCTGTTGTCATTGAGGTTCGTCTGCGCCGGCGTGCTGGTGGCACTGAACAGGCTGTATGTGGAAGGCACTGTCGTGGTGATGCTGAAGGTCTCGCTGGTGGCGAGGCCTGCAATGTCGGTTGCCGTGACCTTGATGTCTGACGTGCCTGATGTCGTCGGCGTACCGCTGAAGGTGCGCGTCGAGGCATTGAAGCTCAGCCAGGTGGGAAGAGCGGTGCCGTCGGCAGAGGTTGCCGTGTAGGTCAGCGTGTCGCCGCTGTCGACATCGGTGAAGGTGCCGGCCGGCAGCACGAACGAGAAGGCAGTGC
>NZ_JDWI01000002.1:314261-344335 GCF_012932765.1 Rhizobium sp. 57MFTsu3.2
CTGCCATAGGCACCGGCAAGTGCGGTGCCGAGCGTGCCTGTCGTCGCGCCGAAGCTGACCGCCGTGACGGTCTTGGTGTCGCCGGCGTCCGGATCGGTGTCGTTGGTCAGCACGTTGCCACTGGCGACAGAACCGCCCGAGCCATTGGCAACGCCGCCCTTCTCGGTCGCATCGCTGGCATCGGCAACCGCCGTCGGTGGCGTGTTGTTTGCCGTTGTTGGATTGAATAGAACATCGACCCAGTAGTTCTCGCTGTTGAAGGTGCTGCTCGGAAAAACACTGGCCGAATTATAGGTGTAGACGCCGGCATTCGCCGGAGCCGTGAGTGATCCGTTTGTCACGGAAGAAGCGAAGTAGTTTCCCGTTGCCGTGTAGTGTCCGTAGTTGGTGTGATACGAGACCACATAGGTCGTGCCAGCCGTGATCGCGACCGGGTTGGAAAAGCTGGCGGCCTGCCAACCGACCCCTGACTCGTTGGTGAAGGTGACCGTTGCCAGCCTGGTACCTGTGCTCGACCACAGCGACCCCGTGTGTGGTCCGATGTTCAAATCGCTCTTGTAGTACCGCACGCCCGTGACCGTGCCTGCCACTGAGGATTGGAACTTCATTCCAACTTCAATAGCGTTGCCATCGCCGTCAGGCACGGTGGGCGGTATCGCTGAAGCGGAAAAGAAGTTGTTGCCGGTTACCGTCACTGTTCGGCCAGTACCGGGGGTTTCGAGATTGAGGCTGTCGTCCACCGCCCGGGTCTTTATGGTGAACGTACCGGCTGTCTGCGCGACCCAGCTATAGGTCCAGCTCTCGTCTCCAACGGCCCGGTGCCACGTTGTCCCGCCATCGGTCGACACCTCGACGGCAGCGATGACGCCGCCGACGTCGGATGCGGTTCCGCTGATGGTGATGGCGTTGCCTACCTTAAGAGGGGTCCCGTCGTTCGGCGCGGTGATCGATGATACCGGTTTTGTCGTATCCGTCGACTGCGTTGCTGATACCAGGCCGGCCTCCAATGTGCCAGGCTGGATCCCCATGTCCGCCAGCAGGTTGACCATGGCCTGCTTGACCCGCGGATCGACTGGAGTGGCCTCCAGATCATGGTTCTGATCGAGTCCCCATGCCCAGTAAACCGTGCCGGCGCCGAACACCAGGGCGCCGCTAGGAGCTCGGTAAAGCGTCAGATTGTGCGTTGCGGTGGCAGTCCCGGTGACGGTGCCGTAGTCCAGGAGATATTGGTCCACGGGCAAGGTGGTCGACGACAGTTCGATCAGTCCGGCCGGACGCCAGCCATTATCGGGTGACTGATCCCATTCATACCCGAGATAGTTCTGCTGGAGCGTGGCCGTCTGGCCAGGTTGCAGGTTTGCCACGCTGGTATCGCGCCAGAAGCGCAGATTGGCGTCGTCATACGGGATGGTGATCGAATCGCTTCGGTACGAGTCGACCTGGAACATGGTGCCGGTCAGCGCATTCTCCGGCCGCCCTCCGCCGACCGCGGTCGGCGAGACGAACCGTGGATCCCGGTAGGTTCCGGTCCATTGGTTATCCGGATCGATGGGGCCGGCCCTGGTCTCCTTGTAGCACACCAGGGTGCGATACGCTTGGGCGCCGGAACTGATGCTCGGAGCGAAGCGCGTCTCCCAGTAGACCTCGTTGCCGCTCCAAAAGCAGAGGTTTACACCAGCATCCCGCGCTGCCTCGACGTTGGTGCGCTGTTGTCCCGACCAATACTCGTCGTGGCCGACGCTCAGGAACATCTTGTGGTTCTGAATCAGGCTGCCGAGGCGATCGGAGTCCACTCCGGCCATGTAGGAAACGTCATAGCCGTTCTTTTCCAACCACTGGATGGCTGGGTATTCGACACCGAATATATAATCCTGTGGTCCGGCCGCCAGGCCGCCGCCCCTCGTGGTGATCGGGCGATTGTAGCTAACCGCGTATGCGCGCCCTGGGGACGAGTCGCCTCCCGGCCCGTTGCCTTGGTATAAATTGGCCCCGCCCCAGGGATTGTAGGCCTGCCAGGTCTCATCCGACGTTTGGAAGAGGACGTCGCTGTGGCTGCTGTCGTCGCGCACGATGAACGGGATTTGGTTTTCGCCGAAGGTACCATCCTGACGCACGAGCTTCGCGATGTAAATTCCCGACGTTGCGTCGGCTGGAATTGCCCAAGACGCTGAAACCGACCAGTTGCCGGCGTCGACCAAACCGGTGGCGCTGTCGCGCAACGCTGTAGGCTGGTTTTGCACGCCTGTATGCTGAATGGTGTCAACCTTGCGTGCTCCCATGCCGCCGTAATAACCGAGGCGATAGATGTCGATCCGATAGTTGTTGGAATTGGTATTGATCTTGAAGCTGACGGTCTGGCCCCGATTGATGCTGATGTCGGTGGCGAACCCCTCGATGTTCGAGCTCCCGGCTCCCGTGATGCCCCATTCGCTCTCCGGATTGCCCTGCTTCTGGTTTTCCGCCACAATCGCATTGGTGGTGGCGGCCGCCGCCGCCAGACTCTGCGTCGCTGCGCTTTGCGTGCCCACCGGTTCAGTCACCGCGCCGGAAAGGATATTCACACCCTTGGAGCTTGCGCTTCCCGCTCCGATCTCCCCGCGGCCTGACAATGACCCGTTCGAGACTGTTGAGCCCGTCCACATTGTTGTTCCGTGCCAGCCTGACAAGGGCGAAAGGTCACGGTTCGGAAGCGGGTCGCTGACAGACGCGCCAAATGTTCCCTTGCCGGTCGGTACATAGTCCGATCCCTCGGTCAGCCTGGTTCCGGGCAGTTGGCCGTCACGCTGGAGCATGCCGCCGCCTTGCGCCCAATCGAGCATTCGCGTCGGAGAGGTATGGTAGCCGCCGATGCCAAACGCCAGGAATGAGTGCGATCCGTGAACACTCGCCCGCGCTGACGGGGTCGATTCAGGGGTGACGACTTTGCCGGAAGCGGACCCGCTCCCTACACTAATCGAACCTGGTCCGGACGCTGTCTGCGCAGCACCGTCAACAGCAAACGGCTGATGTGCTACAAAGTCGCCGCGTTGAACTCCGGCTCCGCAGATCGTTGCGAAACCATCGGCCAACGACGGCAGTGTGGTGTCGTTATTGACCTGGCCGTGAGCGTCGCAGACCACCCCCGTCGACCGATCGTCATCCTCATTGACCGCGATGGTGTTGACGGGACTGTCGGAGGCAGTGCCAGACTTGATCGCATCGGTCGTTTGTGCGGCCAGCGCGAGTTGATAGTTGTTATCTTCCCTATAGGCGGTATTGCGAAGCTTTGCCTTTCGGCCCGCTAGCCACCGGGGAGTCAACGAATCCAATAGCATTGAGCGAGATGCCCAACGGAGAGCTTTGCGATGCATGGCATGCCCCCTCGCGAAAATCTACCAATGTGCAGATTGTCGAATCATAGCCGAAGAAGCGCAAAATACCTTGTACGCCTTTCGAGCTAAATCGGGCGATCACCTTTTGGCCAATGAGGACCATACCGCTCTCGCATGACGGAGAGACGCCGTTGGAGGCGTCAGCGACGCCATGCAGGCGTTTTACGAAATCGCTAGAGAAGCGGGTCATGTCCACTAAGACCACGAATGGACATGGTTTTCGAGGTTGAAGCCTCCCTCGCCTTCCATGACGATGATGTGACCATCGCTGCTCTTTTTTAGGGATATCAAACATTGCAGGATACAACTGACCCATCCGATCCTGATCGCTGGTCCAACTCTCCGGCAGGAGCAGCCGTAAGCTCACCGGGGAGCCTTGTTGCGGGCAGCGAACGCTCGAGCTTGGAAGGGCAGAACTGTACCGAAGGTGAGCAGGAACGCGTCAGGATGGCCATGCGACCGATCGAGAACGAAAGGAATTACCTCGCCAGGACGCTTGCTGCGATTCCAGCCGGGGGGCCAGGAGTTAAGCACCGAGCTGTCAAGGACGGTTCCTGTCTTTGGAGCGCGGTCTTGCAGAGTGCCGATCTGCTGACCGCGTCCAGTTTCCCCTCTACAGAGGCATAAATTGCCAAAGGGCTGTCCGGAATGCTCGAACAGCCCCTTTATGGCTAGTTTGCAAGCAGATCGTTGACGCGGGTTTCGGCGTCTGTGAGCGCGGCATCGATCTCTTTTTGCCCAGTGATCGCAGAAGCGATCTCTTCGCCGATGATGTCGTTGACCGCGAACTGATGACGAACCTGTGCAGGCAGGGGTTTTGCGACGTTTGCGATGCTGAGGATCGTGGTGCGATGCGGCAGCGCCTTGAACTCTGCTGAATCAATGACCGCCTGCTGAGCCGGCAGGTGACCGGTCCTGGCCCAATCGAAGTTGTGATCGGCCATGAACTTCAGGAACTTGCCGATTGCCGCAACCTGCTCCGGGGTACGATCCTTCTTTGTCATCGCCCAGGAGTGGCCATCCGACCAATAGGCCGGTTCACCGCCGAACACCGGCGGATACGGATAGACCGCGTAGCCGTTGGTGAGCGCGTTGTCGGCCTC
Source organism: Rhizobium sp. 57MFTsu3.2 (assembly GCF_012932765.1). Lineage (NCBI taxonomy): Bacteria > Pseudomonadati > Pseudomonadota > Alphaproteobacteria > Hyphomicrobiales > Rhizobiaceae > Rhizobium > Rhizobium sp. 57MFTsu3.2. The sequence continues at coordinate 318,736 of NZ_JDWI01000002.1, forward strand.
TTTCGACAGGGCATCGAAGTCACCCACAACCCAGGTACCATTCAGGAGAACACCACCGTCCCCCTTGGTAAAGCCGGACAGGGATGCAGCATAGTCCTGGTCTTTCGTGGTCAGATCCTGATCGTAGATGTCCTTGAACAGCTGGACGATCTTCTTGGCTTCAGGTGTGTTGAGTTTGACATGGGTCGGATCTGCGAAGAAGTCGGACTTCATCTGGGTCAGGTAGATATAGAGGGCACGATAGAACGCACCCTTTTCGTTGGCCATGCTCTGAACGAGATAGGGCTTGCCGGTCTTTTCCTTGAACTGCTTAGCCTGTGCGAGCAGTTCATCGGCCGTCTTCGGCAGCACCGGCGTTCCGTCATCATTCACCAGACCCGCCTTGCGGAAATAGTTCATGTTGATGTGCCACAGCATGGTGTGGGAATCGATCGGCAGGCCGAATATCTGGCCTTCCTTCGTCACCCCTTCCCGGCCCGCCGCGGTGAAAGTGGAAGAATCGACGCCGGCAGCCTTCAGTACCGCGTCCAGAGGCTCAAGAAGACCCTTCGACTGATAGTCGGACAGTACGGATTCATGGATGGTGACGACATCTGGCGGCTCGCCCGACGCCAGCTGCGCCGTCAGCTGGTCGTAACCAGGCCATTCGACGGTGTTCACATTGATCTTGATGTCGGGATTGTCGGCAACGAACTTGTTGATCTGCGACGTGATGATTCCGCACTCGCCTACAGCCTTGCTGACGTCGGTGTTGGTTTCCCAATCGGCGTCGCACGCTCCGAAGAACCGTTGAACTGTAATTTCGACCGGATCACCGGCCAGAGCTGGCCACGACGCCATGGTCAGCGTCGCCGCCAGTAAGATGTTCCTCATGCCAATCTTCATTGCAATCTCCTCCTATTGCTTGCGAAAATGCGTGTTGAAACCGGATTGTCAGATCATGATCGTCATCGCACTGCGTAACCCGAAACCGCTGTGACGATGTATTTCTGGAAGAACAGGTAGACAGCGAGCGTTGGCAGGCCTGCGAACACAGCCTGAGCCATCAGGAAGCCCAGGCCTTCAGTCTGGGCGAAGTTCATCTGCATCGAAGCAATGCCGGTCGTGATCGTGTACATGTCCTTCTTGGTCGCCGAGATGAGCGGCCACAGATAGTCGTTCCAGGCACCGAGGAAGGTGAACACACCGAGTGTCGCCTGGGCCGGGATGGTAAGGGGTAGAAGAACCGTCCAGAAGATCTTGAAGCGCGACGCGTTGTCGAGCAGTGCTGCCTCATCCAGTTCCTTGGGAATCTCCCGGAAGTACTGCGTCATCAGGAAAACACCGAATGGCGCAGCCAAACCGGGCAGGATCAGGCCAGGATAGGTATTGTGCAGTCGCAGCATGCTGAAGATCTGATGACGTGCGACGATCACCGCCTGCTCCGGAACGGCAAGGCCGAACAGAACGATGACAAACAGAATGTCGCGCCCCGGAAACCGTAGCCGCGCGAAACCATAGCCGGCAAGCGACGACAGGATCAGCACACCCAGCGTCATCCCCGACGAAACGATGAGACTGTTCAAGAACCATCGGAAGACATTGGATCCGCCAAACACGTCTGCGTAGTTCTTGATCGTATACGGAACGTGGAAGACCGAATTCGTATCCAGCTTCAGTTCCGCATTGAGCTTGAACGACAGCCCGACGACCCAAAGGATCGGCAATACCATGATCAGGCCGGCTGCCACGACGCCGAGAAGGATGATCCGGTCTCCCAGGGATTTTCCGACAATGCCGGAGCTCGTGCGGCTCATCGATTTTCTCCCTGCCGGTTGGAAAGGAAGTACTGCAGCATGCCGGCCATCAGGATGATCGCGAACAGGACCTGCGAGGTCGCAGCGCCCATGCCGACATCGAAGCGGGTGAAGGCAACGTCGTAGATGTAAAGGACAATCGGTCTCGAAGCATTGTTGGGGCCGCCCTGCGTCATCAGCTGGGCCTGGCCGAATACCTGGAACTGAAGCACGCTTTGAATGATCAGCACGAGCAGGAATGTCCGACGTATCGACGGAAGCGTAATGCGCCACAGCGTCTTCCAGCGCCCGGCATTGTCGAGCGCAGCCGCTTCATAAATCTCGCCCGGCACCTGTTGCAGCGCGGCCAGAAACAGCATCATCGGCAAGCCTACACCCCACCAGACCGTTGCGATCGCAACGGCCGGAAGCGCAAGACGCGCATTGCTTAGGAAGGTTACCTGCGGCAGACCGAACCAGCCGAAGATATTGGAAAGCAGGCCAATGTCGGGAATGAAGACGATGCGCCATATCAGCGTCACCACTGTAACCGACAGCACGGACGAGGCAAAGAAGACGGCGCGCATCACCGAGGCGAAGCGTGTCTTGCGATTGAGCGCCAGCGCGAGTGCAAGTCCGAATACCGCGAGAACCGGCACGGTCAAGACAACGAAATAGAGCGTATTCAGAACTGCCCCGCGGAAAATCCTGTCGTTGAAGAGGCGCGTATAGTTTGCAAGCCCCACAAACTTGCCGGGACCGAACAGGTCAGCCTTCGTCAGGCCAAGCCAGAAGCCCCAAAAGAGAGGAATGACGAGCAGGCAGACGAAAACAAGCACGAAAGGCGCAACGAACAAGCCGTTTCGCAATCGGGATTCGTTCATGTGGATGGCCTGGCTCATCACGCTGCCTCCGCGGTGTGATAGCCTCGGCCGGCCGCGTCAAAGAGGTGGGTCCGGCGGCCGTCCAACGTCAGGGCCACGGCTGCGCCTGGCGCGAGTGGGCTGTCTCCTTTGGCTTCTGCCACCAGCAGCGAGTTATCCGCGATGCGCGCATAGACGAGCGTGCGATCCCCCAGCCGCTCGATGACCTCGACAACGGCATCCGTGTCGCCTGTGCCGGATCGCCCGATCGAAATGGCTTCAGCGCGGACACCCATCGTGTAGTCACTGGCCGGCGCCAGTTCTTTGATTGGAACCGACGTATGGACAGTCGTTCCGTCGGTTAGGCGAACAAAATCGCGGTCCAGTTTCACGGGCAGGAAGTTCATGGCAGGAGAACCGACGAACTCGGCGACGAAACGTGTCGCAGGTCGTGCATAAATCTCCATTGGTGTGCCGACCTGTTCGATGCGGCGATTGTTCATGACCACGATCCGGTGTGCGAGCGTCATCGCCTCGATCTGGTCATGCGTCACGAAAACCATCGTCGATTTGACGCGGTTGTGAAGCTGCGCCAGCTCGACGCGCGTTCTGACGCGAAGTGCCGCATCGAGATTCGACAAGGGCTCGTCGAACAGGAAGGCTTGCGGCTCCTTGACGATCGCGCGGCCGATGGCCACGCGCTGACGCTGACCGCCGGACAATTGCCCCGGCTTGCGATCAAGCAGCTTGTCGAGAACAAGAACCTTTGCCGCCTCCGTTACCCGGCGAACGATTTCCGCTTCGTCGATCCCGATGTTGCGCAAGCCGAAGGCCATGTTGTCGCGTACGCTCATATGCGGGTAGAGCGCATAGTGCTGGAACACCATGGCGATACCTCGTTCGCCCGGCGGCAGATGATCGATGCGCTTGCCGTCGATGCGTATCTCACCGCCGTCGATGCTCTCCAGCCCGGCAATCATTCGCAGCAAGGTGGATTTCCCGCACCCGGATGGGCCGAGGAAGACCATGAACTCGTTGGAATTGATCGTCAGGGACAGGTTGTCGATGACCTGCACCGCACCGTATTGCTTGCTGATGTTCACCAGTTCGATGAGCGCCACGTATTCCTCCGCTGATTGATTTCCAGAGCCTGCCGCTTGAGGCCGAGCGCGGTTTTCCGCGCCCGCCTCAGCTCGTTCATTTGCTCTGATTGACCGTCGCGATCATGGCATCGAACAAGGCAGCAGCGACCGGATCGGTGCCGGCCGGGTGGCTCGTCAACCGGAAGGTCGTTGCAACGAGATTGCCGCGCCCGACACGTCGTTCAGCGATGGTGACGGCGGGTTTGTGGACCCAACCGATGACCAGCCCGCCGTGGACCGGTCCGGCATACTCGAAGGTGCGGAAGCCCGTCATGACGTGATGTGGAACAACCTTCTCGAAGGACAGGTCGAGCAACGGGCCACCCGGCAATGAAGCAAACGCACCTTTGCGTCTGATCCAGCTGAAGTTGGCAATCCAGTCGCCACGCCAGAGCGTACCTTCACGTGCGATCAGTCCGATTCCTGGAAGCTGCTGGTCGATACCAACAGGCATATCCCGCTCATCGATGGTCATCTCGCGATAGAGCTTTTCGCCTTCGGGAATGTCCTTGCGCAGATTGCGATGCGTGGGAATGCTGCCATCGGCGATCACAAGATAGCGTGCCCCGTGGCGCATTGCCTCAATGTCGCTCTCATCAAGGGCATGCGCCAGATTGACCTCCGCTTTATCAGGCTCAGAGACCGGATAGCCCAGTGTCTCTGCAAAAGCGCGAAGCGCCGGATCCTTCGAAGCGATGCTCGGCAGGTTGGCTCGGCCGCGCTTTGCGTACAGCGCGATATCGAGAACATTGGTCGCAAGCCGCCGTCCGTTGGACATGACCTCAAGTTCGATGCGAAGCATGCGATTGACGTCGGTTTCCGGCATTTGCATCTGCACTATGCCGACGCTTTCCACCGCGTTGGCACCCGTTGCCGGCAGTGCCCGCTCGCCGTCCTGCCCGTAGGTCCAGCGGATCGTTGCGCCATCAGGAATGGACGCGCCACCGGTCGCCACCGAGAGATCCACCTCCAGCACTTCGCCGGCGTAGGCAGACCAGGCATTCGGGCGGGCGATCACGACGATGTCGCTATTGATGCTCGCGAAGTCGTCGTGGAAGACACGCGGATTTCTGTTGATGTCCAGAAGGCCGTTTGCCTCCCAATGAACGTCCGTGAATTCGGTGATGACGTAGCCGACGATCTTGGGATGGGCGCGCATCACCTCGATTTCATATTTGAGGTTCCCGAACTGGTACCATTGCGCGGCCTCGATAAAAGATCCGAAGTCCTTGAAGACAGTGTCCAGATGGAGCGCGCGGAAGCGCTTTTGAACGCCATGCGGATAGGCGACGCCATCACCCCATGTCGCACCGGTTTCCATCCAGAAGGGCTCGGAACCATCTTCCAGAAGGAGTTTCGAGGGATCGGGCAAGCCCCACACGCCAAACTCGGAGACGATGAGAGGCTCTTCGCCTCGCCACTGCGCATCGCCAAGGCCAGAATAGCTCCACGCTGCGCCCTCGGCGAATTGCCTGGTGATGTCGTCCCACTCTTCGCGTCGTTCCGGAATGGAGCGGTAGTAGTGGTAGTCATTGAGGTCCGACTTCACATGGAAGTTCGGGAAACAGGCGGAATTGTCCGAAACAAGACGGCTCGGGTCGAGCGTCTTCAACCAGTCGTAGGTCTCGGTGAGCCACTGGCGATGATCGGCGTTCTCGACGATACGTGTTCCCCAATCCTCATTGATGATCGTCCATGCGATGATCGACGGGTGATGGCCATCGCGCCTGACGATTCCCTGCATGGTCTCGCGCATTCGCCTCGCCGAGGCATCGCTGAAGGTCTGGACGTTCGGAATTTCGGTCCAGATCAAAAGACCGATACGGTCCGCCACATCGTAGTAGCGCGGGTCGGGAACCTTGATGTGAATGCGCAGCGTATTCAACCCAAGTGCCTTGGCCTTGCGCGCCTGGTCCTCGAGGAACTCAAGCGAAGGCGGTGTGCAGATGCCTTCGGGATAGTAGTCCTGATCAAGTGCTGCACGCATGTAGAGCGGAGCACCGTTGAGGAAGAGCTGGCCGCCCCTGGTCTCGATGGTGCGAAACCCGAATGTAACCGAAATCGCATCGACGATTGCGTCTGCGACCGAAAGGCTGATGTCGGCACTGTAAAGCTGCGGTGCATCAGGCGACCAGGACTTCACCTCGCCAACAACGACGCTCAAGGTGCGACCAGATCCCTTTGCCGCGGCCTCCAGGGCTCCGTCCGGCCCGTAGACAGCGACGCGCACCTCAGCGTCTGCCGCGGATGCGGAAAGGTCCAGATCGAAGCGAACAACACCCGAGGAAAGGTCTGCCCTTACCTCGGCATGCTTGATGTGGCTGGTATCACGCGCCTCCAGCGTCACCGATTGCCATATGCCACCGAGAGGGCCGTACCAGCTTTGCTTGCCATGCGGAATTTCCGCAAAAGGAAACTGCGGGTACCTGGTCGCGTCGGCGCTCGGAAGCGTAACCGAGACCTCGATCTCATTTTCCGCTTTGAGGATGCTGTTCGGAATCATCAACGAGAACGGAAGGTAGCCTCCTTCGTGGTTGCCGATAGGCTGACCATTGACCAGGACTTCAGCAAAATAGTTCACCGCGCCGAAGTGAAGGGAGATGTCGCGCTCCGCCCATTCTTGCGGCAGAAAGAATCGTCGACGGTAGCTTGCGGTGCCAAACGCGTCGCGAAGATCGGCAAATTCGGATTGCCAAACGGATGGAACGGAAATCGAGCGGCAGTCGGCATCCCCTTCGAATTTGAACTGCCAGAGGCCGTCGAGTGTCATTCGCTGGCGCGCGTCCCGGGATAGCGGCAATGCGGGCGTGACAGGGGCGGTCATGTACTCTCTCCCTTGCGAATTATGTTATTAGTTATATTATTAGTTATGGGTACAGAGAATATAACTACCTGGCAAGCCGGAAAATTCGGGACCCGCAAAACCCACAGTGGACGGTTGTCGGAAAACTGGGTTTTCTATAATTTGATGAATGGGATGGGCCGATCGATGAAGTGGGACAAGCATTGACCAAGCGTGCAACCATGGTTGACGTTGCACAGCGTGCAGGCGTCTCACAAGCAACGGTGTCGCTGGTATTGAATGGGGTCAGCAATCCCCGCGTTTCAGAGGTGACCCGATCGCGCGTCGTGGAAGCGGCCGAAGCCCTTGGTTATCGCAAGGGCCCCCGACACAATGTTCCCGAGCATCGGCGACCCGTTATCGGGCTGCTGCTCGATGAAGTCAGCACAACACCGTTTGCCATGCCCTTCATCGAGGGCGCGCGCGATGAAGCCGCCCTGCAGGATATCCTGATCGCGACCTTCTGCACGCGCTCGGATCCCAGGATCGAGAGCGCGGCTCTCGATCTGCTTCAGGAATTGAACGTCATCGGCATTCTTTATACCACCCTGACGACCCGACAGATCGTTGTCCCGGAACGGCTGAACGACATCCCCACAGTTCTCGTGAATTGCTATGAGAAGCATCGGCGTCATCCCTCGGTCGTTCCCGGCGATATCGCCGGCGGGCATGCGGCGACCGAGGCGTTGCTGAAGGCCGGTCATCGAAGGATCGCGCACCTGAAGGGCGAGGACTGGATCGAAGCTGCCAGGGACCGCGAGAAGGGATACCGGCAAGCGCTGACCACATGGGATGTGCCCGTCGACGAAGACCTGGTATTGATGGGAGGATGGACCGTCAATGGCGGCCGCGAACTGACCCTCAAATTGCTTGATCGGAAAGACCCGCCGACTGCCATCTTCTGCTTCAATGACCGAATGGCCGTCGGCGCATATGACGCCATCAAAAGCCGCGGCCTGCGTGTGCCCGAAGACATCTCCGTGGTGGGATTCGACGACGAGGATCTGGCCTCCTACCTGGTGCCACCACTTTCAACGGTGCTGTTACCCCATGACGAAATGGCGCGATGGGCCGTCGGTGTCCTCCTCGACCACAACGAGGGTATTTCATCCCACCGAACCACCCAGAAGATCAAGCTCGAGTGCCCATTCGTTGAACGCGGTTCGATCGCAGCCCCTCAGTCTTGATGCGGTCGATACATTGCCCCGTCGTTTTTGACCTTGGAAGAGGATCATTGTCGGTCCACCGAGGAACGGGATCATGTCGCCCAGGAATCGCGGGATGTCGCGCACCCTGGCGCGCGCGCGCCGTGATTTTCCTGAAGTGGTTTCCTTTGTCAGCGTTCAGCAAGCTTGAAACTCACGCATCGTCGATGCTGGGCGGCGGCAGGTGATCTGGTGGGTTCCCGGGGCCGCTTACTCAAAGCCGAGGCGCTGGGCTGCCTGGCGGAACAGCGCCTGGTCAGTGGGCGGCAAGTGGAATGCCGAGATGAAATCGTTCAGCCGATAGGCGGGATACCGATCGTGTATCATGGCGAGGTAAGACTTCCCCTCACTCAGCCGTCCCGCGATCGACAGGCAAAGTGCGGCGATCGCCAGAATGTGAGCGTGAGCATTCGGACGGGCGGCGGCCTTGACGCCCCAGTCCGCGGCATCCTCGAAGCTTCCGAGGCGCACGAGAGCCAGGGCGCGGCTTGCAAGCATGCCGAAGAGCAGCGGGTCGAAAGGACTGAGCGCGCGGGAGTGATCGGCCGCCAGGATCGCGGCGCCCGGATCACCGGACTGGGATTGAACGAAAGCGAGGGAGTAATGCGCGATCGCGAAACTGGGGCTCAGTTCGACCGCCTGTTGCAGCTCGCTGACGGACTGATCGTGCAACGCTCTCAACCATAGCGCCCGGCCCATGGCGAGATGTGCCGTCGGGTCGCGATCATCGACCATCATGCTCTGGCTCGCTGCTCGATAGGCAAGCTCGGCCTCGGCGTCGCGGTCCGCCCAATGCTGGAAGGCACTCTGGAAATGGGTGAAGGAGAGCCCCGCATGCGCACGGGCAAACGTCGGGTCGAGGCTAATCGCCCTTTCGAAGAAGCGCTGGGCTTGCTCGTTGTCGCTCTTGGTGAAGCGATACATGTGCCAGAGCCCCCGGTGGTGGGCCTCCCAGGCGTCGAGAGAGTTCGGCGTCTTCAGGAGGGCACGATTGCTCTCGATCGTTTCGACTTCGCGCTCGATCGAGACGACGATCCTGCTGCCGATTTCCTCAAGGAGGAGAAACGTATCGGCCACACGGCGCTCGAAGACCTCCGTCCAGGCGATGCGCGCTGTTCTTGCCTCTGTCAACTCGACGCGAAGGATAATGCGGTCGCCGACGCGCTGAAACGATCCGTCGACAACGTAGTCGACGCCGAGCAGCCGTGCTGTCTCGTCAACCGTGTGGTGCCGGTCCCTCAGCGCAAACATCGTGCCCTGCGCGATTACATGGAAAGAGCGCAGCTTCGCGAGCCGTGTGATAATGTCGTATGCCAATGCATCGGACGGACCGCCGGGAACGGCCACGGCCGACAGCTCATTGAACGGCATGATCGCAATCGATGCGCGCCGCGGCTCCTTGAGCAAGCTTTCGGTTTCGGGTGGAGACGATGCAGCCACAGCGCTGGCGCTTGGGCGCTGCTGCCGGAAGGTTTCGTCTGTCTGGGTTCTGGCCGTCTGCCAGGCGTCGCGCAAGGATCGCTCGTTGATACCCTCGGCATCAAACAGCTTCGCGGTCGCTTCCAGATGCTCCTCGCCTTCTCGAAAACGACCCGCCTTGGCAAGGGACATCAATAGCAGTTCGTGCGGGCGAAGGTCGAAGGGCGCAAGCTGGATCCAGCGATCGAGATAGGTTTGTGCTTCTTCGGGCGGGAAACGCTGCACCATATGCTCGAGAAGGGCTGTATGAATGTCGCGCAGCCGACGACGTTGCGACAGCAGCCATGTTTCGAATGCCGGGCTACGCTCGACGCTCGATCCTTCGTGAAAGTCCCCGGCAAACAGGGCTGCCAGGGACCGCAACTGGCTGAGTGACTGCGTCTTGAATCCATGCTGATAAGCCGCAGCCGCCTCGATCGCATCGATAAAGCAGTCCGACAGATCCAGTCTGATGGTGTCGCCCTTCGTGATGACGCGTTGTTCTCCGATCAGCGTGCGAATCTTGCTCAAGCACCATCGCAACTCGCCGCGCGGATCGTCGGGGATATCCCACAACAGATCGCAAAGCTGTGCCCTGCCGCAGGGCCTCGGTGAAAGTGCAAGGTAGGCCAGAAGAGATCGCACCTTCCGGGAGCCGGGAAGCTTCAGATCGGCGCCCTCTCGCCGGATCGCCATCGGGCCGAGCAGTCGGATCTCGAGCGGGCCTCCGGGTTGATTTGCGTCCCCGCCGCCCGATTCCACGCTCATTCCCACGCCAGCTGCCACGCCGACCCCCACTATCCCTGTCTAAGCCAGAGACCGTGGCACGACACGTGCCCAACCACGGTTGCCATAGACGCACCATGAGGCTGATCAATCTGACCCAAGGAGAAAACAATGTCCACATCTGCGGCCGTCGCCAGTAATCCTCAGCCCGCCGTCGACTTCAGCGCGCTCAAGGCCAGGCAACAAAGTGCATGGTCCTCGGGCGACTACGCAATCGTTGGGACGACCTTGCAGATTGTCGGGGAAAGCCTCTGCGAAGCGCTCGATCTGCGCGCCGGTTCGAAGGTACTTGACGTTGCGGCCGGCAACGGCAACGGCGCGCTTGCCGCAGCCCGACGCTGGTGCGAGGTCACGGCAACCGATTACGTTCCGGCGTTGCTCGAACGTGGCCAGGAGCGCGCAAACGCCGATAGGCTGCCGATCGTCTTCCAGGAGGCCGATGCAGAACATCTGCCGTTTGCCGATCAGTCCTTCGACAATGTGCTGTCGATTTTCGGCGTGATGTTCACGCCCGACCAGGAGCGCGCTGCGTCCGAACTCATTCGGGTCTGCAAGCGCGGCGGCTCGGTTGGCCTTGCGAACTGGACCCCTGACGGTTTCATCGGGCAGATGTTCAAGACGATCGGCAAGCATGTGCCGCCTCCGTCAGGCGCTCGCTCGCCGGCGCTCTGGGGCTCGCGGGCACGGCTTGCCGAATTGTTCCCGAAAGCCGTCGGGTCGATCGCGGCAACGCCCAGGCAGTTCGTGTTCCGCTACAAGTCACCGGACCATTGGCTTGAGGTCTTCCGGACCTATTATGGTCCAGTGCTGAAAACATTCGCCGCCCTTGACCCGGCGGCGCGAGATACACTGACCGACGACCTTTTGGCGCTCATGGAACGCTTCAATCGCGCCGATGACGGCACGGTGGTCGTGCCAAGCGAATATTTGGAGGTCATCGTCACGAGGCTCTGAACACAGGCTTCCGACACCGGCCGGCCATGGGCTTCATATCCCGATGCTCGGCCGCCAGGTCGAGCGTGTTGTTTTCGAGCCAGGCGATGCCGCCCGCTTGGAGTTGGAACAACGCTCTGATCTTGGAAACGAAAGCCCGGCTGCTGGCAGACTGCCCCTGATTGGAGAGGAGACTCAACCAGGATTTCGCGCGTTTGAAATCGCGCCTGGGGGCAACATGACACCGTCTGAGTTTAGCGCGGCCGTGGTGGTCGCAAGAATGTCGGCAAGCGACATTCAGGAACTGCTTGGCATTGACGAACGAACCAGAAGCCAGCTTGCCTCTGGAGAGAAGCCTGTGCCTCGTTGTGTCGCCTTGTGTCTGTGGCTCATGGCTGCCTATGGCGTTTCCATTCTGGAGGCTCGTGTCCTTGCGGAGGATCCTGGCAGTTAAGAAACCCGCTCCGGCGGAGCTCAATGAGCCGATCTCTCGCTTTCGCCAACATGGATCAATGCTCGATGAGAATACCCTGCCAGTTCTGGCCGCCATAATAGAAGCCGAGAATGATGGCCTGCTCGTCTGTTACGGTGAACGCGATGTCACACGCCGCTCGAACCCAACCGTGCGAAGGCCGGGACGAATACCGTCATGCAACGCTCCGCGCTCGAAGGCGACATCGAAGCCGCGCACATAGGCGTCCAGGCGGTCGATATAGCCAAGCGCGATGTCGGAGGATGTCGCATCCGCAATCCACGCATAGAGCGACAGCAGATCGGCCGAGCTTCCGGTGATAACCGTGCGGCACTTCACGTCTGGTCTTTCACCCGCTCCGCATGACGGGCGCGCACGCTGGCGAACGCATCATCGACACTGACACCGCGCGCGGGATCGGCCTTCATCGCGTCGAAGCTCGGGGCTGCCTGATGCTGGAGTCAGCGCTCGACCGGCTCATCGCGTTCTTTCAGCGCAGGAATACCCTCGCGGACCACCTCGCTCGCCGAAGCACAATCACCCGCGCTCACCTTCGCGTCGATAGACGCTGCCTGATCGCTCGGCAGGCTGATGGTTCTTTTCTCGATGGTCGCCACGATACACCTCCAGCATCCATCACATCACGTGGTATGAAAGTTCATGCCATCGACCCAAGCGCACTTCCATAGGCCAAAACCGTAGAATTCTGCACACTCTGACGATCTGAAAGATGTGCTCTACCTCATCGACGTCTTGACGATGCCGTAAAGACTATGGCCGCGGTTTGTCGGCGAAATGCTTGATCGCGTATTCCGCAACACGCTGGTTCGACTGCCTTGCGTCATCGAGCCAGAACGGGAAGAGTTGCCACTGGTGGATCATGCCAGGCCAGATTTCGGTCTCGACGTCGACTCCGACCTTTCGGGCCTTTTCAGCCAGCCTTAGCGTATCGTCCAACAGTGCCTCGCCCGAACCGACCTGGACAAGCAATGGTGGAAACCCGGTCATGTCGCCATAGAGGGGCGACACCATCGGATCAGTGGGCGAGCGTGTTCCGAGATATGCCTTGCGCATGAGATCGAGCTGAGCGGCGTCGATCAGTGGATCGGTGCTGGCGTTGGCCGTCAGCGATGCGCCTGTTGCAGCCAGATCCGTAACGGGGCTCATCGCCACGACGGCCGCAGGCAACGGTCCCTTGACCCGCATCTGCCTGAGCGTGGCTTCGATCGCGAGGTTTCCGCCGACGGATTCGCCAACGACGACGACATTGCTGGCCTCATAGCCGGAACCAAGCAGCCACCGGTAGGCTGTCAACGCGTCGTCGATTTGTGCGGGATAGGGGTTATCAGGTGCAAGCCTGTAGTCGATGAGAAGCACGTCGGCGGACGCCGCCTTGGCCAGTGCGCCCGCTATGGCCCGGTGCGTGCGCAACGAACCGCCATAAAAGCCGCCGCCGTGGATATAGAGAATGGCGCGCTTGCCGATCGGATGATGGAGCCTTGCCGGCCAGATGAGCTGCGCGTCGACACCATCTGCATCGACAGGCCTGATTTGCACGCGCGTCGGCTCGGGGGTGGCTTCCATCATGTCTTCGAACGCGTTGCGTCGATCGCGCAGGCTGTCGGCCTTCGCATAATAGTGCTTCCATGTTTCGACGAGCTTGCGGACTTGGTCCTTCGAAACCTGCGTCTGGACCGGCGTATCCCCGGCGGGGGTGGGCGACACCGAGAAGGCGACGGCAAGGCTTGCGACCAGACATGTTTTGGTCAGTCCCGCTATTGAGCGCATGATCGCCGCGGACGCAAGCCCGCGCGATATGTCGACCCGCCGCCGCAAAATCTCCATCACAAGCACCGCGAAACCTCCGATTCAGGACATCTGTCGAGACAGGTGAAACCTGCCACGACCACGGGCCCTGTCAAGCTCGCCATGGTTTAGGAAGCGACCCTTTTCGGCGTGTGAAAGTAATGCCTCTGTCGTATGTCGGCTAGGCTTTGGCCGCGAGTTCTTCCACGCGCTTCAGATTGACCACGGCCTTTACCGGCAGGTGATCGGAGGCAATGCGGGCAAGCGGCGTGTCGTGCGCCTCGACCGCTGTCACGACGCCCTTGCGGTTTGCCATGATGCGATCAAGCGCGAGAACGGGAAGCCGTGCGGGAAAGCTCGGTACGGCCAGCGGCTGCGGGCCAAAGGCGGATTGGAACGTGTGCAGTGATGAACGGTCACCGAGCCGCCACTCGTTGAGATCGCCGAGCAGGATGGTCGGGACCTCACGCTTGTCGGCCATCAGTTCGACCAGCATCTTGGCCTGCTGTGCGCGCGAATGGCGAAGCAGGCCGAAATGGGCGGCGATGATGCGCAAGGCCCCGCCGCGTTCGAGATCGAGTTCGGCGACAAGCGCGCCGCGCGGCTCAAGCCCCGGGAGGTTGATCTGGTGCACGTCACGGACGAGGCCACGCTTGAAGAGCACGACATTGCCATGCCAGCCGTGAGCCTTGGCCATGCCGTTAACCGGCACCGGGATCAGTCCGGTCTCCCGTTCCAGCCGGCCGAGATCGAGAATGCCGGTACGCTCGCCAAACCGGGTGTCGGCTTCCTGAAGCGCAATCACATCGGCATCGATTTCGTGGATGACCCGGCTGGTGCGCTCTGGATCGAAACGACGATCATTGCCGACACATTTGTGAACGTTATAAGAGGCAATCAAAGTGCCGTCCGAGCGCGGCTTCTTCTCCGAATGTGCTGCATCCAGTCGCTTTTTTCGATTGCGGATCGATGCGAGGATGTTTGAGGGCAGACTGTCCTTTTTGGCATGCATCGGAGTTTGCTCACGCTCCGTTGGTCGAAGTGGTTTGATCCGGAGTATAGGCCGGCTATCGAAACTTGCCACGCCTTTAGGCCGAAGAAATCCGCTACAAATAAGGCGATCCGAGCCAAAGAACCTTCTCGAGCAGCCGGACAGCGAAAGGTCGCGCACGCAGCCCCTGCAACGTAACCGGCGACGCCGATTTGATGGCCTCGTCGATATGCTCGTCAATCTCGTTGGCAAAGCCTTCATTCAGCACTTCCAGGTCGACCTCGAAATTCAGCCGCAGCGATCTCGGATCGAGATTGGATGATCCGACATAGGACCAGACCCCGTCGATCGACAGCAGTTTGGAATGGCTGAAGGCGCCGCTGGAGCGCCAGATGCGGCAATAGCTGCTAAGGATCTGGTCGAACTGCGCTGTCATCGCCCGGTCGACCAGGACGAGGTTGTTGACGGACGGAACGACGATATCAACCTCGACGCCACGTCGTGCGGCCGTCGCCAATGCGCTGATCAGCTCTCGGTCCGGCAGGAAATAGGGCGACATGATGCGGATCGATTTGCGCGCAATGGAGAAGGCGCCCATCAGCATCTTGTGGTTCGTCTCGATGCTTCTGTCGGGCCCGGACGCCACGACGCGCATGAAGACGGGATCCCCCGGTTGGCGCTCGGGCATCGCGGTTCGCCATGCTTCCCCTTGCAGGATCTCGCCGGTCGTGAAGCGCCAGTCTTCGGCGGCAACGTTGAAGAGGTCGGCAACAACCGGCCCGGTAACACTGAAATGGGTGTCGCGCGCAAAGCCCTCCCCTGCTATTTCGCGGGTAAAGCCTGCCCGGATGTTCATGCCGCCGGTCAGCGCGACGCGGCCATCGACGATGAGGATCTTGCGGTGGGTGCGCAGGTTCGCATAGGGCAAACGCAACCCCATGATAACGTTGCCGTTGAAGACCGAGACTGTGACGCCGCCATCTGCAAGATATCCGAGTATGCTCGGCACCGAATAGCGCGCGCCGACCGCATCGATCAGCACGCGCACCTCGACGCCCCGCTTGACTGCAGCAATAAGGGAATTGCCGATCCTCAGCCCGATCGGGTCGCGGTCAAAGATGTAGGTCTCAAGCAGAACACTGCGGGCCGCACTGTCGATTGCCGCCTTCATTGCACCATAGCAGTCGTCGCCGGTCTCCAGCATGTCGATCGTGTTGCCGGTTGCGAGCGGAACGCGGGCCACGCGGTCGCCGAGTGTCTGGAGGGCAGCGAAACGCCGGCCAAAGCCGCTGATGACGATATCCGTGTCGGCGTCGAAGCTTTCGAGCTCATCGAGGTCCGCGTCGGGGATCAGCGCATCGCGCTGAAGGCTGAGCGAGGCGCGCCGGATACGATTGATACCGGCGATCGCATAGAGCACAGCACCGACGATCGGTGAGAGGATGATAACCCCGACCCAGCCGATTGCGGCGCGGACCTCTTCCTTTGTCATGGCCGCGTGGATCGCTGCCGCGGCGCCCATGGCGAGCGAAACAACGAATAGAATATGCGGCCAGTAGGTCGATATGAGATAAAACATTGCGTTGAACTATAAACACAAAGCTGCAGTGTTCAATTGCGCACTCATGGGCATGAAGCGTCCGGTTTTGCCGGCGCAAGATCTGTCGTCGGCAAGCACGAAGCACGCACCGCGCAGCAGCTGAATGCTGCAATGCGGGATTTATTTTTGCAGTGTGTCAAAAATTGCTTGAAACCGCACGATTACTCTGGAACTCTGAGGCCAGTATCGCGTTAGACCACGGGCCTCACTGACTGGAGATCGGCGATGACAGAAACTCGCGAAGAGTGGATCAGGAAGCGTGCCTATGCGCTTTGGGAAGAGGAAGGGCGTCCAACGGGACGAGATTTCACACATTGGGAACAGGCCCGTGCCGAGCGCCAAGCGCTCGAAGGGTCTGCTGCATCCCCGGATGGCAAGGAAGTGAAGACGCGCAAACGCACCGCCTCGGCTTCAAACGCAAACGGCGCAGTCAAGGTCGCCGCGCCAAGGAAAACGGCTAGCCGAAAATCGGCGTGATCGCTTTTTCCGCTGTGACGGCGGGCGCCAATGATGCCCTTCGTCACATGACTGCATTGCTTCTGCTCTATTGAGTCCCTGGGGGCACGAAAGGTGCGTCGAGGGAGAAGAACATACATGACTGCGCATGGCGCCGACCTCGCGGAAAAAATGCTGCGGCGACAATCGGCGATGGAACCAAAATCGAACTTGGAAGTTGATAGATTTGTCGTAGCGGATTGCCGCCTCCGCATCGCGCCTTGAGGGTAAAATGACCGCTCTTGTCATTGCCGCGTTAGCCTATCTGGCCCTCGCCCTGATCCTTGTCTATGCGATCGACAATCTCGTTGCACTGTTCTTTCCGGATGCGCATTCTGCCCTACCGCTGCATTTTCCCACCTTTGAGAAGATGATGGCGTTGTCGCGCAAATATTATCGCAAATAGGCGACCTCGTCGGCGCACTTTCCTCAGCTGCTGCTCCTTTGGGTTTACGAGAACGTTGGAACTTTTCGAGCGTCAGTTGGTTGCCCTTTTCTCTGTCAGAAAAGGTCCAGACATGCCAAGAGGCGACAAATCCGCTTACACGGACAAGCAGAAAAGAAAAGCCGAACATATCGAGGAAGGCTACGAAGACCGCGGCGTTTCCACCAAGGAGGCCGAACGGCGGGCCTGGGCGACTGTCAACAAGGAAAGCGGTGGCGGCAACAAGTCCGGCTCCGGTCGGGGCAAGCAAGATACCCACGAGGCATCGGAAAAGGGTGGGCGCAAGGGCGGCGCCGCCTCCGCAGCGCGTTCTGCGGCAGAGCGCTCGGCTTCGGCCGAGAAAGCAGCAGCGACGCGCAAACGCAACGCGCAGCGCGCGCATCACTGATCTCGAGCACGCCACCGGGAGGGACCTCATGGCATATGAACTGTACTATTGGGATGGCATTCAAGGCCGCGGCGAGTTTGTCCGCCTGGCGCTGGAAGAAGCCCAGGCGGATTATGTCGATGTCGCCAGGCAATCCGGGCCCGCGATGGGAACCGGAGCGATGCTGGACCTGATGAAGAGCAAGCGCGAGCCCCACATTCCCTTTGCACCGCCGTTTCTGAAGGACGGCGAGCTCATCGTCTCGCATGTCGCCAATATTCTCTCCTATCTTGGCCCAAAACTTGGCCTCGCGCCGGAAGATGAGAAACTGCGCTACGTCGCCAACGGGCTGCAACTGACCATCACGGACCTGGTGGCGGAGGTGCACGATACTCACCACCCGATTGCCACCTCCCTTTACTATGAGGATCAGAAGGAGGCGGCGAAAGCCCGCTCCGCCGCCTTTATCAGCGAGCGCATTCCAAAGTTCCTCGGCTACTTCGAGCAGGTGCTCCAACAAAACCCTCAGGGGCCGCACCATATCGTTGGCGATGCTCTGAGCTATGTCGACTTGTCGCTGTTTCAGGTCATCGAGGGCCTGCGATATGCCTTTCCAAAAGCGATGAAAGCCTATGCGGCCGACTATCCGGGGCTGATCGCGTTGCACGATGCCGTCGCCAGGCGCCCGAACATTACCGCCTACCTACAGTCGGACCGCCGGCTTGCCTTCAACGAGGACGGAATTTTTCGGCGCTATCCGGAGCTTGATCTCGCGCCATAGCGGATATGGCATTGCCCCGGATTGAGGGAGGCTGATAAGCTCCCTGCAACTTGCCCCAAACCGTCCCGTCACATTCCCGGAGGCTATCGCTGCCATGGCAAATCTTGCTCAATTGCTTGCATCCATCAAAATCCCGGACCTCGCCGGCAAGGCGGTGCTGATCACCGGCGCCTCGACCGGTATCGGGGCAGCGCTCGCCCGCGCCTTTGCCGCGCAGGACATGAAGGTTGGCATTCATTACAATGCGAGCCGGGAGCCCGCCGAAGCGCTTGCCGACGAAATCCGGGCAGCCGGCGCAACCGTGCACCTCGTTCACGGTGACGTGTCGAAAGAGGGCGAGACGGAACGTGTCGTCGAAGAGACGGCCAGAACCTTCGGGCATCTCGACGGGCTGGTAAACAATGCCGGCGGCATGCTCGGCCGCAAGCCAACCGCCGAATATACCGACGAGCACTACATGAAGGTCATGGATCTGAATGCCCGCTCGGTTCTCGCTGCAACGCGCGCTGCCCATCCATGGTTGAAGAAGCAGGGCGGCTTCATCATCAACACGACCTCGATCGCCGCCCGCAATGGTGGCGGCAATGGTGCCGTGCTCTATGCGGCATCGAAGGGCTTCGTCTCGACGATCACGCGCGGCCATGCCAAGGAGTTCGTTCCTGACCGCATTCGGGTCAACGCGGTGGCGCCGGGCGTCATCGGCACGCCGTTCCATGAGCGCTACACCAACGACGAACAGATGGAGCTCCAACGCAAGACGATTCCGATGGGTTTCGTCGGCACGCCGGAGGATTGCGTCGGCGCCTATCTCTTCCTGGCATCGCCGACGCTTTCCGGCTACGTCACCGGCCAGATCATCGAGGTCAATGGCGGCCAGCTGATGCCGTAAGCGTGGGCTTGCACAAAGAAAAACGGCGCGGACGATCTCCGCGCCGTCAGACTGCTGACAAACCCGTCGATATTTTCGCGGACGATCTCCGCGCCGTTTTCGTTCTGCGATGAAAATCAGACGCGCTCGAGCGCGATGGCAATCCCCTGCCCGACGCCGATGCACATGGTCGACAGCGAGTAGCGCCCACTGGCTTCCCGCAGTTCCATTGCAGCTGTCCCCGTGATGCGCGCGCCGGACATGCCGAGCGGATGGCCAAGCGCGATGGCGCCGCCGTTGCGGTTCACACGGCCGTCATCGTCGGCTATGCCGAGTTCGCGCAGAACCGCCAGACCCTGCGAGGCGAATGCCTCGTTGAGTTCGATGACGTCGAACTGATCCTGCGTCATGCCAAGCCGTGCCATCAGTTTGCGCGATGCCGGAACCGGGCCGATACCCATGATGCGCGGCGGCACGCCGGCAGCCGCTCCGCCCAGAATGCGGGCGATCGGTGTCAGTCCATACTTTCTGGCAGCAGATTCGCTGGCAATGATCAGGGCGGCAGCGCCGTCATTTACACCGGAGGCATTGCCTGCTGTCACTGTCCCGCCCTCTTTCTTGAAGGGTGTGGCAAGCTTGGCAAGCGCTTCCATTGTCGTCGCGCGCGGATGCTCATCCTTCTCCACGATGACAGGATCGCCCTTGCGCTGGGGGATGGTGACGGAGGTGATTTCCTTTGCCAGCCGGCCATTGGCCTGCGCGGCCGCGGCCCTGGCCTGGCTTCGAACCGCAAAGGCGTCCTGATCCTGGCGCGAGACCTTGTAGTCCTCGGCGACGTTCTCGCCGGTCTCCGGCATGGAATCGACGCCGTACTGCTTCTTCATCAGGGGATTGATGAAACGCCAGCCGATCGTCGTGTCGTAGATCTCGGCCTGGCGGGAGAATGCCGTTTCCGCTTTCGGCATGACGAAGGGCGCGCGCGACATGCTTTCAACGCCGCCTGCAATCATCAGTTCGGCTTCGCCTGCCCTGATGGCGCGCGCAGCCGCGATGATGGCGTCCATGCCAGAACCACAGAGACGATTGATGGTCGTACCTGGCACCGAGACCGGCAGGCCCGCCAGCAGCGAGGACATGCGAGCGACATTGCGGTTGTCTTCGCCGGCCTGGTTGGCGCAACCGAAGATCACATCGTCAACCGCTTCCCAGTCGACATTGCCGTTGCGTTCAATCAGCGCCTTCAACGGCACGGCGCCGAGATCGTCAGCGCGAACCGCTGACAGCGAACCGCCGAAGCGCCCGATCGGGGTGCGGATATAGTCACAGATATAGGCTTCGGTCATCAGGCTTCTCCCTTAGAGTTCCGGGACGACGAGATCGGCAACCGGACCGTCGATGTAGAGGGGCGCGCCGGTCATCGCCTGCAATTCCTCGACCGTCATGGCGGCAAGCTTCTCGCGCAACACAAAACGGCCTTCCACAATGTCGATCACGGCATGGCTCGTATAGACGCGGGTGATGCAACCGACCCCGGTCAGCGGGAAGGTACATTTGTCGACAAGCTTCGGCTCGCCGTTCTTGGTGACGTGCTCGGTAATGACGCAGACCTGCTTGGCGCCGTGCACGAGATCCATGGCGCCACCGACCGCCGGCACGCCCTTGGCGCCGACCCTCCAGTTGGCGAGGTCACCATTCTGCGCCACCTGGTAGGCACCGAGGATCGCGACGTCGAGATGACCGCCGCGAACCATGGCGAAACTGTCGGCATGGTGGAAGAAGGCCGAGCCGGGCTTCAACGTCACCGGCCGCTTGCCGGCATTGATGAGATCCCAGTCCTCCTCTCCGGCGGGCGGTGCCTCGCCGAAATCGAGGATGCCGTTTTCCGTATGGAAAATCGCCTGGCGGCCTGGCGGCTGATAGCGTGCCACCATTTCCGGAAAGCCGATGCCGAGGTTCACATAGGCACCGTCGGCAATGTCCTGGGCTGCGCGCCATGCGATGCTGGCATTGGAAAGCTTGATGTCTTCGCGGGTGTTGATGATGCTGATATCGACGGTCATTGATAGACCACTCCGGCTCGAACGAGCTCTTCTTCCTGGGCGGGATTGGCGACCTCGACGACACGGTCGACGAAGATGCCGGGGGTGACGACATGCTCGGGGTCGATGCCGCCGGCGGGAACGATGCTGGAAACCTGGACGATGGTCTTGCCCGCCGCCATGCACATCAGCGGATTGAAGTTGCGCGCCGCCTTGTTGTAGGTGAGGTTTCCGTGGGTGTCGCCAACATGGGCCTTGACGATGGCGAAATCCGCCTTCAACCAGCGCTCCTGCACATAATGCCGGCCGTCGAATTCAGCGATGACCTTGCCCTCGGCAAGTTCGGTGCCGTAACCCGTCGGCGTGTAGAAGGCCGGGATGCCGGCGCCGCCAGCGCGGATGCGCTCGGCAAGCGTTCCCTGAGGCACCAGCTCCAGCTCGATCTCTCCCGCAAGATACCTGTCCGTGAAGGCGCGCGGGTCGGACGAGCGCGGAAAGGAGCAGATCATCTTCCTCACCATGCCGGCGTCGATCATCGCGGCAATCCCAATGCGGCCGTTGCCGGCATTGTTGTTGATCACCGTGAGGTTCCTCGGCCCCTTGTCAATCAGGGCGTGGATCAGCTCGATAGGTGCGCCCGACCCGCCGAAGCCGCCGATCATGACGGTCGCTCCGTCTCCGATTTCGGAGATGGCCTCAGCCGTGCTCCCGATAGTCTTGTCCATGCTGGATCACTCCTTGCCGGCGAGATGCTCCTCTGCGCCCTTCACCGATGGATAAAACGCGGAGGCAGGGCGGGCAAGGCATTTTGTGCGGTATTTGACATTTGTTCGTATATCGCACAAAACAATGCGGCTACAGTCGTCTGACCGGGATCCAGCAACAAGCCCGCGAGCAAAGGAGGAACCATGCGAGAAACTGATTTTGTCAGCGGCTTTGCCAGAGGACTGAAGGTCATCGAGGCGTTCGAGGAGACCCGCCAGCGGCTTTCGATCGCCGACGCCGCGAAGCTGACCGGTCTCGACCGCGCCACGGTGCGCAGGTCGCTGCTGACGCTGGCCGAACTCGGCTATGCCGAATATGACGGCAAGTTTTTCGCCCTGACGCCCAAGATTCTGCGGCTCGGGCACTCCTATCTCTCGGCAACGCCCCTGCCCGTCCTCATCCAGCCGCATCTCGATCAATTGTCGGAAAAAGCCGGGCAGAGCGCATCCGCCTCCGTGCTCGATGGCACGGAGATCGTCTATATCGCCCGCGCTTCGCAGCGGCGTGTCATGTCGATCAACCTGACGCCGGGCAGCCGCCTTCCCGCCTTCTGTGCCTCCATGGGTCGCGTCCTGCTGTCAGCACTGCCGGAGGCCGAGGCCAGGGCAGTCCTCGCCCGCACCGACCTCAAGCAAAATACGCCAAACACCAAGACCGACGTCGAGGAACTGATGGCGGAGTTTCGGCGTGTGCGCGATCAGGGTTACGCCGTGATCGACCAGGAACTGGAAATCGGCCTCTGCTCCATTGCAGTTCCGGTCGAGAACGATCGCGGGCAGACAGTGGCGGCAATCAATATCGGCGCGCCTGCAGCCCATGCGCCAGCCGCGGAAATGCCGGCTCGCTACCTGCCGCTCCTTCGAGAGACACAGAAGGCGCTCAGCCTCGTGCTGCGCTAGACACCAAGCTTCGCACGCTCCGCCATGCGCCATGATCGAGGCGTCTGGCCAGCCTGTTTGAGGAAGAAGCGCGAGAAATAGGCGGGGTCCGAAAACCCGAGCCGGTAGGCGATCTCCTGGACGCTGCCAAAGGTGAAGACCAACTCGCGTTTTGCCTCATCGAGGAGCTTTCGGGCAATCAACTCATGCGCACCGTAACCGCTCGTGGCGCGCACGATCCGGTTCAGGTGGGTCGGCGAGATGCCGAGCGCCCTGGCATAGAAAGCTGCCGGCTGGTGCGATTTGAAATGCCGCTGGATCAGGCCGTGCAGCAGCTCCATGCGACGTTCATTCTCGTCGGCAGCCGCCTCGTCGTCCTGTCGTTCAGAGGAGAGGCGCGCAGTCAGCAACAATGCCGACGTCAGGTAAGACTCCAGCAGGTCGTTGCGCCCGCTTTTGCGCTGCGCGAATTCGCGTCCGAGCCGCTGCAGGCAGGCAGCCACGTAGCGCGCCTCCTCATCGTCCATGTCGAGCCTCGTCAGATGCGGCGATGCCATCCACTCGCCGAGCCGGCTGCGGTCACCGGGGATTGCCTTCAGATGCGAGCTCAACACCGTGATGACGAAGCCGTCGATGTCCCTGGAGAAACGAAAACCGTGATCGAGGCCGGGGGGAACGGTAATGACTGACTGACCTTCGATCGGGTGCCAGGCGCCTGAGAACATTGCCTCGCCGGAGCCGCTATCGATGTACAATATCTGAAAGAAACTGTCGTGGCGATGTGGCCGGATCTCGAAATGATGCAGGCTGCTGCGGGCGGGAATTGTTTCGCAGTGCAGCCAAAACTCCGGCTTTTTCCCGGTATTCTCGCCGTAGAGCTCGTAGGTCGGCACAATCCTTACCATTCCTGCCTCCATCACCCGATGTTCGCTTTGTGCAATTTCATGATGGATTTGTCCATTGTTGATGGCGCCTTGCCCGGTCAAGATTTGACAAAAGACAAGTGCGGGAGGACACCATGCGCACCAAGGTAGCCATCATTGGCTCCGGCCCTTCAGGGCTTTTGCTTGGCCAGTTGCTGACGGAAGCCGGCATCGACAACGTCATCCTGGACCGCGTTGGCAAGGATTATATCCTTGGCCGCGTACGTGCCGGCGTGCTGGAGGAAGGAACCGTTGGACTTATCGATGAGGCAAAGGCTGGCGCGCGCATGCATGCCGAAGGTCTTTCGCATGACGGCTTTTCCCTTGCCTTCGACGGGCGCGACCATCGCATCGACCTGTTCGGTCTGACCGGCGGCAAGCGCGTCATGATCTACGGGCAAACGGAAGTCACCCGCGACCTGATGGAGCGACGCGAAGCCAGCGGCGCGCTGACGATCTATGAGGCAGCGAATGTCAAGCCGCACGATTTCGATGGAGCGGCCCCTTACGTCACCTACGAAAAGGATGGTGCCACGCGCCGCATCGACTGTGATTTCATCGCCGGCTGCGACGGTTTCCATGGCGCCAGCCGCAAGGCGGTTCCCGAAAGGTCGCTGCGCACATTCGAGAAGATCTACCCCTTTGGATGGCTTGGAATTCTGGCCGAGGTCGCTCCCGTCAACCATGAGCTGATCTATGCCAACCACCCGCGGGGATTTGCGCTCTGTTCCATGCGCTCGGAGCATCGCAGCCGCTACTACATCCAGTGTCCACTCGATGAAAAGGTCGAGGATTGGAGCGATGACCGCTTCTTTGACGAACTTCGCCGCCGCCTGCCTGCGCATCATGCCGATGCACTTGTGACTGCGCCTTCCTTCGAGAAATCGATCGCACCGCTTCGCTCCTTCGTTGCCGAGCCGATGCGCTTTGGCCGCATGTTCCTTGTCGGCGACGCCGCCCATATTGTTCCGCCGACCGGTGCGAAAGGCCTCAATCTCGCCGCGAGCGACGTGCATTATCTGTTCTCGGGCCTGATCGAACACTACCAGGATCGTTCGAACGCAGGCATCGACACCTATTCCCAAAAGGCACTCGCCCGCGTTTGGAAGGCGGTCCGTTTCTCCTGGTGGATGACAACGATGATGCACCGGTTCCCCGATACCGGTGATTTCGACCAAAAGATTCAGGAAGCCGAACTCGACTATCTGACGCATTCACGCGCAGCTTCGACCGCGCTTGCGGAAAACTACGTCGGCCTTCCCTACTAAATTAGTTTCCCTTCCGCCATCCACGGAAGGGTGCACGGGGAGCGGCGGTGGTTCATGCGTCCCACCGCTGCTCGCCCGTCGATCGGCACCTTGTCGGCTGGCAGGCTTGCTGGCGTCAGACCTTGCGGAACTCGAGTTCGTAGACAACTTCCTCGCCGTTCTTTGGATCGACCCCAGGGGCGCCGCTGATGACAAGCCTGTTGCCGTCGATGGAGAACGGCCGGATCAGGTCGCTGACGCCCCAGGCCGGATTCCAGCTCGCATCGACATGGTGCACCACGCGTCCATTCTCGAAGGTATAGGTTCCGGCATAGGCGAGCATGGAATCGAACAGCGCGACCTTTTCGGCGTCGGTCGGGACTTCGCCTTTCAGCGCCGGCCGTTCGCGGCTGACGACCACAGCCATTACCCGGCCATCCGGATGATAGGAAAGATATCCGACAGGGTCGGGTCCCATCGCATTCGTAACCACCCCGGTCGCAACAGCACGGCGCGTCCAGGATACCATTCTCCATGTTCCATGTAATGCGGCTGCACTTCCCATAGTGTGGCTCCCACGCGCAGTTGCATGAGCTGGACGATACCACGCAGGCCATATCCGCAACAGGGTCGCTAGAGCGGATCATTGCTTATCGGAATCGGTGCGGGATTCCCAAATCAGCAGATTTGTGATTCATCATGGATGCTGGAATGGAGGCCAGCATCCATGACGCGACCCTATTCGAATGATCTTCGCGAGCGAGTCGTCGCAGCGGTTGTGGACGGTCAGAGCTGCCGGGTGGTGGCGGAGCGGTTCGACATAGCTGTCTCATCCGTGGTGAAGTGGTCGCAGCGTTATCGGGCCACCGGCAGTGTGTCACCCGGCAAGATGGGCGGCCATCGCCGACGTGTGCTGGAG